>JABCTJ010000129.1 GCA_018238375.1 Candidatus Thorarchaeota archaeon
AGAAGACTATCTGCTCGTCTGGGTCCACCATGATAATAGCGTCTAGAGTTGAGTCTGTCACTGCTTGAAGCGCCTTCTCGGCCTTCTTCCGCTCTGAGATGTCGACGAAGCTCTCAAGTAGGTACTCTCTTTCACCAAGAGTAATTCGACTCACAGTCTTGAGAACAGGTATCTCCACCCCCTCCACAGTTCTCAGGATCCTCTCTGAGTTGTCAACAGTCATTCCGAGATCTAGTATAGGGCATTTGCCCACCTCAGCTGGACATAAGTGCTTATGGCAAACTGTACCAATGAGTTCATCCCTCGTAAGTCCCATCATCTGGATTGCAGCAGGATTGGCATCGACAATCGTCTGTGTATCGACTTCAATGATCACTATCCCGGATCTCACTGAATCCAGAATGCTTCTTATGCGTTCCTCACTCTCTCGCAGCGCCTGTTCCGTCTTCTTGCGCTCGGTGATGTCTCGGGCCATTCCCAGTAACGCGGTTGGCTTTCCTTCCTTGTCCCTCATGATTGAGTTGTTCATGAACGTGGGAAAGGTTGTGCCATCCCTTCTTTTGTGACCTACTTCGCCTTGGTAAGCTCCTTTCTCAATGAGTTTTTCATTGAAGGGAATGACATCCTGTTCAAGTTGTTCCTTGGTATGGAAGATGCTCAAGCTCTTGCCTATTAGCTCCTTAGGGTCACCGTATCCATGCATCTCGGCCCAAGCGTGATTTATGTACTCAATGACTCCATCCAAGTTAGCGACAGCAATTCCATCACTTGCCTGTTCCGCCACTAGGCTTAGTTTATTCAGTTCTTTCTCAGTACTATTGCGCTCTGTGATGTCCTGTCCAGAGCCGAGTATGCCGTCTATCCGCCCCTTATTGTTTTTCGTAACTGTGTTGTGCCAGGATATGATTAGCTCCTCGCCGTCCTTGGTTAAAACTGGATTTTCAAAGTACTCCACTGACTCACCCTTGCCCTTCATGAGTTTTCTGAATACATCATAGGATTCCTTTCGAAACCTCTTTGGGAGGAAGATTTTGAACCAGTCCTTGCCAATAATTTCGCCATGATCATAGCCCAAGACCTTACGGCACTTGCGGTTGACGAACACAACAATGCCGTTCGAGTTAAGCGCGACGAACATGACTTCTGCTAGGTCCAAATACTCTCGTGCCTTAAGGAGCTCCTCAAGCTGGGGTTGCTCTGTAGAAGTTTCTTCTCTTCGAGTACTAGATATCTTCGAATCCTTGTCATCGGACATTCAGTTCTCATTCTCCTAACAATAGAATCCATGCAGCAGCGAAAAATGTGTGTTTCCCTCAACAATCGAATTGCGAAGTATCAGCGCCCGCATCAATGTGAAGCCTTGCTCTAGTTGCATTCAGTAACTCCACCTGCGATTCCTATTCAGGTTGAAACCTAGATAAACAAATCCATTACTACTCCAAGCATGTATATCGCTCGCTGTGAGTTCACTCACACACCAGCTTCCGACCAGAAATGTCATTTTACATGCTTGGCAAGTCGCTACCACAAACTGACTCGGTTGAAGCAATGAAGAGGGCAAACATACATGAAACTTGAATCCGCTCGCAGTGCGCTATTACTTTCTCTTGAAAAAGTAGCGGAAAGATCTGTGCACAGCATCGCCACTCCTAAGTAGATGATTCTGGGAATACTGCGATCAACTTCCTATTCATCGTTTCCACCAACCCTTTCTCCATGAGGGAGCTCACATGATGCTCGACCATCCATTTCTCGAATTGAAGTAGAACCAAGTCTGAGAGAGGCGGATATATGATTGGGTTGACAGAAAGTTCATCGATTGTTTCTGCTCCATCCCCTATTGAGTTGAGCACTGCTTCCTCACGTCTGTCGAAATGCTTCTCGTACTCGGAAAGAGCATATCTGTGATCAACAATCAGAGGTTCCTGCAGATGCCCACTGATCATTCCCTTGTAGTCACGCTTCTTCAGCATCTGTATCGATTCTCTGAACTCAGGAATGGATGAGTTCTCGTGTCCATAGAATGGGCCAAACCTTGTGCAGTCGATATCAGATGCGAAGATGAGGTTGGGTTCGAGAAATTCTATGCACATATGATCGGGGAGATGACCTGGCGCATATAGCACGCGGAGAGTAAGGTTCCCCACCGCGAACTTGTCACCGTTTCGTAACTCTTCATCTACTTTTCCCTCCTCTAGGGCTCCGTACATGCTCCTGTTGACCAGCTCTTCCCACAGGGGTCTGATAGGATGTTCTTTGTGGAACCCAAGGAACTTCTTCATCTCCTCCTTATCATTGAAGAGCGATGCAGTCATCTCGTTGGCAGCAATTCTACACTTTGAGAGCCTGTGTAGTTTCGTTGCGTGCGTGATATGATCCGGATGAATATGAGTTAGAATGACTGTGTCAATGTCGCGGAGCTCGTGATTGTGATTCTTCAGAAGGGATCGCAGCTCTTCGATAGGACAACCCGGGTCTATTACTACGAGTTCCTCAGAGGTGATGATTACGATAGTATTGCAGAATGGAAAGGAGCCTCCAATTACAACATGAATTCCGTTGCCAACTCCAATCGATCCCACTTGAACCTAGCCTCATTTCGGGTCTGTGAAAGCGACAGGTGAGTTTCACCCGTCAATTCATCGAATGGACCAGATATTTATCCGAGTGTAGTCCTCACTTTGACTTCTGCTGCGGCTCGGACTGCATGACGCCAAGTCCTGAAACTGCTTAACGTCACCGGAATCATTCCAGCTAGGATAAGAAACATCAGCAGCAGAGTGTTTACGACAGGAACTGTATTCGCGATGGCTTCTCCAATCGCTAACAAGTCCCACCACACTCCTATCAGGAGAAGCAACGTTGCGGGGATTAAGAGAATTGTGAGTATAAAGAACGAGAAAAAGGCTCTTCCAGCTGATGCTTGTATGAACCTGGCGAACACGCCCAATTGAGGGTGCTTTTGCCAGCGGCTCCCTTCCTGCACGATCCAGAAAATGAGGAACAGCAGCACTATCATGAAAAATGGTATTAGCGACAATTCGAAGTACATTGCTGGATACTCCCTGTAGTTTGAAACTCACTGTTTTGGTCGTGCCTATAAAGGCTATGGTTGCTAGCATTGGAAATCTTGCCCCCGTAATGGTACGCGTTTATCCATAGAATCGCATTTGGAGTTCGGTTTTCATTTGCATTGTCCTGTTCGTTAGACCTATATCCTCAGTTTCAATTGTCAAACTTGGTGTCTGATGCATGAGAAGTATTTGGTTCAGCAAGAAAGCATTCTTCTATTTCGGAGGAGTGTTCATAATCATTCTAGGTGGGGCAATTGTCTATTCGGCTCCATATCATGCGATGGGTTACATAGCAATGGTCGGTAATCGAGGTTCATTCAGCATTTGGGACGAAGCTAGGTTCTACCCCCAACTTGAAGTCTGGATATCAGTGCGGCCGTTCAATACCACGCTTGTTAGCGTAGACATTACGATATTGAACAACGATACATTTGACGTGCATACCATTAACATGACCTTAACAGCTGAGCATTACATTCCGGACACCAACCCTCCTGTTTACGAAAACACAATCGTAGTTGATCTTGATCCTGGGAACTACACACTTACACTTGACCGTCTCGATGGCGCAGGTTTTGCGGACATAGGCCTTACCCAGTTTAGTGACATGCGTAGCTGGGTTATCACTGGAGGTACAATGAACATCGTTGGTTTCATCATGGTTGTCATTGGATTCTTCTTGTCCGGACGGATGCTTCCTACCGGGGACGAGAGTATTGTTGAGTGGGGATACGAAAGAAAGGACGAATACGTGACTTCGTGAATTGTTATCTATCAATTGCCGATGTTATGTACCAAAATATGTGTGCGTAACAAAGTATATATTTAAGCTGACGATGCTGCCTGTTGAACTGTAATGCCATTCGCAAGTTTCAACCCCTCTATACATCGCGTTGGTCACATTAACGCCATGGCTCGAATTGTTAGTGAGCTTAGAAATGGCGTTCCGATGTCGATTGGAGAATTATCACAGAAGCTCGACATTGATCGACGTACTGTGGGTCGGGTAATTGATGTCCTGCTTGATATCCAAGAGACCTTCAATTCACAATCCATTACAACGGAGAAGATAGGGCGACGGTTCCTCGTGGCTTTCAAGGAACGAGGGTCCGCGATTCGTGAGAGTCTCAAATTGGCTACTCAGGTCGTGCGAAGAAATTCACAGTTCGGTCTATGGAGCTTTCTGAAGCGCAAGGAGTGAACGCCATGTCGAAGATATTTGGATATCTACTCGCCGCCATACTTGTCGTACTTGCCGCCTCAACTACATACTTGCTTTGGACAATGGCAGGTTGGAGAGTGGGTGTGCAAATTGCTGCTATCCTGGTAGTTGGCGCCATTGGAGAACACTATATTTCGGGACAGGGGTATTACCATTATACGAAATCAAAAACCAATGGTTTCTTTGTAGGACGGGTGCCCCTATGGATTCCGTTCATGTGGGTTTTTGCAGTTCAAGGCACATTGGTGTTTTCACTAATGATGGGGTTACCCGCAGCTGGTGCTATCTTGGGTTCTGGGCTGCTAGGGGCTGTTCTGGACCTAGTGGTAATTGAGCCAGTCCTTAGTCGGGAACGAGCTTTATGGACTTGGACTCCGGTGGAAAACGGGTATTTGGGATTCCTTCCTGCTCAGGTTGATCGATTCACTGCACCTCCAGGCAACTATCTTGTCTGGCTTCTCTTTCCTGCTGTTGCTAACTGGCTTCTATACGGATTGATGATACTCTTCCCATGATTTGCAGACGTTAAATAGCAGCAGCCAGACGGTAGCTCAGTCATTTGTAAACCGAGTGTATGTTACCTCGGAATTGCTCCCGTCTTACACACGCTCTTCAATGGGATTCGTTCTTCATGTTGATGAGCACTTATGACGGATGAGAAGATGAAATGGCTTCTGAAGAACAAGCTTGTTTGCGACTTCAGGGGCTTTCCCATAGGGCGCGTGAAGAAAGTCTGGTATGATGAAGGAAGTGGACCGTTTGTTATCGTGGAGCGAAACAGTCGGCAGTGGGAATCAATACCGCTAAGGGCCATCCATTCCGTACAAGAAGAAATTCGTCTTAAGCCCCCCATATTCGCTGAGTGAGGGACTTGCAATCATGCGGAGTTCCTATTCTTGACGGGATTATATCATCAAAGCCGGACATCAAGCGTAGCGTCAAACTACGCAATTTGTCAATTACTGCAGTAAGGAGAATGACCAAATGACACACCGAAGTCGTACACGGGACTGGTTGGATAATTCTCAAGTTGATAAATCCCAAACGCGCAGTAATGCAATCAAGATAACTGTCTTCACAAGTGACCACTGCGGTTTCTGTAGTCATGCAGTGGAATTAGTGAAAGAGGCGACCCGAGATTTAAGCTATGGCGCGGACATTTTTGAAGTAGTTGAATCACGAATAGAAACACATTTGGATCGTATCGAATCTGAGAGCATTATTGCTGTGCCAACAATTGTGGTGGGCAAGTCACGCATCATCGGCATTCCTAAGATAGAAGATGTCCGCGAGCTCATTCATGGTGCCATGCTCACCCATCGTATTGATGACACTTGAAAATGGACAAGACACAGGGTTGATTCGTTAAGGCCCTGCGTGCGGCTTGGCTTACTAGAGGCGCAGGATGTCCTTGGCGTTGCCTTTCGTAATGATTTGATTGGTTTCTACATTCAGGTGTATCATATTCAGCACAGCTCTTAGGTCGCCGTACTCGGTATAATGCTCTGAACCAAAAACTAGTCTCCTGACACCGATATCTTGAACAAGAGCATCAAGGAAAACCTTCAATGGTGACTCGACCAGCTTGATCAATGTCACTGACACCTCTAGCCAGACATTGCTCCTAGCCACTAATGGCAATAACTTGGGGAAACCGAAGAGTCCACCCATATGGAGCACAACGAATCTGCCATCTGGATACATCTGCGATGCTCGATCCAAAAATGTAATCGTATCGTTGGTCATCTCAGCATTATGCAGATAGACAGCTAGATTGGCTTCAACAGATGCCTGTAGCAGCGCGTAGGCTGCAGGATCTAGAGGGTGATACAGTCTGTCATCGAAAATGACTGCTTTGCATCCTTCATCAGCGTAGTGTGCAACCATTTTCCGTGCGTTGTTTAGTGGTCTTGGAATAATCGCACAGGCGCTCATCAGTCTATCGGGGTTCATAGAGGCAGCTGCAACATGGAGGTCATTATCGTAGTTGGGCGATGTCGGACACACAACCGCTTTTTTGATTCCGTGTAAGTCCATGTGTCGGATGAGTTCATCAACATGGTTCTTCAATGTGTGGTCACTGACATCATCAGCTTCCATTCGTGTACTTCCCAGATGCGTGTGGATGTCGATGGTCACCGTATAACCCCGTTGCAGTTTCGTGTGTTATGCTAATCACTTCCTGTAATATTGTTTCTTGGGTTAAACATCATCTCTAAATACTACTCCAATAATGCTAGTTCGGATTACTTTGGCAGAGAAGGAGAATCGAACGAATCTGGAGTGGCACCTAAAGCAGATATCGCGCGCGGTCAATCTAGACAAGTTTATGCTCATGGAGTATTTGGGTCCGGTAGTTGATGGCTGCAGAGCGGCATTTAAGGTAAGCATTGAGCGTGCTCGCGATATTCATAAGTTGCCTGAGTCGGAATTCGAAAAACACATGAATGCAACCGAGCATTCGTTCAGAGATCTGACGATTTGCTTCAAGGCTACGGATGCTGATGAACTCCTGTCTATTGTTTTTAATAATGGAGTAACCAGCATTCATGACGAATGCGTAGAACCAGATGTTGTTGTTTCGGGAACTATGAACCATCTGACAGACATAATGAACATTGACTCGCGCATTTCTCCCACAGATGTCATCGGCGTATCAGTTCAAATAACTGGCGTTGAATCTGCTGACGTGGTTGAGGCCTTAGGATTTCTCTGCTTTCCTTCTCTTCTTAAGATGGCTCGATCGGGAGTTGACCCGTCCTCTCTGCTATCTGAGGATGCCGACTCGATAATAATTGCAGCAGCATCCAATCTTGTAACACAAATGGTACGCAAGTGGGTTGATGCTCAGCTGGAACAACATTGACCTCTACACTGCTATCCGATTTCTAGATGCCATGATATGGGAAGATCAGCTCCTCGATACGTCTGAATACTCTATCAAGGTCCAGAGTGACCTGTTCCTGAGAGAAGTATTGCTGGATTACTTGCTGCTCATCCCTCATTGTTTCCGGGAATTCATTGTATCCCCGCATTTTACATTCTTGCTTGAATTCGTCTGGCAAGTATCTTGGCACATCCTCGTCTAACATGATGGCTAGAAAAAGAGTCCAGAGTCTCGCGACATTCACAGGATGATATCCGCCCCCACCTACAGCTAGCCAACCGACATCGCAGATGTCTTCGGATAACTTCTTGATACGTTTGAGGCTGGTTTCGTATCCTTGACTAGTGTAGGCTAAGTGTGCCAATGGATCGAGGAAATGTCCGTCTACTCCAAGTTGAGTGACAAGTAGATTGGGTTGAAACGATTCAAAGAGCGGCATAACGACCTCTTCGACAATCCGTATCAGTTCAGGGGTTCCTGTTCCCGGAAGCACCGGCACGTTTACAGAATGGCCAATGCCTTCTCCACCGCCAATTTCATACACGAAGCCTGTACCTGGGAATAGAGTCTTGCCAGTCTGATGTGCGGAGATTGTAAGAACGTCCTTCGACCTGTAGAACGCATTCTGAACCCCATCACCATGATGAGCGTCAAAAATATCGAGGTAGAGCACTCTACTTGGCTTCTTCTTTTGAAGGTACATCACTGCTGTCACAACGTCATTGAAGATGCAGAAGCCGGAAGCCTCACTTCTATGAGCGTGATGAAGTCCGCCTGAAATGCAGAACGCATTGGATGCTCCTTTTACTATCTCCTTCATTCCATCGAGGGTTGCTCCGACATATCTTGCCCCCGCATCGTAGATTCTGGGAAATGTAGGATTATCCGCGATCCCTAAACCGTATTTTGCATTGATGCGGTCGCTTTCGCCACACTCCACAACAGCATCTATAAAATCAGGAGTATGAAACATCTCCAGGTCCGCTCTCTCTGCGACTGTAGGCTCGATTAATTGTACCTTATCCATGAGTCCGAGCTGTTCTGATAGCAGATGAGTCAGCTTCAACCTGTCGGGCGTTAGTGGGTGTTCTTTCTTGAACTTGTATTGAAGCAAGGCATCTGAGTACGGGTAGACAAGCTTTCCTTTCATCGTGGTTTCCTACTAAGAGGGGTTTCGCCTATTTCTTACTAAGTAGGTGTGCTTCATAAGAACTCGCGAAGCAACATTCCAACTATGCTCCCCAACAATGATGCGAGAAATACGAAGAGGACATAAACTGAGGCTACAACAGTTGCACTCAGGAGGAAATCAGCGAGGCTAGCAGGTTGTAGGAAAGAGCTAGGGATTACAATGAACCCCACGATGAGCACTGTGAAGAATATGGCTGTAAGCACTGCGCCTCCTATTGCCCTTCCCGTATTTGCCATCAAAAGGCCCACAGGAATAGCAGCGAATAATGGAATGACAAACATGTAGACTGAAGATTCCTCCAGAATCCCGACTATAATCCAAGAGAAAATATTCGCATCTATAAGAGCAACAAGAAGAGGTATCATAATTAAGAGTAGATTATCCCGGCTAGTTTCTTTCATTGTCACGCCGAAAAACTTGACTATGGGTACAGGACGTTTTCCTCTTTTCCTACGGGGTTCAGGACTGGGGGGAAGTGGCTTCATAATGCCCGGCATTACATCTTCAACTTGATCGGGGTCTTCCACTCTATACTTCGTTTCCTCGTCCATTATTCTTCCTCGGGTTGAAGTTCTTGTAGCACCCAGAATAAAGTCTTCGCATCACGCAACTCGTGTGTGACCGCAAGTGCTATCAATACATTGGATAAGTTCCAAGTAGAAGGGTGTTCTTGACATGGTGCAGCATGATTCCGAAGGAAAACCATTGGGCGAAGAAGATGGTTCGGAGGCTTCTCTAACGCGTAGACGCAAGATTGAACACATCGAAATCTGTCTGGATGAGGATGTTCAGTGCAGAGCGCCCAGTATGTTTGCTGACATCGAGTTCGTGCATAATGCATTGCCCGAAATTGACAAGGATAATATCGACCTCACAACCAACCTTCTGGGACTGAAGGCTTCGGCGCCGATTATTATCGCTGCAATGACAGGCGGCCACCCACAAACTTTGGAGATCAACCGGCGGCTTGCTCAGGCAGCCGAGGAGTTGAAGATTCCTATCGGAGTTGGGAGTCAACGTGCAGCAATTGAGGATTCAATCTTAGCAAACACATTCAAGGTGGTCCGTGAAGAAGCGCCTTCTGTACCGGTCATCGCGAATATAGGCGCTACTCACGTGAAGGCAGCTCAAGAAGCCATCGAGATGATTGATGCAGACATTATTGCGATTCATCTTAATCCACTTCAAGAGGCCGTACAACCGGAAGGCGATTGCAACTCCATTGGAGTGCTCGGACACATCAGAGCCATCGTGGATTCTGTGGACATTCCGGTTATAGTAAAAGAAACTGGGGCTGGGATTTCTGGCGAAGTCGCTCGCAGTCTTGAGGAAGTAGGCGTTGATGCAGTGGATGTTGGAGGTGTGGGAGGAACAAGTTGGGCTGCTGTAGAGTACTTCAGAGCAGTGCGGGACGGCGATGAAGTTAAAATCCAATTGGGTACTGATTTCTGGGACTGGGGGATTCCTACGGCTTTGAGTGTCATCATGGTTGCTGATGCAACTGAACTTGATGTAATAGCGACAGGCGGAATTAGAACTGGGCTTGATGTTGCTAAAGCTTTGAGTTTCGGCGCTGTTGCCGCAGGAGTAGCTCACCCACTCTTGAAACCCGCAACTCGCGGGACAGCTGCTGAGGTTATTAATGAGGTCGAAAAGATCATCGAGGGTCTAAGAGTCGCAATGTATCTCACCGGTTGTGAAGCCCTTGAAGACTTGACAACTAAACCATTGCGAATTACTGGTGACCTTCTGAAGCACCTACGGGCTCTTGACATCAACTATTCGAAGTATACTCGAATGTAGGGAACTCCGCTCATACGCTATCAAAGCTTTCCTATTTGTTGAAGAAACTTGGAGCGAACACGAATTCCATTGAGCATCTGCACTGCTTCTTCTATTGTATCGCCTACAGGAATGCCATTGAGCTCGAAGCCTCTCAGGATTACTTCATACTTGTCCAAGTATGGAACATAAGCGACGACGCATTTGTTGAATTGCTTTGTAACATTCGCTACTCTCGCTCCAATCTGAAGTGATATTCCTGGAGCGTACGGTAGGAGCAACAGCAATGCGGAATCTATGTAGTCCAAGCCGAGCATGATCCTAAGCACTTGTTCGTAGTCGACATCAGCTGCACTTCCCGTAAGGTCAATCGGATTTCTGAATGAGGCAATCCCTCTGTACGCAGGGGTCATCACTTCCCTCATGGCTTCTTGGTCTTCATTGCTGAACGATGGGAATTCTAGGCCATAGAATGACGCCTCATCACTGGCAATAACGCCGTGACCACCGGATACGGTCATCACTCCAACTCGAGAGCCTTTCATCAAGCGGGGATTAAATGAGAATACTTTGGCGTAAGCCATGGTTTCATCTTCATCGACAGCTTGGATTATTCCGTATTGCTTGAAAGCGGCAGCTGCTATAACCGAGTTCCCGGCAAGGGCTGAAGTGTGACTTTGTGTCGCTCGATGTCCGGCTTCCGAGTCTCCTCCCTTCAGAACAATCACAGGTTTTCTTGGTGCGACTTCCGCGCAAGCTTCAACGAACTCTCGTCCCTCGTTGGGACCAAAACCTTCGATATAGGCCAGAATGACTCGCACGTTCTTATCTTTGCCAAAATGCTTGATGAAGTCGGTCACGTTCGTCTGAGCCGAGTTGCCGATGGAAATCGCTGCTGCGATTCCCAAATCGCGAGACGCAAACTCCTCAAGTCGTTCAACGAGCCATCCTCCACTCTGAGAGATAATTGCCACGTTTCCCCTCAATGGTCGAGCAACTCTTTCAGAAGGCAGGAAAAACGTATCAAGCTTGTCAGGCACAAACACGCCAATACAATTTGGCCCTACCATCGTTATTTTGTGTTTTTTGGCGACATCGATAATTTCTTTTTGCAAACCTGCACCTGCGGGACCTATTTCACTGAAGCCTCCAGACACGACTATGGCGGAAGGGATCTTCTTGCTTCCACATTGTTCAAGTATTCCGGGTACATATTTGGACGGAACTGAGATGACGGCGAGGTCGATATCATCCGGAGCTTCCAGAATCGATTTGTAAACTTTCTGTCCTTCCACCGTTCCTCCTTTCGGGTTGATTGGGAACGTAGGGATGCCATTCTCAAAACATAATTTCCGGAAGATGACGTTTCCGGGGGAGAATGGATTCGATGTGCTAACACCAACAACTGCTGTCGCTTTAGGACTAAGCATCTTCTCTAGACCAGACATTGTCTACCCTCTCTAGGCTTAAGTCCAAATGACATGTCTTGCTTATATCAGATATGTTCACGCTGGTGGATTCACAAGCTCTATGGTTTTATCTGGGCAAGTATCTCTCTGAATCTGGGTTCAGCAAGGAGCGCGTGTTGTAGTTTACAGAGCAGCTTTGTGGCCTCAGCGTAGATGACTTGTTTAGCTGGGTCGGTGGCCGTTTCTGCATCATGGAGGGTTTCCTCACACCGCTGATTGAACCGCTTTATGATTCGCTTCTCCAAATCAGGTCCACCCCAATCAAAACCATCGAATATCATCTGTGCCTCTGAAACCTTGTCTGCAGGTTTGGGAGTTGCACCACTGAGGACACCTTCGAGTCCGGAGAAGTACTTTGATACTGCTCTCTCAACGCGCTCGGTTTCCGAAGGGTCCAAGTAGATCTCAGCAGGTCGTTTCTTGGACAGATCTTGCAGAAGTCTTGCACCTGGAGCTTCAGTCAATAGAGTCTTCACTATCTGAGATGCAATCTTTGCAGGTATTTCAATGATCTCGCTGGCGTAAGGTGAGTTTGATTTGTACTTGTGAAGGTCTCTTACAACCTCTAGCCAGAAAGTAGGCAATAGCACGTGGCATCGCTTGGAATACTGTTTAATTAGCCGTTGAGTTTTTCCTATCAAACCCCACTCGTCGTCCTCGACCTGCACCTTTCTGAAAGGTTCTGAAGGCGCTGGAGCTGTGCCCTCAACCAAGGGGACAACATTGGATGTTCCTGTAAAAGGAGTTGAACCCCCAGCAGACCTAGTACTGTCTTCAAGGAGCGATAATATCTCTTGAGTTGGACTTCCGCGGACCTCAGCTTTCTTTGCGATAACAGAGAGCTTCGGAAGGAGGCTCTCTATCTGAGAGAGTCTTTTCACTATCAAGCCCATGATGTTTGCGGTGGAAGAGGGTATGCCTTCTGAAGTGGTAGCATCCTCCATCCATTTCCGGGTTCTCTTTAACCCTTGAGTTAGTGAGTCCACCCTGTCCGGGTCTATGCTACCTTCAATCTGGGAACTCAACAGGAAGTGAATCAGTGTGGAATTCAGTGTGGCAATTAGGAGAAGCCTATCAACCAATTCATCCATCGGAAACGGTTCGCTCAATAGGTCACCATCCACTTACTCGATTTGCGTGGCACTGTCTCCAGGAGTCATGTAGTAGCTGAACAGTTCTCTGAAATCAGCGATTGCACTGACGAGCTCCTTACGAGTCGTACCCTTCGACCTCATGAACCAGCTCTGTTTCAACGGGGATGGTCCACTGTGGAGATTTACTAGCTGCGTGGCCTCGTTGATAATTTTAGTGAGTTCAGGTATCTTGGGCAAGCCTAAAAGCAGTAGTAGATCGGTGGGGGGGTCCTCGATGAAATGCTGCACATAGCAAGGAGTTATGGCGGCCCCAGGTGCAATGAACTTGTTTAATGCATCCTTGAGATGCATGCCATACTCAGCTTTTGCAACGTGTTTTGGTCCTGTTAGAACGTAGTAGACACTCTCAGCATTTGGCTCTTCTCCAATGTCGGCATAAGAGCACTCTTTGACAGCATAGTCAATCATTGTCATTAACTGCTTGGGCATGCTTCCCGCATCAGGAATCAGGCCAATATCCTTGTATAGTGCTGGCACGACAACTGGGTCCAGCTTCCTGGCATAATCCGCAAGGTCCGTAGTTGGGAACACATCCTTGTTGGCCTCATATACGCCGGGTGAAAGCATTGCTTCAATCACATCGATGGCCAGAGGGTTCACAAGCTCCACGAAGGCCTGCTCGGTCCTTACATCTAGGTCTGCGGCTTCGTCCAAGGTAGAGGGCACCATCGTTTCTATTTGATTGATGTTGGCGATATCGACGTCCAGTTCCCTCTGAAGATAGTCCACAGTATCAGCCTTTCTTGATTGGATAATTCGCTTTAACATTGTACGATTGCTCAGGAGAATAGTAAGGTCTGCTCCTCGCTCTTGTAGTTGCGCGCGAAGGAGTTTTGAAACCGCCCAGATGGAGTTCAGAGCTTCGCTAGATTGGCCTTCAAATGGAAGAACACCGATCACGTACACGAAGATGCGACGTCCTTCTTCTTCTTGGAACCTCTGCTTCAGAGCTTCGATGATGGCCGGTGTACCACCACATCCTGTACCCCCGCCAAGACTGGTGAATATGCAGAATCCTGATACGCCTTCAAACCCGAGGTCCGCTAGCTGATTAAAGATGATGTCCTTTGACTCCAATACTGAGTTGTATCCATCCATGAATCTTCCACCGACGCCTATCTCACTAGCGCCGTATAGGAGCGTGTTCTCCTTTGGTACACCATACTTCGAGCGGACCTTGGTGATGTCTGCTCTGTCAGTATTTATGAGCATGTAGCCTCTGACTCTTGACGGTAGCCGCTTGTCTCGACTAGTCTTCAGATATGATCCAACAATATTAGAACCACATTCGCCAATTCCAATAGCGAATACTTCTGCGGCTCGTGTTTCATCAGATTCAGCGTCCTTTCCTGTAAATCTCTGCATGGATTCTATCTCCTGAAGCTATCCTCGTTTCTCAACCATTGTTTCGGCGATTTCTTTCAACGCCCAGCCGAGATAGGAACTGATGTCCTCTCTGCTGTAGGTTTCTCTAATCTTCCGAGTTGCGTCATCAATGAATTTGTTGCGGTCATCTAGAGAAGCCGCTGGACTAAAGCCAGCCATAAACATCTTCATTGATTTATGCCATTCATTCATCTTGCTTGCTTTCTCAACCCAGCCCTCTCTTAACTCAGCTACCTTGTTGAAATGTCTAATTGCGTCGTCAAGGGTTTCAGATTCTTCCAGCTTCTTTTCTGTTTCTTGAAGTTCTTTTAGAGGGTAAATTTTCTTACTGAAATCATCGGGATGGCTTTCATACACACGTGTTATGGTCGAGTGATATTTGCTCCTTTTCTTGAGATTCTCCACGTGATTCTCTCCATCCTTCTGAGATATCCCCTTGACAATGGAGAGCATCTCATCCTGGATTGTTGCAAGAGTGAGACACACGGTAAGTGCCTCATTCACGTGTTGAGACTCCGCAGAGAGCTGTTCCGGAACCTTCTCCAGCAGCGTTTTCAGACGTTCCACGGTTTCTGGCATCCCTTGGTCTTCAAACAACGTGACCGCACTCTTGAGTTGCTCGTATGACTCGTTGGCTCTGTCCTTTATTTTGTCTTGGACTTTTGTTGAGGTTGTGAGAGCCCTAATCCTATCGAAGTACTCAGCGGCATCCTCTAGCTCCTGAGGGGGCTTGGAGATGATCTTGTCAAGAACTTTCAGTTCCTTAGTCAGGTCAACGCCAATCGCTTCAGCGCGCCCGAAGGATGTCTTTAGCTCCACCGTTTCCGTATTGAGGGCTTCAATAACCTTCGCGGTGATCTTGTGTTCATAGAGCTCGACCATTTTACGTGCAATGGCTGGGAGACTAAACACGGTGTCAGCCGCAATGCTCACAGAGTTGAGTTCACCAATCGCTTCTTGTGCTTCCTTTGGGATGTCCACTCCTGCGCCCATCAGCTTGGCTGCCGCAAGTCTAATCTTTACACCCAAGCGATAGCGTAGGTTCTCCAAGGCGTCCTTTGCCTTAGCTAGAATGGCTTCCTTTGTGCTTCGCATCTCAGACCGGATCTCGCCAAATTCCTCCATAACACCAATGCGATTCTTGGCTTCGTCGAGCTCGCTGATAATAGGCATGAAAATCTCTGCGTAAGCAGGTTTGATTGTTTGCAAGTCTGATATTATCGCATCTATCTCTTGGCCTGCAGCCTCTCGGAATGTGCCAACTCCACTCTCGACAGCTTTTCTAAGGTTCGCCAAGGATTCAAGGAGAAATACGGTTCCACCTTCCAGTTCCTCGACCTTTGGAGCTTTCTTACTCAGTTGCGCGTAGTCTAGGACCTTATCTGCTGATGTTGCTAGTTCGTTGAACCTGGTGATATACGACCGGATCTGTTCTGTGATGTTCTTGTTATATTCGTCCACCATTGATTTGGCTTTGAGATGAATCTTTATCATACCGTCAATCTCGGCCCGCTTCAACTCTTTCTTGGAGTCTGCAACAAACTTACGAACCGAAATGATGTCCTTGATTCCAGCATCATCAGGGAAGTCCGTTGCTTTTTCAACGTCATTGAGGGCATCAACAACTCTGTCATTAATGGATATCTTGACCTGTCCGCTCCATTCCACCATTTTCTGATACGCGGAAAGAAGGCTCGCGATATTATCAGCTTCAGGAACGACATCAGGGGGTAGAGGAATAACATCTGCAGTAGTAGGAATCCCTCCTTCAGCAATTTTAGCTGTGACCTCATGCTTCATGTTTATGATTCTGTCACGAAGCATATTCGACATCTTCAACCTAGCGGCATCAAGTTGATTCTCAAGGCTGATGAGCGAGGTCAAGTTGTTTGCCTTGGATGAATCCCTGGCAATCACCCGAAGCTGCTTTGTGAAATCCATCGGAAGGTCCAATCCAAGACGTGAGGCAGTTTCAACTGAGGTCTGCAGTGACTCGACTTCTGTGATGAGTGAAACACTCAGCATCTTACTGACCTCATCCTTGCGTCCATCAAGATAGGTTTCATCCGACTTCAATTTCTCCATAATGGGGATTAGGTCAGTCATGGGTAGGTTGGCGACTTCCTCGATGGAGGACGTTGTGGACACCTCTCCTCTGTCAATGGAAATGTGTCTTTCATAGGTCTCAAGAGTCCTCTTGTTTTCGTCAAGTTTTCCCTTGACTTCTCGCACGAAATCCTGATGAAGAGTAATATAATGCTGTGAGAACGTTTTCCCGTACTTGTACAACGTTTCGAAGTCATCCAAGTCTCCTGCACCTATTGACGGAAAACTCAATGAAGCCAGCGTCTTTGCTTCGGCGGGTTTGAAATACTGAATGCGTGGCAGCATTGCAGTGAAGTCTCTCTGCTCCTTTCGAAAGATCTCTGCAAAGTCTCGGACCACTCTCATGAAATCCTCTTTGATATTCTTAGACGCCTTTTCAATCTGGCCGGCAATCTTCCTCTTCTTCAGAACGCTCAACCCTGAGGTATCAGAGAGGTCCTTGTCTAAGCCTGTGAGCTTCGCATACACATCATATAACTGACGCACCTGTCGGTCGGTCTGTTGTTCTGTGGATGGGTTGATTGATGCTAACATTCCTTTCATTTCAGAGAGTCTATCAAGTTCGCGCCGCCATACGTGACTATCCATAAGCCTTCCTCCAGATGAAGCGTAGCTTCAAATCGGTTTGTCGTTTTAAAACTGTTCTGCGCTCAGGCCAATTGCCCCTATCTTGTTTATACACTAATCGTGTCTGTAGGTTTCTCAAAATCCGTTCGGCATTAACAGCCAAGCTAGAAACTGCCTTAAGTCATGCTACGAGAGCTAGAATTCAGCTCAAATACGAGAGAGGCCAATAAAATGTCCGGTCAACAGGACAATTCTGCGCCAGCATCATCTTCGATAACTCACGAGGAAGTGACAGTGCTCGAGGTAGACGCAGTTGACATCAGTTATGATGACCGGTTTCTCTACACTGCATGCAAGGACAAGTACGTGAGAGTGTGGTCTAAGGGTGATTGGCAGCTTGTTGCAGAACTAGGTGAAACCAGCTCTGAGCCACTAGCTGTACACGTTGACAAAGACCATGTATACGCCACTTGTGAACGCCGAGTCTATATGTGGCGAAAGGGAACTTGGGGTATGATTGGCTGGTTCGAGCTCAGCTATCATGCGTTAACCTCTGATCTTCATGGCGACTGTTTTTACATTGGTACCCGTGAAGGGCGTCTATTGTCAATTAAGAGAGATACTAACGAAACTTCTAGCTGGCCACTTCATAAGTCGGAAATAACGATGCTCTGGTCCAATGGCAGCGTAATATGCTCAGGGACCAAGAAGGAATCTCCAGTGGTTTGGACTCCTGACCTTGATACAGCACCAACTGAGCTCGCCGTGCTTGGAAAAACAGACCACGGTACTGCTGTAACAGGCAACTCCCAGTTTGTCATGGTAGGTCTAGCCTCGGGTGATGTGAAGCTCTGGGATCGTGTTGGATGGAACCATGTTCGGACGTTGGAATCGCAGACTGATGAGCCCTTGGTTTCAATGTGGGCTAATGATCTTTATCTCGTTACGTCTTCGACTGCAGGTTTCCTAACCATTTGGGATCTTACGAAAGATGTCCAATTGGGTCAGGTCAGGAAGAATGGGAGCAAGTACGGAATGGCTTCAGTTGACCATGACCTGATATATGTTGCATCCTCAGAAGGACTGGTAGTCATAGGCATTTCCCTTGAAGGGCAAGCACTGGATTTGTGCAATGCTGATAATCGAATCCAAGATGACGACCTACTCAAAACATCGCCGTACGATGTGCTAGAGTCCGTGCTGAATCATCAACGCCAAGGCGATAATCTTCTGCAGGAACGACATTTCTCCAAGGCTATGGAGGAGTATGATACTGCATTACATCTTCTAATCGACAATGTTCACGCTCTTCAAGCAGTTCCTGAGGAACGTGAAAAGCTGACACGGGAAATCATCGACAGACGAAGTAAAGCATCACTCCGGTCTAGGATTGAAACGATTCAAACCATCAATAAGGAGATTGAACAAATATCAGATGAGCTTGAGCTTAAGGGACAAACCTTGAGGGATGAAGCGGAGATTGGCTCTCTTTGGAGTAATGCCGAGTCAGCAATTCGAGAGTCACGTATACTCTCAGAGGACAATGCTGATGACATGCTAAGCTATCAGCTAACTTACATCACGGATAATTTACAATCTGATCTTGCAGCTGCCAAGGAGAAGCTCGCGAATTATCAGCGCAAGGTGAATCAAGCGGTTGCTCTTGTTCACGGCATGGAGAATGAGTGGCGCTGGATGGAGCAGCGAAGAACTAGTCTGTCCGAGAGAAAGGGTTTCCTTGATCGAACCATCAAGCAGCTCGAAAAGCAATTTGCCAACGCAGAGTCGGACAATGAAGTCCAGGAGATTCTCAAGGATGCTCTTGGCAAGCACAAACAACTCCATGAGCAAATAGGCCGCATCCTGTCAGCTTCAGACGATGAGCAGGAAACAGTGCTGTCCAGCAGGGAAGACGCTCTGGCAGCAATTCATAGTCTACTTAGAATAATACCGAAGAAACGTAATGCCATGCTTGCCATCTCCGATCATTCAAAGCGCCAGAAGGAATTAGAGCGACTGACTGCTGCCCTTGAAGAGGCATTGGAATCCGCAAGACATCACGGATTGAAAGAAGAAACTAGGTCAATCCAAAATGAAATTGAGAGTGTAGCCGCACTAAACGGGGCTGCACGTACTGAGAACACGTGAAGCTCGGATTCTCTCCTTCAAATCGATAATCCCGTTCTTGAAGGAATCTTTGGTAACATATCACCCGGCATCAGACTCGATGTCGAAGTCATCGTCGAACCCTAGCATCGCTTGACGCACGATGTCTATCCAATCCAATGTATCGTCTTCAAGTGTTGGATCTAGCGCAAGAGCATGATCTGCTGCGACAAGTGCGGCCTCAAAATTCTCCAAGATAAAATAGCATATGGCACAGTTGTGCCACCCCCTTGCTGAGTTAGGCTCCAATGAAAGCGCCTTGCCAAGCGCATCTAACGCGTCTTTCCATTGCTCATTAGCCATGAAAGCGGCAGCCAATAGATGCCAGTCACGACCATTTCTAGGCTTGAGACGAAGGCTTTTGTGCAAGGCTTCCACGCCCTCACTACTTTCATTGAGAAGTAGATGTAAGAACCCCTTCTCACCCCACGCAATCTGCGAGTTGGGCTCGATACGAATGATGTGGTTCAGGGCCTCAATCGCTTTGTCTGGTCTCTTCAACTCTAGATTGCAGGCAAAGACGCTCTCCCACATGGGTTTGTTATTGGGATCAACTGTAAGCCCCTGTTCTAATGTGACAATAGCCTGCTGATACTGGGCATTCTTAATGAAACAAGCCGCCTGATTAAGAATGCTGCCTGAGCCTTGACATTCTTGATTTGGTTTACTCAACGGTTATCCCCCGACTAGACTGTATCTGTGTTCTGCGCTTTGCATTCCAAAGAAAAACATTGTTCTTGTAGCAATTCTAGAGCGGGCTTGGATAGTTGCAGGAATGCCTAGATGAAACGTGCGATCTCCATTTACTAATCGTCCCAGCCGGTCATCTCGATTCGCACGATGTTCCCAAGAATCGAAATCTCATCCGGAACTATCAGTTTCAGCGGCCAGTCGGGTTCTTGCAAGAGCGCCCCGTTCACCCAACCAGCAACAATAATGCTTGAGTTGTACGCGAGCTGCTCTGCCGTAAAGGTGACATTGGCACCATCTCCGCTGTAGAGTGTAACATTGTAATTCTTGGAGAGAAGCGTTGCATTGAACAGATAGTGATCATCATCCCCGCCATCCATCGAGGCAATGATGGTCCAGAGCGGCACACCAGCATGAACGCTTTCTCCAAGAGCAAGTTCTACGTGATGATGCGGACACGAAGCAAGTGAGTAGTATATGTCATGTGTCATATTCCATTCCTCTACGCCTCGGAGTTCAAGCGACCAAGGTTCGATTTCATCAATGAGTGTTATGTTTACAACGTCCTTCGCCCAGTAATGACCGTCCGAAAGAAAACCATTTTCGCTAAGGGTCACAATCCTAAGGGGTCCGCCATGGTCCAGCGGTTCTCCTCCCTCGTGGTAGGCGAGAATCACCGTGAAGTTTCCCCTTCCAAGAGGGTCACCTGTTTCTGCATCGTAGGCTTTGAGTGCGCCTTCCACTTCCGTTCTATTGAAGTATGTCGTGTAAAAGTCAGATGCAATTGCTTCGATAGAATACTCAACTGGCAGTGTGCCGGTTATTTCTAGCAGATGCTGTATGGTCACGCCAGTGTAGGTGTACGGTCCAACGATGGTACCCGTAGTCTTCTTGTAGCCTCCTTCTCCTGTGACCGATGGGAGCGCAAGAAGCTCACTCATGGAATAGCCGGTCGTTTCATCGCCTACAGTGATACTGAGCACACTGGGCTCAACCTCTGTTTCTTCAGGCTCGACGATTTCGATTGTGACTACGTTTGACACGCATTGAGGTCCTGCGGCTCCTCCGAAGTATTCAGAAGGTGTTGTTGCATTAGCATCAGCGTTTGAGTAATATTCGTCTTCTGGGAGAAAGATAATTCTGAGTCCCAGCTCCCATTCTGGCGCTGTAGTCCCGTTGTACGAGTATGCCAGAATCATATCTCCTTGGAGCTCATGTATGCTCAATGAAGGGTATACTTTCTCGTATGGAAAGGTGACGCTGTAACCATCTGAGGCATTGACAACGATTAGGTCTGTACTCTCCATACCGCCGGCCAAGTCGATGAGATCTGAAACATTGACTCCCTTGTAGGTTCCATTGCCGCGAGGGTTGCCGTAGGAGTTCTCGTAGGCCCCATAAGCCTCAACTGACTGCATGGATAGCATTTGAGAGATTGCGATTGTCTGTCGTGTACCATCCTTATTGATAACATCAATTGATGGACCTGCGGAGGGCTGCTGCAGAAGCATAATCGCCCCTATTGAAACCCCTGCAAGAACTAAAACCCCAACAAGGACTGCTATGAGTTTCCCCTGACTGCCAATTGTGACCATTGTACAACACTCGCCGATATGTACGGCTGTGCCAGTCGAGGGATGATAAATACCTTTCTGATTATCTACTGCGGGATTTGCTGACGTTCTTTAGGATCTATCTTAGCCGCTGAGGAAACGACCCTGATTCGGGGGCGCTTAGAAACGCGACCTAGAGAAGCACAATCGCTTCCGCTTCGATAGCAACATCCTTTGGCAATCTTGCTACTTGAACCGCGGCTCTTGCGGGAGGAATCCCTGAGAACCACTTGGCGTATTCCGTGTTCATCTCAGCAAAGTCATTCATGTCGCGAAGGAAAACGGTAACTTTCACCACATTAGCGAGAGATGACCCCGCCTCCTCGATTACTGCTTTTAGGTTGCTCAGCACTTGATGAGTTTGCTCCGTTATTGAGCCTGTGAGGACTTCCCCTGATTCGGGAACCATTGGAATCTGCCCTGAGCAGAAAAGGAAACCATTGGCTTTGATGGCCTGTGAATAGGGGCCAACAGCTTTCGGTGCTTTTTTTGTTGAAACGACCTCTTTTGTCATCTGTATCAGGTCAGGCTACATGGCCCTCCCCCATTAATCTAGCGGTCAAAAGCTAGCGACGTTCTGGGGGCGGCGGGACGCTATGTCCTCGTACGATGCGAGTGCCTGTTTCTCCGTTCAATGCTCTTGTGATGTTTGGCGGATCTGTGATTATGGCCAGCTCACCACCATTCTTGATGAAATCGATGCAAGATTCCACCTTTGGCAGCATGCTGCCAGGAGCGAAATGGCCCTCTTCGATGTAATTCTGAGCTTGGATGTGGTCCATCTTGTCGATTGGTGCTTCGTTTTCCTTTCCGAAATTGAGATAGGCTTTCTCTACGGACGTAGATATAATGAGGACATCGGCTCTTAGGCCTGTGGCAAGAAGACTAGATGCTCTATCCTTGTCAATGACAGCAGCGATACCCTCTAAGTCGCCATCTTCGTTTTGCACGACAGGAATCCCACCTCCCCCAACGGCATAGACAACAATGTTGTCATTAAGTAACGCGTGGATGGCTGGAAGCTCAACGATCTCTATTGGAATCGGCGAAGGAACAACTCTTCTCCATCCTCTTCCTGAGTCCTCCATGATACTCCAGTTCTCATCCTTCTCCCGTTTCTTTGCTGTCTTCTCGTCCATGAAGGTTCCAACTGGCTTTGCAGGATTCTTGAAAGCGGGGTCTTCAGGATCCACACGCACTTGAGTTACTAAGCTCGCTGCATGTCTGTCCATGTTCCTCTTCTGAAACTCGTTATAGAGCGCTTTCTGTATCATGTATCCAATGGCTCCTTGAGTATCTGCACCACAAGAGTCCAAAGGCACCTCGTGAAGTTCATGCGCCGCAAGTTCTGAACGTCGAAGAATGAATCCCACTTGGGGTCCGTTTCCTGAGGTGATGACGACATTCCAACCCTCTTGGATCATGTCTGCGATATGCTTGCAGGTTTCAACTGTTGCAGCATATTGATCAGGAACTGTCCTGTGTTTCTTATCTTTTATCAGCGAATTTCCACCTATCGCTACTACAGCACTGCGAGCCATTGTAAACACCTACGTTTGAATAGAGGTCCTTTCTGAGACTCAATTCCTAAAAAAGAGAGCTGTTTAGAGCACTGGAAAACGGCAAGATGGAAAATGTATACATTGGGCCTTCAATCATTCTCTTCGAGTTCTCTCAGCCATTCATCAGTGTACATTGTTTCAAGGACTGCTGCCTCAGCATGATCTTGGCCGGTCATCATGTCAACAAGATTTACTGTCCTCATGACGATTTTCCTATCCTTTTTGATGATGTCTTGCACGAACTCCTCAACCTTGGACATAAGCTCATCATGAGGCACTACTCTGCTAGCGAGTCCGATTTGCAGCGCCTCCTCCGCTGAAACCAACCTTCCAGTCACAAGGATATCCTTTGTTCTCGCAGGGCCTACAAGGTCCATTAGGTTGGCTGTAGCTCCTGCGCCTGGAAATATCGCAAGTTGCACTTCTGGCAGTCGGAACGCAGCCTTCTCAGAGAAGAACCTAAAGTCACAAGCGGAAGCAATCATTGCCCCAAAACCTATTGCATAGCCGTTGATTGCAGCCACAGTTATGCAATTTCTATTCTCTTTGATGCACCGGATTGTGCTCTCAAGGAGTTTGAAAAAGCTCGTTCGCTCATCGCCCTTCAAACCAATCACGGTTTCCATGTCGAAGCCAGCTGAGAATGCCTTCTCTCCCTCGCCAGTGAAGATGACAACCATAATCTCTGGATCGTTTGTCAACTGGTTGACTTTGTCGTCAAAAGCAACTAGCATTTCTCGTGTGACAGAGTTGAGTTTTTCTGACCGAGATATCGTCAATGTGGCTACGTGGCCCTTCCGTGTAACCTTGATTTCTCCATCCATGAGTTTCACCGAACTAGTCGATTACTAGGAAGTAGCTTTGTGTGAATAAAGCCTTTCTGGGAAAAATCAGGGAATTACCGCAGCTGATTCCTGACCATGGTTCTGTTCAGCGGGCGTCACAACCCTTATGCGCTTCCTCGAAAACTACCAGTCATGAATGAACAAATTATCGTGGTTACAACACCTGTACTTCCAGGGCATCGAGTTGTCAAAGTATTGGGTATTGTTCACGGGCTAACAGTACGGACAAGAGGATTCGGAGGACAATTATCTGCAAGCATTCAAAGCGCATTCGGAGGTGAGGTTACCGCCTATACTTCTGAGTGTGAAAAGGCTCGAAAGGAATCAATGCAACGACTTGTGGCGAATGCTGGTGCCATGGGCGCAAACGCCGTAATCGCCGCTGACTTCGAAACAAGTACTATCTTTAGCGGCGCGTTATTCTCAACCTATGGAACGGCTGTTGTTGTTGAACAGACGCATGATTAGTCTGGCTCATTGCTAGGCTTTTCGTAATCGCTCTTCACAGACGCCTTCAATCAATAGTCCTGCGCAAGCCACTTGCCGCAAAACAGCTAACCTACTGGCAGGCCTTGCAGCCCTCATGCACGCCCTCACAGTGCTCACGGTGTACGTCACAAATGACTCCGGCGTCTTTCAAGATTTCGATGAGATGGTTAACCTCTCGAGTCATAATTTCATAGATTTCCCTGCTGTCATTCTGTTCATAAGCTTCGATAATCACGTCAGCAGCCTTTTCGATATCCACGAGAATCTTATTTGGGATGTTAACTTGGTCGCCTCGAGATCGTTTGGATTTCTTCAGCTTATATTGGGTAATCGCTGGTTCTGTGACACCAAGCATCTTGGCAATCTGTTTCTGAGGTTTCTTCTTTTTGATCATAACGCGAGTTAGCTCTCTTCTAATTGCTGGGAGTACGTACCATACTACTACTTCTTGGGGCATCAACCATGTCCTGCGCTTTCCACGTTTCTTGCTTTTCTGTTTCGTACTTGACATTGCCGTGACCTCGAGAGAATATTCGCTATCATTAATTTCCTTATTCACTATTGTGAAGAATAGTCGCTAATAAGCTTGATGGAAATTGCATTTCGTTCCAGACCAAACATACTATGTTACAGTTTGGAACTGTAGAAGCGATTGTCAGGCAAAATGAGCCATCCTTAAGAGGTGTCTATGTTATGAGAGTCATTGTGTCTGACATGTTAGAAGGGGATCTCCGAGAAGCAGCAGAGTTAGTTGCAAATGCCAAGTACCTAATAGCACTGACAGGTGCAGGTGTGTCTAAGGAATCCAATGTACCAACTTTCAGAGGCGAAGACGGTCTCTGGAGGAACTATAATGCCATGGAATTAGCGACGCCGTCTGCGTTTGCAAACAACCCCAAATTGGTTTGGGAATGGTACACTTGGAGGCAGGGGTTAATTGCCAAGTGCGAGCCAAACCCCGGACACCTAACACTGGCCAAGTGGGAGGAAACTGGGCTCCTCAAATCACTAATCACTCAAAACGTCGATGGCCTTCATCGGCGTGCTGGGTCTAGCAATGTCCTTGAGGTTCACGGAAACCTCTGGGCTTTGAAGTGCACATCATGTAACTATAATGACAGACTCAGTGCCCCTGCTGAGGGGATTCCGGAATGCCCTGAGTGTGGCTCAATGCTTCGTCCTGATGTTGTGTGGTTCGGAGAGAGTCTTGATTCGGAAGTGATGGCAAGTGTATACACCAATTTGGAGAACGCCACTGTGTGTTTGATAATCGGGACCTCTGGAATAGTGCAACCGGCAGCGATGTTTCCGATCATGGTCAAGCAAAGAGGTGGAACTCTAATCGAGTTCAACGTGGAAGCATCACGATTGACTCACAGTGTCGACTATCACATTCAAGGTCCTTCAGGCGAAACCTTGCCCGCTCTGGACTCGCTGATCTGACAGTCTATTTATCAGTGGAGTACTATTTCACGATAATAAGGAACAATTAAATGAGGGGTAAAATAAGCCCGTGAAAGGTGACCGGCATGAGAGTCTTAGTGACGGGAGCAACCGGATTCATCGGTCGTAAATTCGTGGCGCGTTTGATCGAGAACGAATTTGATGTCGTTGCGTTCGTGAGAGAAACTAGCAATACCGCTGGGCTGCCAGAGAGCGTAACCTTCGTAGAAGGCGACCTCTTCGACAAGCAGTTAATGAAGAAGACTGTGCAGAGCTGCGAGGCAGTGGTTCATTTTGCGGCCTATTTCGACTTTTTCCCCAAGGATGTTGATTTGCTGTACGAAGTGAACGTTGAAGGTACAAAGAATCTGATGAACGCTTGTGTTGGGACATCAGTTGAGCGGTTCATCTACTGTTCCACTACGGAAACAATAGGGCCTGTTAGGTTCCCTCCGGGTGATGAGGACACTGAGCTTGACCCACAGTTTGACTACTCAAAAAGCAAGATAATGGCTGAGGAGGCAATTCGGGAGATTACGAAGGACACTGGCCTGCATCACATAATCTTGCGTCCAACTGGAGTACTGGGAGAGGGCGATCTCTACACAGCGTTTGAGGCCATTGAAGCAGTGAATAAGCGTGAGTTACCTGTTCTTCCCGGTGACGGCGAGAAACGAATAATGTACACCCACGTGGATGATGTAGCTAGTGGCTTTATGGACGCCCTGTCATCGAAGCGAGCACTGAACAACACGATTATCCTTTGCCCTGACGAACCCCTTACATACAATGAGTTCTTTGCTTTTCTGGGAGAAACTCTTGGCGTTAATCCTCCCAAGCTGAGAATACCTACGGTTCTTGCGAAGATTGGCATTGGGCTCTTGAGTCCAATCAAGAATCGGAAGCGAACTACATTTTTGTGGCATGTGCAGTCAGTTCAGAGTATGGATGAGGATCGATGGTACTCCAACGAAAAGGCCAAGAACCTCCTCGGTTGGGAGCCACAGGTCACTATGCGTGAAGGTCTCAAGAGAGCCATTGATTGGTATTATGAGAATAACTATCTAGAGAGGATGGCTAAGTAGAATGGACCCCCTCATCGGCGTAATCTTGATAGTGTTCCCCATAATTCTCGCTTTTGTATTACTGGTTTTTCTGCATAAAGCAGCGGATGTTACTGGCGTAATTGTTTGGCTTGTGACATTGGTGATTGCTATTTTCGGATTTCAGACAGATGTTGGAGTCGCACTAGTGGCTAGCCTTGCGGGAATGGTGAAGTCATTTCCGATTTCTTTGATGGTGGCGACTTCGATACTCATGATGACTTACATGCAAGAAATCGGTGCGCTCCAGAGGATTACCGTTTTCTTCAAGACCCTTGGTGGAGGTAACCGGCCTATGCAAATCCTGTTCATCAGCCTTGGTCTTGGTCTGTTCTTAGTTGGAATCGGGGCTACCCCCGTCACGATGCTACCACCTGTGATGCTAGCACTGGGGTTCTCTCCCCTTGTCGCGGTAGCATTACCTTCTATTGGCTACGATCCACTCACAACATTCGCTCTGTTGGCCGTTCCTGCACAGGTGTTTCAGAAAGCATTCAATGATGCGTCAGGACTCAATATTACTCTCGCGCAGTCAGGCTCTGTCTTTGCCATGTTCATGCCAGTCATATCAACCGGAATAGCCGTATCGATGCTTTGGATTGCGGGAGGTCGACAGATGCTCAAGGATCGTGAAGCACTGTTACTGGCAGTGACATCTGGTCTAACGGCAGGCTTTGTTGCGATATTATGCAATCTCGAAGCAGTGAACATGACCCGGTTGACTAACGTATTTGCAGGAGCTGCAGTTGTATTCGTTCTCTTCCTGTACACTAGGATTCGCAAACGCCCAATGATTGATCGTAGTCAGCTGACTGATAAGGACTTGGAGGTCGAGAAAACCATGAGCCTGGGGCGAGCAAGCATCCCATGGGTTATCCTTGTTATTCTTAGCCTCTTAACGACCCTTGTTGAACCAATCAGATTCTTGCTTGCAGAGCAGCTGAACATCGCTATTCAGCTCGGGGCATACCCTCAGATCATCAATACTAGGGCGCTCTGGCAAGCCTATACCTTGATGCTGGTTGCAACCCTAGTATCGATACCATTCTTCTCGAGAGACAGAACGATTATGAAAAATACGTTTTCCAAATTCTTAAAGCGTGCACCCCGGCCAGTGCTTGCCGCAGCCATTTTCTTTGCAATGGCTGAGGTGATGATTTACAGCGGATGGTTTGTTGGTCCTGGAGAAGTTTGGGCGTACCCGCTCGACCCATCAAATAACATGGTGCATCTCCTTGCGACTTTGACATCTGAGAGTCTGGGTCAAGCATATCCATTGACTGCTGCTTTCTTGGGCCTTCTAGCTGGCTTTGTTTCAGGATCCGAAACGTCCTCCATAGCAATGTTCACTGACTATCACTACCAAGCAAGTATTGCTATCGGTGCAAATGCCCACCAAGCCCAGATAATCGCTGCCTCCAGCGGCATCGGAGGAGGGCTCGCTAGTGTTCTCAGCCCAGCTAAAATTCAAAACGCAACAGCAGTCATCGATAAGATTGGCATAGAGGGGGAGGTCATCCGTTACGGCGCTGTTGTTGCTATCCTCATGACGCTGGCAGTCGCAATCATGACATATATCTGGTTTATTATTTAGTCGTTCAGTTCATCAATCTTGGCTGCCAGAATGAAATCATTATCGAATAAACCCTTTATCACATGCGTCCAGAGTGTCAAGGTGACCTTATTCCAAAAAGTGACAGCGCGAAAAGCGTGAGAAACCTTAACTCCTTCGAAGGGCACAAACAAGTTGGTGGCTGTTATGAGTTTCAAAGTGAGCCCAATAGGACTGATTCACACTCCATTCAAGACCAGTGAGAATATACCAATCCAGCCTGCTTTCTCTGATGTGGAAGGTGAGGCCATGGTTTTTTCCGAGTTCGTGGATGGACTATACTCCTTGGAAGATTTTTCACACATCATTCTCGTCTATTGGTTCCACAAAGCAAAGTCCCCCAAGTTGAAGGTCCAGCCGTATTTGGATCAGACTGAGCACGGTCTCTTTGCGACTCGTGCCCCTTCCCGGCCAAACCCCATTGGAATATCGGTTGTTAAGCTGATCAGAATCAAAGGGGACAAGATTGTGTTCAAGGGTGCTGACATGTTAGACGGAACTCCCCTTCTGGACATCAAGCCCTACGTTCCTAGCTTTGATGGGGTTTTTAATGCAAAAGTGGGTTGGTTGGAGCGTCATCTCTCAGATTCTGAGAATGAGAGCAAAACCGCCGATTCACGATTCACAATTGACGAGTGAACAGTCAACTATATCAGATATATGGAACGAGAACGCTGACATGACTTTGAAGAAAGTCAGCGATAGAATCTGCACATGTATTAATAGCAATAACGGAGGCAACTTGGGTGCTCCTCCTTGAACCCGCTACAATAGGAAACCTCACTCTTGAGAATCGACTTGTATTCCTCGCGACTCATTTGGGATACTGTGAAGACGGCGTTGTATCAGACCAGCTAGTTGAGTTCTACCGGGCTAGGGCTGAGCATAGGCCGGGCTTGATAATCGTCGGCGGCTGCTATACCGAGCATTTGGGTATGAGCAGCCCCACAATGCTAGGGATCAGCAAGGATGAACACATTGAAGGGCTCTCCAGACTCGCTTCACAGATACATCAATACAAGGTGCCGGTGGCCGCTCAGCTCTATCACGCAGGTCGGTATGTACATTCGATCATGATTGGGGAACAGGCTGTATCAGCATCTGAGGTCGCGTGCAGGCTCACTCGAGAAACCCCCCGTGCTCTGGCAGAGAATGAGATTCATGAAACTGTAGAAAACTTCGGAAAGGCAGCCCGGAGGGCAAAGAAAGCCGGTTTCGACGCTGTAGAGATCATTGGCTCTGCAGGATACATCATCAATCAGTTCCTTGCAGCATGCACGAATAAGAGAACTGATGGCTATGGCGGGGACCTGAAGACTAGAGCAAGATTTGCTCTTGAGGTCGTTGAGAGTGTGAGGGCCGCTGTCGGGTCTAATTATTCCGTGATGTACAGAATCAGCGGCGAGGATTTCGTGGAAGGCGGCAATACCCTTGAGGACAACAAGAAAGTAGTTCAGTGGCTTGAAGATGCTGGGGTTAACTGCTTCAATGTGACTGGAGGATGGCACGAAACTCGTGTACCACAGATAACAATGAATGTGCCTCGCGGGCACTTCGCGTATCTTGCAGAAGAAATTGCAGAATCTGTTGATGTACCAGTCATCGCATGTAATCGAATAAACAGCCCAACTATTGCTGAGCGAATACTGGAACGAGGAAAAGTACAACTTATCGGTATGTCCCGGGGATTCATAGCGGATCCAGAGCTGCCTCAAAAGATACGTGCAGGTCGTTCCGGAAGTATTCGGACGTGTATCGGCTGTAACGCCTGCCTTGACCAAGTCTTCACGTTGCAACCCGTGATTTGTGCAATCAATCCAATAGCCGGCTTTGAGCTCAAGAGAAACATCGGGTCTCATGGCTTTGGAAAGATAGCGGTGATTGGAGCGGGACCGGCAGGTCTCGAAACCTCAAGAGTGCTGCGCTTACGAGGCTTTGATGTCACCGTGTTCGAGGAACAGGCCGCACCTGGTGGACTACTTAGGTTGGCCGCGAAGATTCCCGGTCGAGGAGAATTCGCTTCCTATACCACTCACATGTGGAGAGAGATGCGTAGACTAGGAGTAGATCTAAGGCTGAGCACAAGAGCAGACGCCAGTATGTTGATTGATATGGGATTTGATTTCATTGTTTGTGCAACTGGAACAGTTTCGGGAGCCCCCGAGGTTGATGGGGTCGAGATGCCGCATGTGATGTCTGCGGTGGATGCAGTTGAGCTCCTACCTCAAGATCTTGGAACAGTCGCAATAGTAGGCGGCGGCGCACTTGGATGCTACACTGCTCTACGTCTTTCATCAAATGTTGAGTCCGTGCACATATTCGAGAAAGGTAGCTCTCTAGGCAAGGACCTTGGTCGGACTTCGCGTTGGGTCATTATGAATGACCTTCGCGAGCGGGGCGTGGAGCTGCACAAGAACGTAGAGGTGAAACAAATCACACGCGAATACGTGGTTCTAACTGAGAATGTCCAGAAGCAGCTCTTCTCCGCAGATACAGTCGTGCTGGCCACGGAGCCTTACCCTCGACTACGACTGGTGGACAAGCTCCGAGCGAAAGGCATTAAACTTGAGCTTGTTGGCTCCGTAGAGCAAAAGATGAATCTTCTTGAAACTGTTCATCGAGCCTTTGAGTTCGCTTCAGGACTGGAGCTGTAAGTTCCGTGCCTGAGACACCAATCTTATAGGTGATTCACTCGGAGAGAAGTCATCTCGACATTCCTTGGAGGACACCCGTACTGTGTCAGTATCTGACGATTATCCCAGCGTTATTAGCTACCCCACATTTGGTGAACTGAGCGACGTGCTCTCAACTAGATTCGAGGTGCTGATGAGCGCGATGGAGTATGGTGCCCCCACGTTTGTGGTCCGATGGCCAAATGGAGTCGTGCCAGGACCTGAAGAGCAAGACCGCATCTTCCAAGACATACACGAGATGACGAAGAAACTCCGAGTCTGGCCCCTTGTACGTTGGAGGAATCAATCGGAGGGAGAAGTTTACATTCGTTTCGTGCCAGCTCAGAAAGCAAAGAAGTCCGACGTTAAGATCAACTACGTTCTGTTCATAGCTACCCTTGCGACCATTGCCATTGCAGGATTCATGCAGGCAACATCTCCGGTATTCCTTACCCTCTTCTATCCCAATGGCTGGACGTTTCTCGACATAGCGCTTGTAACTATTGGGTTCATGGCGGCCTTGATGGGGATTATTTTCACTCACGAGATGGGGCATTTTCTGACCGCTAAGAACAGGGGTATCGAAGCGACACTTCCCTACTTCATTCCGGGCCTTCCCCAACTAGGTGGTACTTTTGGCGCATTCATCCAACAGAAGAGCCCTCCTATGAATCGTAAAGACCTGTTTGATCTAGGGCTTGCAGGGCCTTTTGCCGGCTTCGCGGTAACGCTAGTTGTGCTCGTCATTGGCTTTTTCCTGTCCATTCCTGTGACAGCTGAACAAGTGGTTGCTCTTGATGAGGCATTCCCAGGAATGTCAGGTGAGCTTGCAGTTCCTCTTCTATTCATGTTCTTTGAAATGATATACTCTGATTTCATACCCGCTGGCGGAACTATATACATGCATCCTCTTGCATTTGTCGCTTGGGTTGGGATGCTGATTACCGCTCTCAACCTCTTCCCTGTTAGTCAGCTTGATGGCGGTCATGCATTGCGGTCAATTGTTGGCGAGAAGTATCACAAGTATATTGGCTGGGGCGCAATGGCTGTGATGTTCTTAATGGGTTATTACATGATGGCGATTCTCATCCTTCTCATGTCGAAAGGCGGCTCACATCCAGGCCCTCTCAATGACATTGTACCGCTCTCAAAAGCGAGAATTGCTATCTTTCTGCTGGCGATGGTGATTCTGGTAATCTGTATTCCACCATTGTACGCCATGTTTTGATGTCGTAGCCTCAGATTGACGCCTTGGAATTGCGTGCTGTCAGCTGATATTCAAATCATTTGTCGGTCCCGTTTTCGCCTTCTGGGACGGTCGTTAGGATTCGGTTTATGAAGAAGGTATCATCTGCATTCAAGGCTTCTTGGCTAGATACAGCTCTAAGGCGTTGTAGTGGTTCACAGGTGGAACCATGACAATGCTTTTATGCGCGTCGAAGTTTCGACCGCGCCAAGACACGCGACGGCCTCAGAGAAGACTATCGTTAGTTTGCGAGTGTAACACCATGAAAAGAGTATTTGCCCTCCTCTTTGTGCTACTGATTTTTGTCAGTACGGGAACCACAATGCTTCACAAAGGCACAGCGATAATCGAAACCGGTCTAATAGAAACCTCGCATCTGATTGCTGACACGGATTTGGTGGTTGTTAATGAGATAATCAATTCCGGACAGTCATTCAACGACGACGATTTCCTGTTTTATGTTTACAATTACACCTACCAGATTGCAAACGCTACTGTTACTCTTTACAACTCCAGTCATGCATACTATGCTTCGATGGCCACTGAGGGTGGCTCTGGCTCCGCCATCTTTTACGATCTCCTCCAAGGCACTTACTTCTGGAATGTGACATTGGAGCATGCGATTGGCGACTTTGATGTGAATCTGTTTGAGAATGGCACGATGGTGTCTGATGGCCCTGAAGCATACCCGACTATTGAGGTTGGGAACTTGGATTGGGATAACGATGACGATGACTTCAACGCCACAGTCATAGATATCGACGGCAACCCTGGAGATGGACTCAATTTTTCCATACATCATCGGGACAACAACTCCATCTGGAACCAGATAGTGCTGGGTTCCGACGGTCTGGCTGAGTTTCTCGACATTCCAATCGGCAACTTCACATGGAAAATCACTGTGGCTTCCGGAGATTACGCCAACTATGTGCTTGATGCAGGGAACTTCACAACCGATGGCACGACAATCAATGTTCATCAAATACTTGGACCCTTTGCAGGTTCTCCTGACCTCTATGACCTAGAGGTGTTTACTTACTATGAAACCAGTGTGGCCGCGTTCCAAGGGGCACTAGTGAATGTCACATACATAAACGGAACTGTGATTGCCACCCAGACTACTCCTGCCAATGGGACCGTACGATTCTTCGACTTGCCCATTGCTTACATCAACTGGACAGTAACTCAGAACGGTGAAACGATAGGTCCTGGCGGATACCACAAGAATCTCACGACCATCAACACAGATATTCGCGTTCCTGTAATTACATCTCCCGGGAATCAGACGTTCCTATTTGAAGCAGAGAACATCACTGTCATGTGGATAGTAGAAGATGAATATCCTGATGATATCCAGATGAAAGTTGATGGTGTTGTTGTGGAATACTTTGACTGGATCAACACCACTGAATACACGTACAACTTCACTGGCTATGATATAGGCGTCTATGACCTTGTGCTTGTTGTGATGGATCAGAATGACAACATCGCGGAAGACGAGATTACTTTGACAATTCATGAAGTAGATGTGCCGGTAATAGTAGGTCCGGAGTCTGCAGAATACTACTTCACTGAAACCGGCAACACGATTCAGTGGAATATTACTGACGATTACGTAAACATGTATACCGTATACCGTGACACTGAGGAGCTCGAAGGCGGGACTATTAATCGCGACGAACCATTTGTTATCATCAGCATTGATGGATTGGCTGTGGGTACATATGATTACATGCTGTCTGCTAATGATACTAGTGGAAACGTTGCTACTCACAACGTGACCGTTCATGTCAATGGTGATGATGTAGTACCAGTGATTGTCTATGCCCCTGATGATATGGTCTACGCAAGGGGTGATGGTGGACTTGTTCGCAACTGGACCGTCACTGATGACTTCAAGATTCGGTATACCATTGTCGTTGATGGATTTGTGAAAGTCGACGAGGATTGGACCAGCGAAACAATCGACTTCAACTTCGCTGGACTCGACGAAGGAATCCACTGGGTCGAGTTGACTGTTTATGATATTGGAGGGAACTCAGCGAGTTCTGCAGTCATGGTAACTGTTACGCCTGCAACCACGGTCGTGTATTTAGTCATGGCTGGACTAGCAGTCGGAGCTATCATAGTATTCGTATTCGTCATCTGGTATATCCGGTACCGGTAGTGTGCGTTGACGGTTTGTTGTGGCCGTCAGCCTTTTATCCGTGTCTGGGACTTCCCAGCAGACTAACCCGTGGCGGGCAGTCACTTCCTTTATGGTGATAAAATGGGATTCATCCATATACGAAATGTGCTTGAAGGTAAGACCGAGGGCGAGAAGATCATGCTTCGAGGCTGGGTTCACAGAATCCGCAAGCAGAAGAAGATGGTCTTTGTGCTCCTGCGCGACCCTTCCGGTGTCGTTCAAACAGTTGTCAAAAAAGGCGTTGTCAGTGAAGAGGAGTATGCTGACGCAGAGAAGATGCTTATCGAGTCCCTAGTAACTCTCAGTGGTACAGTCAATGCTGACTCCAGAGCTGAAGGCGGGTATGAGGTGCAGGTGGACGAGGTCAAGGTACTCCATTTTGCGGAGGAGTTCCCAATCACTGAACACCAGAGCACAGAATTTCTGAATGACAATAGACATCTTTGGATGAGATCTCGAAAGATGACTAACGTGCTTAAGGTCAGGGACGAGGTTTTCCACTCCGCTAGAGAGTATCTAAGAAAGAAGGACTTCTATGAAACCACCTCGCCGATGTTTGTATCCACCCTTGGTGAAGAAGGTGCAGATCTCTTCGAAGTGAGTTACTTCGGACGCAAGATTTTCCTCACACAGACATCACAGATGCATCTTGAGCCGCAGCTTTTTGCGATGGAGCGTGTGTTCACTCTTGCTCCCTCCTTCAGGGCTGAAAAATCTCGGACGCGGAAACACCTGACAGAATACTGGCATCTTGAGGCTGAAGAGGCATGGTGCGACCACGAGTGCAACTTGAAGCGGCAAGAGGAGCTCATCTCTTACATGTGTCATGCTGTTGCAGACAACAGGAGAGAGGACCTCGATGAATTGGGTGTCGACCCTGAGCGTCTCTACGGAGTTAAGCCGCCTTTTGATAGGATGACATACACTGAGGCAATCGAGGTTTGTCAGAGTGCAGGGTTGAAGATAAAATGGGGGGAAGACATCAGAACAGAGGCTGAGAAGATCCTTACTGACGAAAGAGACAAGTTCCTCTTTGTAGAGTGTTATCCAAAGGAGATCAAGAGTTTCTACATGAAGAACAATGAAGCAGACCCGCGGACTTACAAGAACAATGACCTGCTCATGCCTCAAGGCTTTGGAGAAGTAATAGGTGGTAGTCAACGCGAGGATGATGCCAGCATATTGCTTCAGAACCTTGAGCGAATTGGTGATGATCCTGCTAAGTACAAATGGTACATTGACATTCGCAGATATGGTAGTGTGGAACACTCTGGATTTGGAGTTGGCATGGACAGACTGATTACGTGGATGTTGGATTTAGAGCATATCAGAGATTGTGTGCCCTTTCCAAGAACAGTAAGCCGTGTCTACCCATAATGTTCTGTCAGCTTTACGGAGCACCAGTTCATGGATTACTACCCAATCTCTTGGTGTTCTCTTTCATTCTTGTCCTCTATCAACTGCCGCTGGTGCACACGAATCATTTGAATTGAGTACAAGAGTCCCGCACCGCCTGCTACAATGCCAATGAGCCAGAGATCACTTGCCCAGGGATGTGACAAGAGATTCGTGAGAATGTATACATTCAGCGAGAAGAAGAAGATGGCAAATGTGATTAGAATCGCTGAGAACGACCATGGCATCTTCGCTTGACTCATGAGGGCTCACAGCAACTTCTCTGAAGAGCGCAATATAGACCTTGTCCAAGCCTACGTAGAGTGAGGTCTGAAAACGCAGGTCTACTAGATTTCAGATATATCGTTGGGAAATTCATCAATATTCAACGGACTGACCAAGAGCCCTTCAGATGTGACTTTCAAGACCACACGCCGACCTAAGTTCGCCAGTCTACGAACAGTTTCCGGGAGTACCATCCGCCCTTTCGCATCAATCTCGGTTATGTCACCGTACAGAGTGTGGCGCTGCCCCTCAATGAGCCCATCTCTGATGTGAAGAATCCTGTCGGCGTATGATGACACTCTTGGATTATGAGTCACGTTTACAATGGTCGTGTCGAACTCACGGTTGCTCATCTTTAGTGCGTTCATGACCATCTCGGTGGTTTCGGTGTCAAGCTCGCCGGTTACCTCGTCAGCTAGGAGAAGCTCAGGCTTATTGGCCAGAGCCACGCATATCGCGACTCTTTGATTCTCGCCACCGGACATCTGATGGGGTTTGTGATTCATCCTGTGCTGCATTTCGAAGGTTGTGAGAAGCATTCTAGCTCTCTCGTCTGCGGCTCCCTTGGGTGCTCCAGCTAACCTCATGGGGAGCTTAACATTCTTCAATGCGTTCAAGCCTGGCACCAAATTCCCTGTCTGCCAGACGAATCCGACCTTCTGCCTGCGATACATCATAGATCGCTTGTCGTCGAGAAGCGTGAGGCTATGTCCGTCGAAGAGTATTTGTCCTGCGGTAGGCTTGTCAAGGGCACCTATCATTTTCAGGAGCGTGGACTTCCCGGAACCGCTTGGGCCTACAATGGACAGGAATTCTCCTCTCTTGACTTCAAAGTCCATGCCACGAAGAGCAATGACTTCTTTTATTCCTCGTTTGTAAACCTTCATCAGGTCTCGCACGACGACTTTGTTCTCCATCGCAATTTGTTCTAGGTCTTCTGTCATAATGTTCACTCCGCATACTGAATTTCTTCTGCGATGTTAAGACTGAGATTCCTACGTGTAACTACGTAGGTCGCTGCCAGTGCAAAAAAGAAACTGGCGCTCAGGATTGCTGTTAGCAGCAACCAGGGAACTCCCAAGATTACTGGTAACCGAGCCCAACTGAGTGTCGAAGCCATGCCGATGTAGGCCAAGGGCATGTTGATCACAAGTGCAGTAAGGGCTAAGCCAATCACCGCGCCGACTCCTGCACCGATAAGAACTCCCAATGTTGTATCTGCAAGAACAGCTAATGCAATATCGCTTGATTGCTCGCCCAATGCTCTCAAAATTGAGAGCTGTTTCCTCATCTTTCTTACCCGCACAGCTGCAACTATCGTCATACCTGCTGTGAGGTATATGAGAGTGAAGAGCACGTTTAGTGTGTAGACACCGTATAGTGACTGTGCTGCCTTGGAATCTAGTGCTTCATCTATATCATCCAACGGTGTTTTCACGCTACCGAAGCTATTGGGTGATATAGCGTGCAGGTCCGAAACTGCTTTCGTGTAGTTGTAACCGTCTTGAAGCTTGATGAAGAACTTCGTCACATGAGTTGTATTGAGGCAACTGTGAGCGTAATCCAAATCGATTACTATGAAATTATTAGCCATGGGCTCCCCTGGGAGATAGGTTGTAGCTCCTTGGTCACTAGAGGCCATTACGTCAACGATTGTACAATCAGTCACATTATTCCAAGCTGGACCCCTGATACTGAGAGTTATCTGATCCGAGTAGACTGGTATGGGTATCCCAAGAAAGCTGGTTACATAGTGACTAATGGGTTTGAAGGATGTAACAACATCAGTGTTATCCGCAGACAGCAATGGGATTGACACTTGAGGTGTGTTGTATAATGTGAAGTACGACAACATGAATGCCGACCGTACCCATTCTTCTGGCTGCACTGCGATTACGTTGATGGAGTCGTTAGCATATTCTCTGCTACCCCATTGAGTCGTATAGTAGTATGAGGCGTATGCATTGAACTCAAGAGCAGCGCTTGAGTGTTCCACCCCTTCGATACTGGAGATGTTCTCCAGCAGACCTAGAGTCACATTTTCAAGACCTGTCTTGACATCGATGACAACGTCTGCCCCATCTTGAAACATGTAGAGGTCCGTCATGTGATTGTAACCGGTAGTGGCGGAAATTGAAGCAAAGATGCCCGCTGCGAACACCATTGCAATGAACATGGTTCCCATCGCCTCACTCTTCTTGAAGAGTTTAACAGTTCTTGACATTAGACGGACTCCCACGGTCAGTCGCGATTTCTCCATCTTTTCTAGGAGTCCTGCCTTGATTCTAGATGTTGGACGTGACATCAAACGTGCCAGAGATATTGTGAAGATTCCAAGAAGTGGTGCTGCAATTATCATGTATGCCATGTATGATGCTATGTAGAATCCTCCAAAGGACATCATGAGGAGGAGTGGCATCAGAACATAACCTGACAAAGCTAATGCGAGTAGTTCAATCACGGGATTGCCCATCTCTTCAGCTTCAGCAAGGACCTCCCGCTCAATAACGCTATGCGCTTCAGTAGGAGTCATTAGAAGAGCTCTGACGGCGGCAGGCAATGCGACTATCAGCCCGACAACGAATGAGAACATGAAAACAAGAACCACAGCTGTAGGTTGTAGCAGAATGGTCATGTCCGCAAGCTGGGTCAAGTCAAAGACCATGAGTATTCGTACAGTGCTGGAAAGAAGTGCAGCAAGGGCTCCAGTGAGAACCGCTCCCAAGCTGCCAACAATGCCCGTGATTATTGCGCTACTAAGAACCCATGTGAAAGCTTGCCACCCTGATGCGCCTCTTGTCTTAAGCATCCCTATGTCTTTTCGTCGTTCATCAGCCAAGAGGTTGGAATTATACTGAATGAGCATTATGCCCATTACAATACTTGGGATGGAAAACGCGAGAGCGATAACCCTCATTGAAGTGCTCCACATCGTATATTCATAGACCCCATTGAGTAATCCAAATCGTCCGATTCTCACAAAGGGAAGAGCCCTATTCTCAATTGTCTTTCTCAGGTTATCCAGATTTTCAAGGGCTTGTGCGGGATCGGAACCAATCACAATGGTGTGGTCCAGATCAACCCAAATTTTCTCTTCAATAGCATCCCATCCGGAATATCCAAGAATTCCAAAGCCATCCTCAATCCCCTGGCGAGTTGTGATTAAACGCAGAGTTGTGTCCTCTGGTTGGTTCCAGATGATCTGCTCGAAGAATATATTGGATACGAACGTACTTGTTATTCGTAGGCTGTGGTTGGTCCAAATCTCAGTGCCATTCTCATCCCAATCCCACGTCGATATTGTGTAGTTGTCACCGATTTCAAGCCCCATGTGGTTCAATGTTGCATGTTCTACATAACATGTATCATTTGTTAGCCCAGGAGCTCCTTCATCCAACTCAATGGCTTGATTGAAAGTTGTGAAGAATGACTGGTTGACGCCGAGGTATGTGTTCCTCCTGTATCTCCCGTCTTCATATGACCTCCAATCGTAAGAATCCACCACAGCAATGGTTTCTTGCTGAAGCACAGCTTCCTGTTCTGACACCATTTGTTCTATCTCTTCCATGCTGATGTCATTCTGTGCATAGAATGGTGTGGTGAATAGAATCTCCATGTCAACCTCAACATCGCTTGTCATGTCTGCGAAAACATGTGGTCCTGCGGCATCCATATAAAATAAGATACCACCTAGAACCCCTGCTGAAAGGGAAAATACCAGCAGCGTTGTGAGTAGTTGAGGCCCCCTGGCTGCCAAGCGTGATAATAGGAACACTAGACATCACCCCCGTAAGGCCCAGACTCTGCCCACGATGCGTTCAGCGCTTCTGAAAGATTCACTTTCGTACTGAGGAATGCGATTGTAAGCACGAATACAAGTATGGATACCAAGAAGAAGACGACAATCGTTACAAGCGTAAGCCACGGGATTACTGCAAAGATGGGAACGGGGAATATGTAATTGGTGATTTGATAGGTCAGTAGAGAATTCATTATCATGAGCGGTCCATATCCCATCAATATTCCTGTACTAACAATGGCTAGAACAAGCATCTCAGCACCTTGAGCCTTAACCACCTGGCCTGAGCTAGCCCCCATCGCCCGCAGCAACGCAATCTCCCTTTTCCTGCCTTTGATACCTTCTACTGCGTAGACTGTGAATGCACCGAATATGATTCCTACCATAACAATGGTGAGCATCGTATCCACTGCACGGTCCATCTGGTAGGTAGTCATTCCCAGATACTCACTGACTTCATTTGACACAGAAGCCCAGTCATCACCAACTACCAAATCGCCCCCGGAGAGGAGGGTGTCTTCTGCTATGATTGTATCATTCGCGCCGGCAATCGCCCTAACGCAGTAAACATTTCGGGCGTCTTGCTCAAGATCAATCAGGGAATCTACATACTCACGATTTATCCACAAGGTTTCTGCGCCTACAGTTCGAAGCCCCCAAAAGCTATGGCTGGTTGCTTGCAACAAGTTGTTGGAGAGTCCTTCTGCAATACCTATTATCGTGAATACCACGGTTTCTGAAACGCCTGAAACTGAGGTGGCCGCTCGAAGAGTGTCACCAACCGACACCTCATATTCGACTGCGATGTCATTTGAAATGATTGCTCCAGCAAGTGTAAGCTGAAGCTCCTTGAGCATATCACTCATATCAGACTCGTTCAATGGTCGCCCGAACTGGTCGTACCCGACTTCCAGATACTCTAGAGGTTCCATTGCCACCGCATCGACTTTGCCGCCTGTGGCTGAAAGATATAGTCTAGCCACTGAAATCAATGTTCCAGTTTGAGTCAGTTCGTGATTTGTAACATTCTCAATGAAATCGTTCCAGTCAGGGAGCGCGAATTCGTTTAGACGGAATGTGACATCTGCCCCAAAGGCGAACCTTGCGTGATTCATCTTGGTTAGCGGTATTGATGCTCCAATAACTGCGCTATTCCATGCTAGGCTCATTGCTAAGACCAGCACGAGAGCGGCCGGTCCAGCTGAGGATGCTTCCTTTCCAATTCTTCTGATACCTACGATAGCGGGAATCTCGCCAACAACTCTTTGCAAACCCCGCGAGATGAGATCTGCTCCTCGTCTCATGCCTTTGATTGCAAGGCTAGCAACGGAGAGGAAGAGGGCTAATGGTGCAACGGATAATACTAGAGATAGGATTGGGTCGTTCTGTACAGCGGTTCCGCCCATGTAGAGTGCCCCCAAAAGAAATGACGTAAGGATAGCAACCAGAGCATCCCACTTGATTATCGTAAGCCCTTTCGCGAACTTAGCGAGCTTGCTTGTTTCATCCTCTTCAGATTTCTTTGTGGAATAGACCGAGCGGTAGACGATGAATGTAGTGATTGGTAAGCATATTCCGAAGATAAGAGCTAACACAATCGATTCGATTGTGATGAGGAACGGTTCGGTCCAAAAGCGAGAGAAATCTAATTGAAAGAACCCCGTAGCTATCATTGCGACTCTGCTGACGGCAGCACCTATTCCCAAGCCCACAAACGAGCTGAGGATTGAGAGTCCCACTGTTTCCCTAAATTCAATGCTTTCAATCTTCGCCTTGGCTGCTCCCCTTGAGATTAGCATGTTTGACTCGAACCGCCTCTCGTTGATATTATGCCTGATTGCCAGGAATATCACCATGCAGGCTAGAACCACGACTCCCGCAGCTCTCAGAACCTGCGTCAATCTCATTATTAACTGCCATGACATGAAGCCTATTATGGCATTTGAGAGACGTCCACTGACCCAGTATCGCGACCACCGGTTAGGGCTTGGATACGAGGGATCAAGCTCTCTTATCCTCTCTTCGATACTTACCACATACGCCATGGATCCTCTTGCATCAAATGGGGATATACTTGTCCTGTCAATCTCAATGTGAACCTCGATTTCATCCCATTCCTCCAATACAAGGTCAGGGTGTACGACTCCGATGCCAGAAATACTATCATATTGGTTGTAGTAGGGTTCATTCGGGTCATAGTCAAATCCTACATATACACCAACAACTGTAAGGGGCATCCCAATCGGTCCATACTCACTCCATTCTATAGTCACGTTCACAATGGAACCGATTTCGACCTCAAGATACTCATAGGTAGTCCGCGAAAGAGCAATCTCTGATGTAATATTGGGGAAGCGTCCAGCCTCGAGATTGAATACTCCAGGAAATGTGTTCAGATAGTCACTTGTGGGTGACGGTAGCATACCCCACCATTCAAGCAGCTCATAACCCCCATCGACAAAAAGTTGGCCATGTCGATAGGTGAGAGCGGCTACCTTCTCAACTCCTGGTATGTCACGTATGTTTTCAACTTGGTTTTCAATTCCATCGCCATGCACTGCAATGGCTATTGGTCCGACATCAGTGAGGTTATTCCATTCGTTAACAGACTGGGAATCGACATACACTGAAATGCCCATAACCATGGCTGACGCCAGCAGGAAGCACAGCAGAGTGACGGCTTTGCGCGGCAGACTGTGGAATGCCTGATATCCGACGGGAACGGCAACCATATCCATTCCTCCTATACGACGCCCTCTACCTGTCCGTCTCGCATCTTGTAGACCTTATCCATCTGCTTGCCTACATCCGGATCATGGGTGACCACAATCAGAGTGCCACCCTCGCCTTTCGTTAGGTTTATCAGAATCTTCATGATGTCTTCGCCCGTTTGCTGGTCTAAATCTCCCGTTGGTTCATCCGCGAGCACAACAACGGAGCTCGCAGCACCTTCAGGCTTGGCAAGGGCACGGGCAATTGCCACACGTTGCTGTTCTCCTCCTGAGAGTTCATCCGGTCTGTGTTCAGCTCTCTCTGTGAGACCTACGAGTCCGATAAGATGGTCTACTCGTTCCTTTCTAGCAGTTTCCTCTACTCCTGCGATGAGCAGTGGCAGCTCAACATTCTCATACGCTGAAAGTACGGGCAACAGGTTGAAGAATTGAAATACGAAGCTTATCTTGTTTCGTCGAACTGTGGTGAGTTCTTTTTCGTTCATGCTAGTTATATTGACGCCATCAATTGTAACCGTCCCCGCGGTAGGCTTGTCGAGAGCGCCGATAAGATTTAACAATGTTGTCTTGCCTGATCCTGATGGCCCCATGATTCCGATGGCCTCACCCTGCTTGACCTGCAGGCTTACGCCGCGAAGGGCTGGAACAGTGAGCTCACCCATCGTGTAAATCCGTGATACCGAATCGAGGTCTACTATGACGTACTTTTCCACAAATTCCCTCTCCGTCACACGTGTTGTCTGCGGAATCGAATGCCTATAATCATTTCCATCTCTGTATTATAATTTGCAAGGTTAAACAGATGTACTGAGCTTGTTGAGGCTCCGTGAATTGCGTTCAATCTCATTCACAAGTCCCCTTCTCTTTCGCGATGATTTGCTAAAGTCTGCCCTGAGGTGGATGTTTTTCGGCGAATTTCGACTAGCTTGACCAATGAAGTGCTTGCTTGGAATGCAAGGAAGAACGCGACGAAAACTAGGAGTGTATAGTGACCCCAAAACAGAAGACGCGGTCCTTCAATGGGAATCGCAACGCCGATTGTGAAGGCGAGGCCTAATGATAAAATGAACCCTGATGAAATTAAGGTTTCAAAGGCCCTCGCTCGGTCTTTGGGTCTTGCCAAGGAGAGCAAGTTACCGAACAATCGGATTAGGACTAAGAACAGCATAATCACGCTGGCCAAACCAACCAGCTGCATCATTTGCGATGCGGTGTCTGTCCCATAATTCCACAAATACGATCGATACATTGTTGACCCCGCAGGTGCTATGCTTACCATCGCAATGAAACTAGCAAAGAAATCAACTACAATCTCTATCCATGACCTTTCTCCGAAAATACTTGAACTCCCTATGATATTAACTAGTAATAATCTATAGAGAAAATAAACAAGTAACAATACTAGGAAGATGAAACCTAGTATAATGACATCAAAAACGGTCTGAACATAGACTTCGTGAGTGGGCGTGACTGAATACGCAACGAGGACAATTACGAGGACGAATAATACAAACCATATCAGAATAAGCCCCATGGCAGTCCGAATCTGTTTTGGAATTTCCTTAGCGGAACCCCGAACAGATTTGGGGTCCGATTCTTCATATCTGGGTTCTTCATCAGAAACTTTGTCCTCAACATCTAGGATTGACTTGCTGTATTCTTGAGCGATCTCAGAGGGAGCTCCAAACCTCGCAATGCTTCTTCTAGCTGATTCAATCGAGACCTGTCCATGACCTAAGTCCTGGGCCATCTCAATCAAGTAGGTGCGAATCTCATGAATGATTTCATTTGCTATCTCATTCGGTAGATGCGACCGGACGAGATCCAAGTAATTATCGATTTCTGCATAGGGATCGTTGGTCATATCAAATCAGCCTCATTCAGTAGTCTAGTGAGCTGCTCTGTCAAATCAAGCCAAGTCCTCGACATCTTTCGAAGCATCTCTTTACCTTCTTTTGTCAAGAAGTACAAGCGCTTTCTCTTTCCTTCGGCTTCAGACCATTCGGCTTCCAGCATACCACGTTGCTCAAGTCTCCGAAGCAAAGGATAAGTTGTGCTTGGTTCTACCTGCAAATTATCATACTTCTCTCGATTCAGACGCTTCATTATGTTGTAACCATAGGATTCTCCATCCAGTATCGCCGCAAGTACTGCCAGCGTGAGCGCGCCACGGCGGGTCTGTATAAGCCACCGGTCGAACTCGATGTTGGCCTTCCTCTTGCCTGCTTCCTCTGTCATGGGTTTCGCCTACGCTATTACAACGCTGAAGGTATATCGTGTTATATAGTGTGTAATACGATATATAATTCTTTTGCTACTCCCATGGCAAAATACTTCCTGCTGTCCTGAGTCGATTCAGCTGACCTGCAAGAATGAAATCCTTGATACGGTCAGTAGAGATACTGAATTGCTTGTCGAAACAGTAAGCGTAGATAACATGAAACCATTGACGTAACAATTAGATTTATCTTCAAACGTGACATATTTACTCATAGAATAGTTGAGAGTGTTTTCACGTGGCAGCCGATGATGTCATCCCAATGAGGTACGAATTCTTCAGTTGGAAAGGATTCTTTGTAGGTTCAGTGAGCATCGCTGTAGCTATGGTTCTCCAGTCGATGATTAGCTTTCCTCAGATTTGGGAGATAAGAAGCATGGGCTTCACTATCCTAATTATCGTATCTTCACTTGTTGTTGGATTTGCATCAGGCAGTGTGCTGATATTCCTGTTCCCACCTGACCAAGACGTTATCGGTATGGCTGGACTAGGGAGTGATGATCTAACTCAACACATTGCTCTATTCTGGGTGGTTCTGGCTCTCTTGCAGCCAATGCTGTCTGGTTTCGTGTTCTTTTTTGAGTACTTTGGAACAGATCCATTCGCAATGATTTGGGTACTTGTTGGATTCGCCGCACCCAGCGCGGGCTTCGCAATAGCAATGTATGACAGAACAAATGCAATAGCAAACGACCTGAAGTTGTATTTCGCTCACAACCAGAGTCTGGACATTGTGTCACTCGATTGGCTTCATGGACTAGGGCCTAGAACAGCGGCTTACAGAATGGGCATGCTAGAGAGTGCGGCAGAAAAAGCAGGCGGACTGAGAGTTAGAGGACATCAAATAGTTCGTATCAGTGACCCATTCCCTATCAACAACTAGGCTGCTAAGCAGGGTGCCTTTTTCTCATATGCGCCGCCAGTCCTTGGTCTGTCCATGCAATCCAGTCACATCTAAGACAGCTGAGCTTATTGCTCCCTAGACCGAATCGTGGTGCGGAGCGCTCTCGAAGCTCATAAATTGTGCCGCCATAGCCCGAACTCCTTCTGGTGTGGATTTTAAATCGTTTCTTGAAGCACTCCCTGCAAATCCCGAGTGTCTTCTGTTTCTCCACTACGAAACTTTCTTCGAGCGTCTTGGCTGACCCGAATGACTCCATCATCTTCCCGCAGCTCTCGCAGAATTCCGCTATTCTAATCACCACTTGGCATGTGCACTCATATGGGCGGCGGATATGGTTGCAGCTTGACAGAGAGTGCTAGTTATATTACTTTTCACTGTGTGAATAGGATGAATCCTACAATCCCTTGACGTAGAGTTGTGAAGCTGTCTTGAAGACATCCTCAACTCCCTCTCCTGTCAAGCATGACGTTTCAAGGAACGCTACTGGATGAAGCCGCCCATCCTTACCAAGCTTCTTTGCCAGCTCTTCTGCAAAAATAAAAGCTTCGTCTCTGGAAATAGGTGGCTCCTCTGCGTCCTCATCGGAATCGCTTCTGAGGTCCGTCTTGTTACCCACAATGATTATCGGAGGAAGGCCCTCGATGGTAGATGATGCTTCCTTCAACCAGAATTCCAGACTCTGAAAGCTCCATCTGTCTGACGCTGAATAGACAATTATCAACGCGTCAGCTCCTTCATAGAACTCCCTTCTGGCAATATCCATCCGTACAGCCTCGTCAAACGACCAGACATTGAGCATGACCCGGTGATCGACTAGCTCGAAGAGTCTCTCGTGAATGTATTGTATAGTCTGGGGCGGTTCTGATTCCTTTTCCTCAATCATAGGCTCTAGTCCAGCCTTTTCTAGGAGGCTTCCCTTACCTACCCCATCCTCTCCAAGGATTATTGCCTTGGCCGTCACTGTAGGCGTGATTACATGCTTGGGAGTAGATACTTTCTTGGCAGCTTTTTCCTCAGGCGCTTGAGCCCATGTTATTTCTGGCTCTGCAAGTTGCTCCTCTTTGGCTTCGAGGCCCTCTGGATCAACCGGCGTTTCAGAATTGGGTGTAGAAATTACTTCTTCCGTTAGAGAGTTGAGTGGGATTACGGCTGGGGTAGTCGAGTGTGAACCTGCTGCGGCCTCAACAACTTCGCTCCCCCGTAGGCTAATGCGTATCCCCTGGGCCTTGTCCATCTTCTTGCTTTGTTTTACACTGGCGGCCATGAATGAATCACTCATGGACTCAACGACTGATAGTGCTTCTGTAATGTCCTTGAAATCATGCTTGCTCATTGTTACTACTTCTATTTCCGGAGGTTCAATTTCAGGACTCTTGATGAATTTAGCTGCCGCTGGCTCCTCTTTCACAGTCTGTATTTCAATTGCAGGTGGTGCTTTAGGCTGAGGTTTGGGCTCCTCCTCCACCACAACTGCCCTCGTTTCCGGAACTCCTATCCGGATCATAGTATCTTTCAAGATTCCTGGAGGGAGCCTCTTGCCTAAGAATAGGAAATATTTCTGCAATTCAATTTGCATATCATTGAAGGTTTTGTCTTTCAAAGGAATCTTCTTTTTGATAATGCCTTTGTCGCGAACTTCAATGTAACTGGGAAGGAGTGTTAGCGAGATTGTTGTTCCAGGCACTATCAAGTTTCGTTGACCCTCATGTATACCGGTAATTTCCCTTTGATTGCTGAGAGATAACCTTTTCGTCGATAGAGTCAACCATCTCTAATATACCTTGCAATAAATACCCCAATGCGGGCTGGACAGAAAGAATTATGACTGTCTTGAAGTCAGTAGGCGGCAGGTCTAGAGCATGACAGACATAGATTTCCTTGAATATGTTGAAGTGATTCATGATTGGCCGGAGCAAGGCAGTGCTGTTTGTGATGTTAGTCGTTTACTTGAACATCCCAACATCTTTCATGAAGCTGTTGTTACCCTTGCGAAGCCCTTTGTTGAACTACAACCAAACAAGGTGGTAGGCATCGGACAGAGAGGAATTGCTCTTGCTAGCGCTATTGCCTATTACTTGGGCTGCGGCATAGTGCCCGCATATTCCATTAGGGATGTTCCCGAGGACTGCAGCCGAAAGATAAAGTGGTTGCCTGCCAGTAGATTTGCAGATGCTAAGCTTGGACTGGTAGCTGAATCAATTGATCCTGGAGATAGAGTCATAATCATCGACGATTGGCTCATTAAGGGAAAAACAGTTTTTGTGGTATTGAAGACCATCAAGAATCTCAAAGCTTCGGTAGTAGGTGTTGCGTGTGTTATCAACAACCTCTCTGAAGCGAGTAGAAAGAAGCTGGGCAGACCTGAAGTGTACTCGCTCATCAAGGACCTTGAACCGCAAGCATTCAAATCCGATAAGTAGAACGGTGTTGAAAAAAGAAGCGTAGGAGCTTGAGGCTGCGATTGCCTCAGCAGCTCCTATTTTTGCTCCATTCTGTCTGGCCGCGTAGCTCCCTTCGTAGCACCTTGCCGACCATTGTCTTAGGCAGGGTGACAACAATCTTGAAGTCTGTTGGTATCTTGTAGACTGCCATCTTTTCCCTGCCAAAGTTTCGCATCTTCTTTGAAGTGAGAGTCCGACTTGGTTCTACTACAACGAAATCTTTGACTGTTTTGCCTCTCTTCTCGTCTGGAATGCCAATGACTGCTACTTCGTGAATCTTGGGATGCTCAAAGAGGACTTCCTCGACATCGTTGGGCCACACCTTTACGCACTGGCGTTGATGAGGTCTTTCTTTCGGTTAACAATGTACGTCCACCCATCCTCATCCATCTTTGCTATGTCACCAGTGATTAGCCATCCGTCAGACAGACATGAGAATGCACGCGACCAGTTTAGAAATAGAGATGCCTTTCTTTGCAGCTAACCCGCCAGCATTTTTCTAATTCGCCCTAGCTCGTTTGACTTCACAATGCTACAGAGCTTCGAGATTGACTATTCAGGTGGAGAAACGTAAACCTCAAAGACTCCAGACCATATGTCACTACTTGATTCTGGTTTGATCAATAAATCTCCGCCGAAGTTTGCACCAACTGGTTTAGCCTTGGTCTTTTTCCAAATATCTGCGAAGATGAGCGAGTGCACTTTGTTTTGGAAATCCTCGGTGACACGTGATATAGCCACATCTAGGTGAGCCGAATCGATTCCGTATTGACTGAGATCTGCAGTTGTTCTGAACAGACGTTCCTCGTTCACGGCGCCTATGGTCTTGTCGAATGTGTATCCAATGCCTCCAGCTAAGTAAAACACTCTCATTGGAATCCGTCTTTCTTCTTCAACCACGACAAGTTTTCGATTACTGAGCAAGATGTATTCCGGATTAGACATGGCGAACGAGATTGAGGCCGCTTCAACAGTCACATCATCCATCTTCAGGGTTTTACTCAGGAAATAGCCTATCTCGATTACTTGCTTATCGAATCTAAAGGGTTCGAAATTATCAGTATACATCACATTTCGAGCCTTGCGCAGTATGACATCAACAATCCTTTGACATTGTTTGAGGAACTGCACCCTTTCGTCCTTTCGACTAAGTATCCTTCCTATAGATATCACAACACGTAGGAAATCGAGGTTCTTGAAGTTCGAGAGAATGGTTCTACTCAGGTATGTCTTGCTGCCAGCCTCTAGGAATCCTTCTTCTCTTGCTACTTTCTCAGGTATCGGATTCCCCATGTAGACCTGAGTCATTGCTTTCCTGCGCTTTGCCTTGAAAAAAACGCCCACATCTAGACCACGACGGGGCAAGTCGAGAAGCTGTCTCACAAAGGGGCCATCTGGAACAATCTCCCTTGCCTGCGCTTTCTGGTACATCTGCGTATACTTTGCAAATAAATCGGCTCGCGACATCCTCCAATCAACCCGCAAGTTCTACATTCTCATGTTCAGCTTTATTATCTCTTCGGATTCTGATGCTGGCAAATCTACCGATGATTTCTACGGGTACTTTCAATAATCGACTGGACTCTTGACGGAACGTATAAAGAGGCCAATGTATGGAGAAAGTCCCGTACTGTTCCAAACATTCCAGCCGTCCGCGGGGCTTGAAACAAGAATGAGGTAGTCCAAATGGAACGAAGGATGAAAGGGTTCTCTTTTGCAATACTAGGCATTTCGCTTTTTCTAATTTCTTTAATGCTAATGTTACAGATTCCGGACTTCTATCTCGGATCTCTACTGACCATGTTTATCGCTGTGGTGCTTATTGGTCTTGGAGGTGCCATAGCAAAGGGGTATGACATAAAGCTTGAAACGACAGCAGAGGAATGCTACTTCTGCAAAGGCTCAGGAAGGATTGAGGTAATAGAGGGTTCTGACTTTTGCCCTAGATGTGGGGGTACAGGTAAAGCAATAACCAAGGATTCAACTTAGTGACTACTCCGATCTCTGGATTTCGTCACATGTGAGGTTGTTTGGATTTGAGAGAGAAACTAGTGATCGCACATCGTGGAGCATCTGGCTATGCACCTGAAAACACTCTGAAGGCGTTCAGAACTGCTTGGGAAATGAGCGCTGACATGTTTGAACTTGATGTGCAGGAAACCTCAGACGGTCGTCTTGTGTGCATTCACGATTTCGAGTTGCCTAGGACAACAAATGGTGAAGGTTACGTTGGAGAGC
>JABCTJ010000146.1 GCA_018238375.1 Candidatus Thorarchaeota archaeon
AGTTTCTCCAAAACAGCAGGGCACGGAATAATGATCCCATCAAGCTCATCCGGATATGTGGCAGCGTATCTGATGACGTGCAAACCCCCAAGAGAATGTCCAAACATGTAGGTGGGTTTTCCTGGTATTCTATCCTTGAGCTGTGTAACTAGACTATTCATGTCATCCAAGTACTCGTCAAATCTCTCAACATGCCCCTTCAAACCCGGATTCTTGCCAAAACCCCGTAAATCTGGTGTGAAGAATGCCAAGCCCTTCGCCGAGAAATTCTTGCCGTGGAACGACATCGATCCGCTGTGGGATCCGAGTCCATGAATTCCTATCACAAGCGCGCGCGGTTCCGCGTCAGGAAGCCATGCGCGAAGGAACATCTTTGCCCCATCATATCCAACATATTCACTCTCTTCAGTCTGCATCGTAACCACCTCTCTAGTAGAGCGCTTCCCCTGCTATTTGTCTTGTGGACTCTGTGCGATTCCTATCTAGGCAGCCTCTTTTCAAGCCACGCGTTCATGTCTCCCAGAACCATGGCTTTCTCTGGCTCATCCGGAAGTGAGTGATAGAGACCTTCGTAGAGTCGCCAGGTCTTATCCTCGGACTTGAGGTTATCGAAGAATGTCTTGCTCTTCTCGGGTGACACTAGCTTATCATCGCCTGCTTGTTGAATAAAAACTGGTAACGTAATTTGTGGTGCAGCATGGAATGCATCCTTGGAGGCCTTTAGGCCAGAGATGCCGAACCGGGGGGTAACAGACTCGAATCGCAGAGGATCCTCTTCATACCTTTTTACCGCCTCGGGAGAACGCGTGCTATCTTCATGACTGCCAGGATTTGGAAAATATCTCTTCACATTCAGCACAGAAAGCAGCTCAGCAACTATCCTCGTGCCCAGTCCGATATCCAAGGTTTCAGACACTGCAGGGCAGGTGAGCATCAATCCATCGACCATTTTTGGATATCTCGTCACGTATCTTATCACATGGAGGCCGCCCAATGATATTCCATAGAGGAATGTGAGAGTGTTGAGGAACCGGTCTTTGACTTGCATGATGATGTTCTGCAGGTCTTCGGTAAACTCATCGAAGTTCATAACATGGCCTTTCAAACCGGAATAGTGACCGAAGCCCCTCATGTCCGGCGCGAAGACAGCCAAACCTTTCTCTGCGAAGTACTCACCAATGCCCTGCATGTCTCCTCCGTGGCTGCTTAGTCCGTGTATCGCGACTAGCAGAGCACGAGGTATCTCGCGGTTAGGGAGCCAGACATGCATGAACATTCTGGTTCCATCATATCCGATGTACTCACTCTCTTCATGCTTCATCTTGAGCACTATCAATGATACTATTGAACTGCACTAATTAATCTTGACAAAAAAAAGAGTAAGGGAGGGTATTGTGGTCCCTTGCAGGAGTCCACGCAACCCTCGATCTAAACTAGAAACGCTGAGGTACGGGCTTTTCACCTGAGTAATCGTAGAAGCCCTTCCGGGTCTTTCGTCCCATCCATCCTGCGCGCACCATTTTCCTCAGTAGAGCTGGTGCTCTGTACTTGCTGTCCTTGAATTCATCGACGAAGTAGTCGCTTATGTACAGCAGAGTATCCAGACCCACAAAATCTGCCAAGGTGAGCGGGCCCATTGGCCAATTCAACCCAAGCTTGATTGAGAGGTCCATATCCTCAACCGTGGTGACTCCCTCTTGAATTGCGAATATCGCTTCATTGATTGCTGGAACTAACAGGCGGTTCACTGCAAAGCCGGGTGCCTCATTGACAATCACGGTTTGCTTGTTCAGCTTCTTAGCAAGCTGCTTTATGACCTCAACAGATTCGTCATTCGTTGCGGCACCTTTGATGATCTCTATGAGACCCATCACTGGAACTGGATTGAAGAAATGACAACCCACGAATTTCTCAGGCCTCTTCGTTGCAGCAGCCATCTGTGTGATACTGATGCTCGACGTATTGGATGCCAAGTACGCTTCCTTAGGAGCCAGTTTGTCAACTTCATTCCAAGTGTCGAGCTTCAGCTTAACAATTTCTGGAATTGCCTCGATGATGAGGTCCGCGTCCTTTACGGCATCCTTCATCTCGAGAACTGGTTTGATTCTGCTAAGGACTGCGTCAACCTCTTCCTGAGTGATTCTTCCCTTCTTGAGACCTCTCTCTAGGTTCTTCTTTATTGTGGCCATGCCATTGTCCAAGAACTTTTGCGCGATGTCTCGCATGGTGACTTCGTAGCCAGCCTGTGCACAGACTTGGGCTATGCCATTGCCCATCTGACCTGCTCCGAGAACTGCTATCTTCTTTATCTCCATCGTTAACAACCTCTCATTGATGGTTTCGTATGTTTCTTGTTCGCAAGATGGTCCGTAATATGTCTGACTGTCAGACTCCTTATGCATAGTCACAAGATGTGACCACTTTCTGTGACCCTGAATTGTGGCTTCGCATTATATACTGATTCTGAGAGGATATCTTGTGAGATATAATGGCTCTAGCAACTAACAACCGGAACTCGTCAGTGCTCAAGAACAAGAAGATCGTGAAGATCCAGTCAACTGAAGCAATCAGCTTTGCATTCACCTACCGACGGTAGATTGTGTAGAGGTGTCTGATAAGTGATTGATTGGGTTTTAGCTCCAGACGATTATACAGAATATGGTTTGGAGAGAAAACCTTTATATAGACTTATGCACAAGCCATGGACTACAGAAAGGTTTGGCACACAAACTTAGGAGTATGATATTATGGCTTTAGCATCAAACAATCGAGATTCATCCGTTCTGAAGAAGAAGATCGCAAATGTTCAGTCTACTGAAGCGATTTCCTACGCTTGCGCCTATAGAAGGTAAATCGCATGGTCACGAGTGGTCACAGAATCGGGCACCATTGCCCATCAACGGGATATAGTGTGACCAGTCCAATGAAATGTGAGGTATACGAAATGAGAAGTGAAGCAACACCGACATATGCAGCAGCCTGCGCGGAATGCGCAGTATTTGCCCCAAAGGGGACTCGCGTCACAGCAGTTCTCTACAGCAGTCATGAGCAGAGGTGCTTGTAGTGAGCAAACTAAGTACCTTCTTTGGATTGACTGAGGCAAACGATAAGATCCTGCGGTTAGCTAAGATAATGTCTATGCTGCTTCCAATTGTAGCGGCCACAATACAGCTTAGCACCACTTTCTTCATGGTCTTCGTGGCGGAGGCCTTGGGCGGTGGCTCCTTCATCGACGGAATGATGCTCGTAGGATTTTTGATTGTCATTCAGATGGTCGTTCAGACCTTGTTGGATTACCCAACAGGTGCGTTAGGCGACTGGATTGGTCAACGCTACGTGATAGCGTCAGCATTCCTTTGCTATGGTCTTGCATACTACATGGTTTCGCTGGTTAACAGCGCAACTCCCTTCGTCTTCCTGATTGCCCTTTATGCCTTGATGGGTATTGGAAGCTCCCAGCTCAGTGGCTCGTTCAATGCTTGGTTCGACAATAACTACAGAGTGGCGATGCCTGGTGATAAGGACAGAAAGCAGTATGGAGTATTTTGGGGGAAGATCGGAATGCTCTTCCAAATCGTGGCAACTGCAATTCTGATACCAGGAAGCATCATCGCCGCGATCCTTGGCAGAGCGTGGGTATTCCAGCTTCAAGCAGTGCTGTGCGTGGTCATAGCAGCAATCGTGCTCCGTTTAGTGCAGGATTTCCCCGAAGTAGAGGCTGCCAGACAGAAGCCGACCATGACCGAGTATACATCGCTACTGAAGTCTGGAGTCAGTTTCCTGTTCAGCAATAAGTTCATGATGTACGTGACCATTGGAGGCTGTGTCATATGGAGCGCAGGATTTGTGTGGGGCGAGCTGATTCTCTTCCCTCTATACTTCTCGTATTTGGTTTCAGACATAGCAGTATCAAGTTTCAGAACAATTCTATTCATTCCCGGAATCTTCACACAGGAAAGATCTGGTGTTTGGTCTAGGAAATTCGATCCAAAGACATGGATTCCGCGATTCCGACTCCTTCAGTTTGGAGGTTTCTTCTTCTACATCGTGTTGGCAATCACGATGTTTCTCTTTCCCCCTGCCGCAGGCGGGGCAATCATCGATGTGATTTTGCCTTTCACAACCATTGCCATTATGCGGATGCCAGCTAGCTCGGTTTTGCCAGTGCTATTGATAATGTGTACATTCACGCTGACTGGATTGTTCGGAGGGTTCGCTGAGATTCTAACCCAGAGAATCCTATTAGATGTGATCCCGAACAAGATCAGGAACGGCATGTACTCTCTATCTCCTACAATAGCAACAATCTTCGCAATCCCTCAGATTGCGCTGTTTGGCTGGCTAATACCAACGGCTGGCTTTCCTGTGACTCTAGCATCTGTTGGAATTGTGGCTTTGATCGGAGTTGTTATGATTCGAAAAGGTCTAAGCTACCCGATTCCAATGAAGCACGACGACATAGCCAAAACAGAGTCTATCTCACTGGCGGTCCCTGCGGAGTAGCTCCCTTGGGGGCCGCCTAACCACCTATTGGAGAATGATCGGAATGATTTCCATTTCGAATTCGAAGGCACTGATTGAGTGGCATCCTCAACACGTGCCTCTCGAAATACAAGAGGTCTTAAGGATTCTTAGCCCTATCTTTCAAATTGTAACTCCAAAGGTGGCAGAAACTGAGGTTCTTGGAGGAATTGATAGATGAGTAGACTAGCGAACTTCTTTGGTTTCACTGAGCCCAACGACAAGATAATGAGAATGGCTCGACTTATGGTTGTATTTGGGCCCATAATTACAATAACGGTCATGCTCTCAACAACGTTCTACGTCATTTTCATAGCAGAGGCTCTGGGAAACGGCGATTTCATGCAGGGTATGGGCTTGGTAGGTGTTCTTGTAGTTATTCAGCTGACGGTGCAAACAATTCTCGATTATCCTCTAGGAGGCATCGGAGATTGGCTTGGCCAGCGATACGTAATTTCTTCAGCCTTCATGTTATACGGTATCACATTCTATATGGTGTCGCTGGTTACCAGCTCGACTCCATTCCTCTTTCTGGTTGCAATTTATGCGCTACAAGGATTCGCACGGGCGCAGGAGAGTGGAGCATTCGGTGCTTGGTTTGATAATAACTACAGGGCGGCGATGCCTGAGGACACCGATAGAAAACAGTACGGTATTTTTCAAGGTCGGGTTGGAATGATCTTTCAGTTAGTCGCGATGCTATCATTAATTCCTGGCAGCATTCTGGCTATGGTATTCCAGAGGGCTTGGGTGTTTCAGCTCCAAGCTGTCCTCAGTGTGGTGATAGCAATTGCGGTGTTCAAGTATATCGTGGACTTCCCAGAGGTTCGAGAAGCCCGAGAGAAACGACCCTCCACAAGTGAATACTTGCGAATACTTAGGTCTGGAGTGAACTTCCTATTCGGTGACAAGTTTGTCAAGTACCTTATCATTGGCGGGATGCTAACAATCAGCAGCATAATGGTTTGGGGGAACTTGATCCTCTTTCCATTCTACTATAGCTACCTTATTACCGATGTAGCCGTGGCGAGCTATCGTACGCTCTTGTTCTTGCCTGGAGTTGCGGCACGGGAGCGGTCAGGCATTTGGTCAAAACGATTTGAGCCCAAGAAATGGATCCCCCGTTTTCGTCTCCTTCAAACGTGTGGTTTCCTATTCTTTGGAATCCTTGCTGCAATTACCTATGTCTTTCCTCCTGCGCTGCCGGGTGCACCTACAATCAATGTATTATGGCCTTTCACTGATTTGGTCATTGTGAGCATACCGGAACAATCAGTCATCCCTGTTACCCTTGCTTTCATCGCATTTGCCGCTACAAGCTTCTTTGGCGGATTTGCAGAGATTCTCACACAGCGCATGCTCCTGGATGTCATTCCAAATCGCATTCGTAATAGCATCTACTCCCTCATCCCAACAGTAGCGATTATCTTTGCTATTCCGCAGATCGCGTTATTTGGTATGCTCGTTCCCATGTATGGCTTTCCGTTGACATTGATGGGGATAGCAATCATATCCTTCGTGGGCGTGCTGTTGATCAGACACGGACTTGCCCAGCCAAAACCGGTCCCTACAGAGGAAACTTGGATGACCCCATCGACGGAATCAGATACGATCGGGGATGTGTCTTTAGAGGAATCCGCGGAAACGTGGCCTACGGAAGTATTTGATGATAAACCCCCCGAGGAATAATTGCACATCTACGGGTTCCCAGATCTATCCTGCTGAAGCAGATGACGCGATTTGAGTGGTGCATGCGGGTCCACAGTTCATCCTCAGCAAAGTTAAAATCATTTGATATCAAGAAACGGTCGGTGTTAAACTTGGGAGAACGACCTGGCTTTCTAACAGTTACCTATTCGGGTTCTGGTCTCACGACCATGAACTATGAGAAGAAGATGATAAGAGAAAAAGATGTGAAGTTTGATGGTGAGGATGGCTCACTCGAGCTCACCGATGTTCGCATCGTATGGATCAAGAAGCCTTCGAAATGGGGCGGCATGGGAAAGTTCGGAGGCATTGCTGCTGCAGTTGGTGGAGCAATAGCCGCTGATATTATTGGCAGTAGCGTCGGAGGAGTTGCTGGACACGCGATCCGGCGTGCTGGCCGAACAGTAGCCTATGCTTCTATTGGAGTGGCAGTTTCTTCATGGACCATGGATTCCTACTACAATAAGGATAAGAACGGAAACACGGAAACCATTGCTCTCCCGCTTGTAGCAATCAGTCAAGCAACTCAGAGCGGTAAGAAACTGATAGTCGAGCTCAAATCAGGCGGAAACATGCAGTTTGAGTTCAAGCAGAGCAAGGTCATTCCCTCTGTCATTGCAAATGTCACTTCTGCCCAGAACGAGGGCAAGTGCCCATACTGCGGCACCAATGCACCGAATGCTACATCTTGTCCAAAGTGTGGAGCGCCAATTGAGGGCGGCAGCGGGGCGCCAGCTCAAGGCGGAGGTGAAACCATCCACGTCAACATTCCTACAGAAGGAGGCAGTGGGTTCTGTACGAAGTGTGGTCAACCACTGCCCGCGGGTTCCAAATTCTGCGGTAAATGTGGGCAACCGGTCTAGTACGCTCCTAGTCAACGGAAGAGGTCCTCGCTCTTTGGGCGAGGAATATCTCTACTGCTCTCTGAACCATCTTCATACTCGTAGCCCCGGATGATAACGACTGGAACCCCCTCGTCTGCCTGTCCCATTAGAGGCTCCGCGGATGCTGCCAGCTCGTCTACCTGACAGACAGTGGATCGCTTGAGAGTTCTTCCATAGAGATCTTTCTTCCCTCTGTTGTGTTTGAACGCGTTAATCCCTGCAGACCCAATTGCAAGATTCACGGACCCTTTTCTCCAGGGTCTTCCTTGTGTATCGGTTACGACAACCCCCAATCTGACGCCGGTTGCATCAATCAGCTTCCTCAAGATATCTCTTGCACTCCAGTCTGGATCCTCAGGAAGAAGAACATACGAATCCTCAGGTGCATTTGAACGGTCAACTCCACTGAAGTTGCATACAAGTCCAGTCTTGGTTTCAGTAATGAGAGCTCCCTCACTCCGAATCACTTCTTTGCTTTCTCTCAATGCTAGTTCGACTTGCACGGGGTCGAAGTCGTTCCGCTCTGCTATTATTCTTGCTTTGCTTGACACTGAAACCTCGTCATCGTGCATAACTCTCCCTTCGGACTTCGAAACTACTGTATGAGCGACAATGACTAGGTCTCCATCCAACAGCTGGATGTTAGAGGTTTCGAGCGCCTTGAGTATAGCATCTGCAACATCATCTCCTTGTTCAATGATGGGGACGCCTAACAGTGCCATGATGGAGATGCTTTGCTTACTCAATGCTTCATCTCGACCCCCAGGTATCTGTAACACGGAAAAGTCCTCTGTTTGTGTTCACTTCTCGGGAAGAAACCCACTCTATCGGAGGAGTGCTCCAGAAGGGTCAGAATGCTTCTACAAGCATGTACAACGGCAAAAGCCTAATAGGTGTAACGGAGATTCCACAATATCTAGAAGCAGAGAACTGCTTTATGTGGGGAAGACACTCGTTTTCCTATCCACCATAGAATGTAGATCTTAGGGCTTAAACCAATAGAGCCTGTGGAGTGATTAGAATGAGTCCTTCAAAGAAGACCGGAAGCACCAAGTCTGGTAAGAAAAAGAAGCGAAGCGCTGGTAAGCCAAGTAGTGGCAGGAAGACGACAGTAGATGTCCCCACTATGGACGAAACAGGCGACATTCGTCAAGGCACAATTGCCAAGTTCATGCGAAAGAGAACTCAGTTGGTAGGCTTTGAAACGGGGCTCAACAAGCACACCCAGTTTAGTATAGAATTCCTAGACAATGCTATCGATGCATTGGAGAGCTGGTGGTGGAAGACAGATAAAAGGCCACGGCTCAAAGATGCGCTGGACCCGGAGAATGTTCAGGAGATACGGGACAAGCTTGAGGGAGCCCTGCATGACTCGATTGCTCTAAGCAAACGGCTCGAAAAGGACGTTCGTGCCGGAAAGGAAGTCGATATCCCTCCTCGCAGAAAAGAAACACTTGAAGAGCAGCTCACGAGGTTCAGGAAGTTCTTGGTACCATTCAGGAGCTTGATCAAGAAACGTGAACCCCTAGTCGTGATGCAGCTTACGGAAATTCAAATGCCTGATCTAATACCACTCGATGATGATGAGGGGCTCAAGGTTTACGAATTCATCTGCTTCGACAACGGTGTGGGTATGATTCCGTCAGACCTCGAGAAGTACGGCATCTATCTGGCATCAAGCAAATCGGAGAAATTGAAGCAAACAAGAGGAAGTCAGGGCTTCGGTGCGCCATCTGCATTTAGTGATGCGCAGAATACAACTGGAAAACCAATCTTCACCGTTTCCAAGCGGTTCACATCGGATAAGGCGACTGTAGCTGACTTCTATACGACGACAGCTAATACAAAGGATTACGTCAGTGGTCCCATTGATATGGACCTTCCATTTGAGCATGGCACATTCATCAAACTTTACTACCTGAATATCCAGTACAGACGGGGTTACGCCGACATCTACACAGAGATGGCTTCTCTTCTCAACGCACACACCACAATTGTGTTTATTGATCCATACGGTGTTGTTCATATCCATCCACGGCGTGTGAGGAGTTTCCCAGATGAGCCCAAGTATGCTCAGCCTCATCCTGCAAGTATACGGATCGGAGAATTCCAAGATCTTTTGCGGGAAACTTCAGAGCATGATTTAAAGCGCTTCCTCACGCGGGCGTTTGTAAGGCTTAGCACAAACAAGGCCCGAACTATCATCCAAGGCGCGAATAAGGAATTAGGGCGCCGTCACCTTGACACTTTGAGTATGAAAACGCCTGCTGATTCTCTATCCAAGACAGAAGTGGAGCTATTGTACAAGTCATTCTCAAATCAGGATTATATCTCTCCGCCAACGGATACAGTTGTACCTGTCGGAGCTGAGGTCTTCGAGCAAACGATTGATTTGGCTTACCATCCCGAATTCGTCACCGCGGTGACACGCAAGCCCACCTCTGGCAAGGGCCTTTCCTTTGCAGTGGAAGTCTGTATTGCGTATGGTGGGGAGCTGAGGACTGCAACTTCAGCCCCAATGGCGCTTTGGCGGTTTGTTAATCGCGTGCCCAAGCTTAGGGACAACAGTGACTGCGCAACATGGAAAAGCACAGCATCGGTCAATTGGAAGAACTACAAGGTCGCTACATTTGACAACGGCATTCCTCGTGGCCAAGTAATGGTCTTCATTCATGTGGCTGGCGCATATGTGCATGTGATGTTCAAGGGTCAGAGTAAGCAAGCTCTGGCAGAGGATGAGGTGCTTCTAAGAGAGATCAAGCTTGCCCTTGAAGATGCAGGTCGGAAGTTCAAGAGGTTCATCACAAGGCGTGAAACTGCGCGTCGAAAGGCAAAACGAGCGGGAATCCTTGCTATGTATGCAGACCAGTTCGCTCAGAGTCTAGCCAACATAGTCAATGATGGTCGCAAGAAACCCCGGTTTAATGCTGAAGTACTTGCTAGAAAAATGAGGGATTCCATAACTGGATTTGAAACACAAGTCGACGCTGAGGAAATCGAAACAGACGCAAAAGGAACCGATCTTGTTGCAGACATACCTCTTGGCGACGGTGAATCCGCCGAGGCTTCAATGGAGGGCGGTACAGAATGAGTCCAAGAAAGAAGACGGGAAAAAAGGAAACAGTCCAATCTACATTGGGCGAGCTTGTAAAGAAGCCTTCCAAGAAAACCACTAGCAAGAAGAAAACGACCAAGAAGAAACCCACAGCAAAGACAACTAAGAGGAAGGCACTTGCTAAGAAGGCCAAGGTAAAGCCCTCTGTCAAGAAAGAGCCACAAGTTGTGACAGGTCCCCCATTGACTTCGCTTCCGGGTGTGGGGTCCAAGCTTGAGAATCGACTCATAGCTGCAGGATATGACTCTGTTCTCAAACTTTCAAAGGCCAGATCGAAGAGCGTTGCGAAGAAAGTGAACGGGTTAAGTAAGACGGGTGCAAAGAACTTGGTGCGGGCTGCAAAGGAATCTCTCAAGGTGCCTGAGAAAAGTACCAAGTCGAAGCCTGTAGTGGATACTGAGATTGAGGATACTGCAGCAGTGGAAATCACACCAAGCTCCGCTAAGATTTCTCTTGCTTCTCTGCCAGGTGTGGGTGCAAAGATGGTACGCAAGCTTGAGGACTCAGGCTACAATTCTGTGTCCCGATTATCCCGAGCACGTCCGCAGAGTGTTGCGCGACTTGTAAGCGGCTTGAGTGTTAATCGGGCGAAGATGATAATTATCGCGGCGAAGAAGGCTATTCAAGATAGGGACCTGCAGGCAATAACTGGCAAGGTTGTTCCCAAGCTAGAACCGAAGCCCCTAGAGAAACCCGTGACTCCCGGTGAGGAGATTCCTGGGGCGGTAGCAGTTGCAGCCAAAAAAGAGGAATCCAAGAAGAAGGCTCCACGAAAGAAAGATTCGCCCAAGAAGGCATCAACCAAGAAGAAACCAATGAAAAAAGATGCAGAGCAAAATCTAAAGATGCGTCCAAGGATGAAAGCGAAGAAGAAGAAATCAGGTCTTCCCGTCCCTGCAGCTGTCACTCGTGTTGCCAAGCAGATGAAGAAGAAGTGGAGGGATGCTGAGAAGAGAGCTGAGGCTCTCGCAGCTGGTGCGGAACCCGAAGAGGGCGAATTGACAACAGAGGACACAGTTCAAGTTGTTGGTTTAACAGCCAGTGAAACACAGGACAAGCTAGTCCAAGTTGCCATGGAGGTTCTCAACGAAACTATGATGACAGGTCGCCCTGCCTTTGAGATTCCCCGCAGATCCGCAGACAACATTGTCTGGGACGAGATTAGAGACCTTCTCCTTCTTGGAATGAAGACCATCACGCGACCCTATCACTCATTGGCGTCCGTCGTAGATGCCACACGCACTGCTCGAGTAATGGAGATAGTATTCCAATTGCTCAAGGCCAACCTACACGCAACGAAACGAGAGGTATTCTACAGTGACGTAAACCTGTTTCGAGAACAGAAGTATAGCGATAAGATCATTGAGGATGTTGCATCTATGCTTCGTACGACTCGAGACAGTGTCCATGTTGTTGCTTCAGCCCGAGGGTCCGCTATGGGCCGTGTGGTCATAAGAGATGGCGGCGACACTATTGATTTGACGAAGATGGGCACAGGTGGGTGGGCAATCACACCATTCCTCGAACAGGTGGAGGTTCTTGAAAGCGATGCAGAGTTCATCCTACTTTCCGAGAAGGATGCTGCAGTGATGCGCCTATCTGAAGCAAAGTACTGGAACCGACAACCGTGCATTGTCCTTACTGGAAAGGGTAGTGGTGACATCGCAACGAGAGCATTCCTGAAGACGCTTGTGAAGGAGCTTGAGATTCCTGCCTTCGCCCTTGTCGACTCAGATCCGTACGGACATTATATCTACTCGGTGTTTCTCCGTGGCAGCAAGAGGCTCAGTTACGAGTCACCATTCATAGCCACCCCCGAGCTGAAACTGCTTGGAGTCCTGAGCAGAGACCTTGATGCGTACAATATTCCAAAAGCTGTTCGGATACCAATGGAGCCCACAGACATCAAACGAGTAAAGGATATGCTCAAGGAGCCCTTTATCCAGAAGAACAAACCTTGGGTTAAGGACTTGAAGCTGATGCTGCAATTGAAGGAGAAGGCTGAGATACAGGCTTTTGCCAGCCATTCATTCCAGTATTTGACTGACGAGTACTTGCCTACAAAGCTGGAAACCGGAGATTGGATTTGAGTTCCGCAACTAATCGTCACTGTGTTGTCGGAAAGTTTCTG
>JABCTJ010000115.1 GCA_018238375.1 Candidatus Thorarchaeota archaeon
AGTCTGCGATTGCATATGTTATTCGAGAAAGTGAGATGGCATCGTTGGCGATAGCTGTAATCAGCGGTGTGACAGTCCTTGTTGAGAACAAGGAGATACAGTCTGCGATTGCATATGCTATTCGAGAAAATGAGGAGCCATGGCTGGTGATATACGCAATCAGCGGTGTGGAAGACCTTGTTGAGAACAAGGAGATACAGTCTGTGATTGTTGAGAGAATACCCCATATTGCAGACATGGTCCAATCCACACCTTATCCTAATACTGTAGTAAGAGGAATAATGCCAATCAAGGTCTTCCGTGAGAGCAGGGCGGTACAGGAGGCAATCAGAAAGGGGGACTTCTACGATGAGTTCTACGGGTCTTGACCCTTATTCGCACAGATGGCCGTTCCTCAATGACTCAACTCCTTGCATCCCTCCGCTAGGTTAAGCCTCCACATCTCTCCCTAGTGGACGATATGCAATCGTTTTTTCCTGTTTCATGACAATAGATTGCTGAAGGCGACTCTTGAACAAGAGATGTCCGCATTGAGGAGGTGGACTCATGTTGTGGTCTAACTTGACCGACCTGGGTCATATGTACTCATGCTCTAGAGTGGAGATGCGAGAAGTGGAGGACTATAGGTTGTCATGATACTTGACTGCCTAGGATGCCATTCCAACGAACAGCACTCATAAGTTGTTGAAGGTTGGACCGCGCAAGGTGGAACTCACCGAAAGGGACCAATGCGAGAAGTGCAAGCATGAAAGTAAGGATCTTCATAGTAGATGATGAACCTGCAGTCGCCAAGGTTCTGGAGACCTATCTGAAGGAACTCATTGATGACTTTGAGGTCATCCCCGCATCCAATGGACAGGAAGCCATTGAGAAGATGGCAGAGATGCTCGAAGAGGAAGTGCCTCCAGACGTGACGCTCATGGACCTGAGGATGCCTGTCATGGATGGAATAGAATCCAGCAAGCAGCTGAGTGCGATGGGAGTCAACAACATCCACATCCTGACTGCCTACGTCGATTCCGATCTGGCCAAGGTGGCAGTCACAGTTGGGGTCAAGGGAATCATAGACAAGAAAGAGGGGTTCAAGGCCATTGCTGGCAGGGTCGCGGAGATGGTTCGGGATATGAGGGAGGCTGATTCAGATTGACACAGACAGGGGTTGATTGCTGCGTGGAAGATACTTGATGGGTCCCCCGACGAATTCATCGCGGCAATAGTGTCCTAGCTGTCAGACATAGCAAGGCTTTCAATCTCCTCAATCTGGGATTAGCTTCTGCCTCACTGTAGTCTAATCCAAAAGATACCATAATATATCCTAGTGCTCTATCTTTTCACCTGACTGCGTCCATAGTTAGGCGCGTCAAGTTATTGTGTGATACATTCAATGATTGCATAAGGATTCGCGAGGAAGTAAGCCGCGAACTAATAAGCAATGGTGATATCTACTACTTAGGGTGATGGACAAAACACAGTATTGGGTTATCTCTCCCTATGACTCAACCAAGACCGAGGCGTTTGAGAGAGCTTGGGAATACGATCTCGAGAATGGAACAATCGCCGTTGGATGGATGGAGCTGGGCGACATCTCTCAGATTGGTAGCCTACCTGAGCTTGTCGAGAAGTACGAGGCAGCCAATCCAATGAAGACAAGGAGTATTCGTACAAAGGACTGCAACAACATCTGGGCGTTCTATCATGAGATAAGCGAGAATGATATGATTATCGCCCGTCGAGGAACAAAGAGAATCATAGGTATCGGCAGAGTAAATCAAAAAGCTTTCCATAACAAGAAGAAAGGGATAGAGAGAGTTGGCGGCTTGGATGACAGGTTCTATCCGAACTTCATTGGTGTGGAATGGGAGCAGAAGGACATCCTGTTCAAGAACATAGTCTTTCAGCCCTACACGATGTGGAAGATAGACGAAGAGCGATATGCGAATATCCTCAAGAGAGAGGTGACAGTCACAGAAGATACTACAGAGGCTTTGCTAGAGAGCATACTCGGCGACTTTATCGTCACGAGCCTCGACTCGTTGTTAGAGGGACAGTATGAACTATATGACGATCCAAGAGGCTACCCAAGTCGGGAGTATCCGCTCAGGACAGAAGACGGTGCAGTGATTGGGAGAATCGATATCTTGGCGAAGGAAACGGACACCAACTCGCTTGTGGTCATTGAGCTGAAGAGGGGCCGCGAGTCGGACACCGTTGTAGGTCAGGTACTCCGATACATGGGCTGGGTCAGAGACAACCTCTGCGAGGAGGGACAAGACATCAAGGGTCTAATCATATGCAAGGAAATGGACCAGCGACTCGATCATGCCCTGAGAATGGTCGAAAAGAAGATCAAGGTCAAGCTCTATCGTTTCAACTTCAGCTTGGAGAACCCTCCTCCCAGCAGGTGAGCCAAAAACTCTGGTCCTGCAAGAGATCCTAGCGCCTATCTTTGAGTCCCCTGAGGAGGATGAGTCAGAGTGAAACACTTCGTCACAGACCAATCCAGCAGAACTGGCCTTGGCTGAAGGGGAGGGAGAGTCTTTCGTCATTAATCACCGCAAGTTCATCAGACGTCTTGGTGCAGATGATGCGATTCATGTGGTGGAGGGGGTTTCTACGGAAATCATCTGGCAGTTCCAAGACTAAGAATGCACAGTGCACAAGATACCACAAGAAAGATTCAGGCAACTCAAGCAGGATGCTGTGACACGGAAAAGTTGAGGATGGCCCTCCCCATCTCAGTAAGCTCGGCTTCGGAGAAACGAATGCTTGTTCTTGCCATGACTACCTCAGGTATGCCTATCCGATTCTGTCTTCTATGGTTAAGGACTGCAAGCTTCTCCACCTGATTTAGCGTTAGAATCTGGAGCTTCTTCTCTGCCTCTTCAACCGTCAGCTTTCCGCTAGTCAGCGCCTTTAGTATCGCTCTAGTAGTGTGCATAATAGCTTCCTCAGGTGTTTCCGGTTTCAGGACTACTTGGGAGAAAGTTTAAAGTTGCGGTCTCTCAATAATTCGTCTGCAGTGGTCCAAGATAACCACAGGGGCAGTTGCCTATGCAAATAGCCAAGATTATCGAAGGCATTACCTCACTTCTTGAGCCGCCCGCTATCTACGTCGTTGTAATATCGATAGTTCTAATCGTTTTGGGGGTTGCAATCAGAAGGCGACCTAAGATTATCAAACAAATGAGAAAGATGATGTCACGCATTGAAAAGGGCAAGCCTATCAAGGATGTGCCGGTCAAGTCCCGGCAAGACATCATCACTGAGAGCTTCGGGGAGAAGATGCACGCAGTAGGTTTGCAGCCATCTACGGATTCTGGTCATATACCGGCGTCACGCACTCCCTTGGCAAAATATCTCCTGGACCACGGTGTTACTGAATCCACTACTGATGCTATCGTCAGTGAACTTAGCGCATTGGAATCTAAAGAAGCAGTCAAAGAGATTCTAGACGCCGCGGCAGAAGGTGAAGGTGTCAGTTTCACAAGCGTTGAATTGGACATGAAAAGGTTTCATAATGACAAGGAGAGCGGTCGTTCGGAGAATCTCATTGAACTGTTGCAGAACAGGCAGGTGAAAGGAATGCCAAGGTCTACGTTGCTAGTGGTCGTAGGCCTTATGCTGTTCCTGAGCGGAGGAGTGTTTCTGTTTCAGCCAATCCGATTAGTGATGGCTGAAGAACAGATGATATACGCGGTCGGTCCAGAGTTTGAAAACAGTGTAGACTTTAGATTAAGTCTTGATTATGGTCAGTCTTCTCAGGTTCTCGTCAGTTTTGAGGATGATGCGCAATCCGGTCACCGTCAGATCTGGTCTCTTGTGTTTTATCATTATCCAACCAAGCTGCTGATTGAAGCGACTGCCCGGCTTGTCAATCAATCAGAAGCCAACTTCTCCTTTGGATGGGAGAATGCGAGCTATCTACGCGCGTTTGTCACAGGTTTTGTGATTCGAGTGTTCTACGAGGGGGATGCCGCGGTTGCAGTGAACATCTCTCTGACATCGTCCGAGAACCCGACAGCCCTGACTGGAATGGGGCTTCTAGCGGTGTCAGCTGCTCCTCTATGCGTGCTGGTCTTGGACTCTAAACGACAGCCGCTTTGGCAGGCTCTTCGGGTCTAAATGACAGCGAACACATCGGTGAGATCAAATGTCAATTAGCAAGAATAGACCCGACGCAAAACCAGAGATTGAAGGTAGCACACTGAGAGTTTGTATCTATCTCTATTCACGACGCAACAACTCTGCAGGTGTACTACAAGTTCAGAGGGCTTTGGGTTTCTCCAGTCCAAGCAGCGCAATCTTTCAGCTTCAGAAGCTGCATGAATGCGGGCTCGTGCGAAAGGGCGTTGACGGCTTATACCACTTGGTTCGGCCGGAGAAGGTCGGGCTTTTACGTTTCTTTGTTATCATTCGGGGCGTCTTGGTCCCACGACTGCTTGTCTATGCCCTTATAGTTTCAGTTCTCACATTTGCGCTTTTGATCTGGCTAGTGATGTTTGGCGCGCCAAGTGTTGTCTTGGCCGCATTGCCATCAGTAGCGGCCTCAATAGTGATGTGGCTGGAAGCCAGAAGACTTTGGACGCTACGACCTCGATACTTAGACAGTCAATGACTTCTTTCTAGTAGGATTGAACGCTTCCGCATAGTTGCCCTGCAGCACATGATTTCCTTCCCGGAAAACAGAGAAGAAAAGGACTTGCGGTCGGCGTCCCGAGGCACCGATCACTGCATGACGACACACAATAGGGAGTGTCGGGAAGTCTCTCAGCGTTCGCCCTGCATCTATGTCCCTGTGACTCCATCTAAGCATCCCCAGTCTACCTACCTAGTTCTCTCCGATGATGCTGTTCCATACCCTCTTGGTCTGCTCTTCAGTTGCCTCAATGGCCTTGAGGTCCTTCTTCGCAGCCTCGCCCCGTTTCACATCTAGAACCAATAGGAAGAGGTCGTGTTGCGCCTTCAGACTGCTCTCTCTCGCGCTGTTGATCACTGTGGGCGTCTTCTCTCTCTCGAAGAACTGGGTGCGTGTCTCACGAGGCTTGATGGGCTCCACACTCAGCAGTCTGAGCTGCGCGGCCTCTCCGTCAAGCTTGGACAGCATGATCCATAGGTCAACATCCTCTTTGTGAGCAAAGAGCCGCAGGTACTCCTCATCCGACTCATCGTTCTCTGCGGTGGCAATGAAGAGCATGTCCTTCTCGATGTCGATATCACCGTACATCCTTGTGTTCCTTGCCTTCTTGAAGACCTCCTTTGCGACCCTTGCCTGTTCCCTGCGATGGGACATTCTCACCATCCACTGCATGACAACGTCCACTTGCTGGCCATTATCCACCTTGCTCTTCAGGAAGTGGACCCTTGCGCCGTCATAGTCCAGCCGCCATGTGGTCGTGTACACTGTCTTGTTGTCCTCGCCCAGGCCACCATCAAGTTCGGTGATGGTCTCAAAAGTGTCTGCTTTGCTCGACTTGATTTTTGCGATAGAAGGTCTTACTGCGGGCCTTGACTGGGTTGGCATACCCTGTAGTGTCCTTTTTTCCATAAAAAGTAGCACGGTCACTCTGGTAGGATTGAGCAGGCTACAACTGGGAGAGAAGAGGGGGGTCGGAAACGGTCATAAACTGTTTGTTTCCAATAATCTATCTGTTAGAGTAGTTCAGTTTGGCACCACTAAAGGTAAGATGTGCTATCTTGATATTCATGTCCAATCATTAGCTGGATATTGCCACAGTCCCTCACAATCGTACAATGATTCACGAACTCGTCCTTTCTCATCATTTGATTGGATATCTAAACACACGCGATAAAGATGTGGAACTGTTACAAGACAGATTCCCAATCTCCGAGCTGTCAAGGGATGAATTATCTCAATCTGCAACAAGAAACTGGTTGTCCGATTCTTTATGCCAATCTGTATCCTTGACAGAAGGACCCAAGGCGCTCCTAGCAACACAGGTTAGAGAGAGTCCATTTGAATTTTTCAAACAGCTTGTTGCTAGGGGGCTACAAAAAAAG
>JABCTJ010000185.1 GCA_018238375.1 Candidatus Thorarchaeota archaeon
GACGGCAGGCTCTTTGGTAGTTCTATCCCGAACTAGTTCTACACCCAGCATCAATCCTCGGCCGCGAACCTCACCCACCAACTTGTGATCTTCTTGGAGTGATTCCAACCTCTTTTTCAAAAGAGAGCCGAGTTTCGCAGCTCTCTCTAGGTATTTGCTTTCTTGGATTATATCTATGACTGCCACAGCGGCGGCACATGATAGAGGATTACCTCCGAAAGTCGCAAAGGCATCAGTCACAGCGTAGTCTGCAGCAATCTCTGGACGTGTGATGAATCCTCCAATTGGAATCCCGCTGCCGAAGCCCTTAGCAAGCGTAATGATGTCGGGATCCACGCCTGCATGTTGGATTCCCCACCATTTGGATCCAGTTCTGCCAAACCCTGTCTGCACTTCGTCAGAGATGTAGAGACCCCCGTATTCCTTCACGATCTCATATACTATCTGGAAGTATTCAGAAGGCGGCTGAATGATGCCGGCAACCCCCTGAATTGGCTCAGCAATGAAAGCAGCAATGGCATTATTGGTCTGAGTACGTATCACTTCCCGGACATAACGTGCACACTCAAAGTCGCAGTCCGGGAACTCCTTGCCAAAGTGGCACCTGTAGCAGTATCCATATGGAGTGAAGCGAACACCAGATGGGTGGCCCTCTGGGACAGTACGCCACCCCGCGCTTGAGAGTTCTCTGGCCAAGGTGGTTCGTCCATGATAACCGCGCTGGCATGCCACGACGTAGGGATTGCTCTTGTATTTTCGAGCCATGAAGATAGCCGCTTCAATGGCTTCTGAGCCACTGCTGACGATGAATGACCTGGATAGGCCTGATGGGGCTATCTCAGCAAGCCGTTTTACGAGCACTGCATACGGAATGGTGGCATAAAGGGAACTCGTGTACACCAATCGTTCGGCTTGCCATTGTATTGTGGATACATACTTCGGGTGATTATATCCTGTGATTGTTGTGCAGATGCCGGCGAACAGGTCTATGTAGTGCTTTCCTGAAGCGTCTTCCAGAGTGGCTCCTTCGCCTCGAACAAAGAGAACGGGGTCCTTGTAGTAATGACCTACCGCAGGAGCGAGGTACTTCTTCTCAATCTCTAGAATCTCATCCTTAGTGTATTCCTTACGAAGATCTTCCGGAACCAAGTCATTATCCATCTTATTCACCAATTCCGCGTCGGTGGCGACTTGCATGTTACATTCGTCCTAAAGACTTTAGGGGCGGGGGTTCCAAGACATCAGAGCTGGAGAAGTGATGAAATCGTGACGTCTAACCGCTTGGCAATAGGGTTTGCAGGGCTTCAATTCAAGAATCCCTTTCTGCTATCATCTGCGCCTCCCGCAATGGATGCGCGCCACATCCTCCGAGCCGCCCGAGTTGGCTGGGGTGGTGCTGTCATCAAGACTGTTACAGAGGAACCCACTGTTGACCCACGAACGCGGTTGGGTGCTCTGCGAACGGGTAGCAAACTAATAGGCATGAACAACATAGAGCTTCTCTCTCGTGAACCTCTGACAACATGGACTGAAGACTGGATTCCGAAAATCAAGGCTGAGGCACCCGATGACTTTGTGTTGGTTGCTAGTATCATGAGTAGCCCTGAGCCCGAGGGGTGGACATCGTTGGCGGAAACCTTCTCTCAGACCGGCGTCGACGCAATCGAAATCAATGTTTCTTGTCCTCACGGCTCACCTGAGAAACACATGGGCGCCTTCATCGGTCAGGATCCAACTCTTGTTGAGCAAGTCACTCGTGCAGCGAAGAAGGGAACAGACTTACCATTATTCGTGAAACTGACGCCCAATGTCACAGATATCGTACCGATTGCTCAAGCCGCGGTGAAGGGGGGCGCTGATGCACTATCGGCAATCAATACGATTGAGTCACTCATTGGCATCGATGTTGAAACTGCAACTCCGCTTCCCATTGCTTACGGCATGAATCGAAAGGAACAACTCAGCACTTATGGTGGCTTCTGCGGCCCAGCAGTCCGACCAGTGGGACTTCGAGTTGTTTCACAGATTGCCAAGGCGTTTCCAGACACCCCAATATCTGGCATTGGCGGCATAGATAGTTGGACTAGCGCCGTAGAGTACCTCATGGTCGGCTCCAGAACGCTGCAAATTTGTACTGCTGTTATGTGGCATGGTTTCTCCATAATTAGAACAATTATTGATGGAATGACTAAATTCATGGAGCGCAAGGGTTACGAAACCATTGAGGAACTGGTCGGCCTAGCCCTGCCTAAAATCACAACTTGGACCGCTCTTAGCAAGCTTCCCCCCGTCGTCGCCAAAGTAATCAATGAGAAGTGCACGGGATGTAAGAACTGTGTCATTGCGTGCGCTGATGGAGGCTACGTGGCGATCCAGATGCGAGATGGGGTTGCAGTCATCAACAGGGAGAAGTGTGATGGGTGTGGTTTGTGTGCAGTCGTGTGTGGTGCCGAGGCAATAGAGTTTGTTCACACCAGATAGGCTTAGTCTGCGAGTTAAACAGAAGAGTCAAATAGTAATCAAACGCGCTATTGAGTTCCGACTTGGAAGTGAACATTTTGGGCGTAGAAGTCGTCAAGAACTACATCAATGGACGTTGGGTAGAGTCCAAAGCAAAGGAAACACAGGAAGTTATCAATCCCGCCACTGGTGAACTCCTAGCAAAGACTCCTATGAGCACTAAGGAAGAAACACTGCAAGCAATTAAGGCGGGAAATGCCGCCTTCGAGCGATGGCGAGCAACGCCTGCACTCAGCCGTGTCCGGCATCTCAATCGAATCAGGGATGCCTTTGAGGAAAATTTCGAAGAGTTATCAAAGATACTAACCATGGAGCAGGGTAAAGCCCTTGACGAATCACGTGGCGAGTATCGTCGTACGATTGAGAACCTGGAGTGCGCCACAAGCGTTCCATCTCTTCAGATGGGCTACAATACCGAAGACATTGCTTCCGGTATTGACGAGATGGTCATCAAACAACCTCTTGGTGTCTTCTTCTGCGTTGCTCCGTTCAACTTTCCAGCTATGGTGCCAACTTGGTTTTGGCCATTTGCAATCGGGTGTGGAAACACATACATCGTGAAACCCTCGCCACAAGTTCCGTTGAGCCAAGTCAAACAGTTTGAGATTATTCATGAACTAGGACTTCCAAAAGGCGTCATGAACATGGTCCATGGTGGCCCTGAAGCAGTAAACGCTCTTCTGGAGAGTCCTGATACAGTAGGCATGTCATTTGTAGGTTCAACTCGTGTTGGCAAGCTGTTGTACAAGAAGGCTGGAGAGCAGGGGAAGCGGGCTCAGGTTCAAGGAGGTGCAAAGAACTTCCTTACCGTGATGCCTGATGCTAATCTAGAACGCACAGTTCCAGCTGTTATGACATCGTTCTTCGGATGTGCTGGTCAACGATGCCTCAGTGGTGCAGTCCTGTTAGCAGTTGGTGAAATTTACGAGCCTCTGAAGAAAGCGGTTGTTGAAGGAGCCAAGAACATCATCGTAGGCAATGGGCTGGAAGAGGGGGCTCAGATGGGCCCAATGGCATCAAAACGAGGAATGGACAGCGTTCTAGGCTTCATTGACAAAGGAGTTGAAGAGGGTGCAGAGCTTCTGTTGGATGGTCGGGGTATTCAAATTCCTGGATACGAGAACGGGTTCTTCATTGGTCCAACCATCTTTGGCGATGTAAAACCCAAGATGACAATCGCACGAGAGGAGATTTTCGGACCAGTCATGTCAATCGTTCATGTGAAAGACCTTGATGAGGCCATAGACGTTATTCATGCCAATCGATATGGAAACGCATCGTCTGTGTTTACGACCAGTGGGAAGACTGCCAGGGACTACCAGTATCGCGTTAAAGCTGGAAACATAGGTATCAACATCGGAGTCGCTGCGCCGATTGCCACATTTCCATTCTCTGGGATGAAGGATTCGTTCTTGGGTGACCTACATGGACAAGGCCAAGATGCGGTGAGCTTCTTTACAGAGAACAAGGTCGTCATCACTCGATGGTTTTAGTGCATGACTCTGGGTGATACATGTGGAGCTTACAACCTTTGGTGCAGTAGTGAAGTTTGCATTGGACATTGAGGCTGAAGTGAGCGACTTCTATGAATCAGCCAGTGGTGTGACAACGGACCCAGATCTTGGGAAACTGCTTGAAAGCCTGTTTCATCGAGGCCAAAAGCGAGTCAAGACGCTGCTACGCGTACGCAGAGAAAACGTCACAGAGATGATTCTTGAGCCCATCGCTGGGTTGGACTCTGAAGTCCACAAGCCAGTGGTTGTTTTTCCCGAGGGCGCTGATGATGGGGTTGTTCGCGAAACTGCAGCTGTGCTAGAAACAAAGCTTCACGAATTCTACATGCATGCTGCGGCCAAGATCGACTTCTTGAGTGAGGCTGCCTACGCCCTTGAACTACTGGCGGACGCGAATAGTGAAGCCGCTCAGAATCTGCGTGCAGCAACCTGATGATGGATTCAGAGCATTAGACCTATAACGTCAATGACCGAAGAGCCAGCTGTGGGCATTCCAATGACCTTGCTGAACTACGACACAATCGTGGTCCTAGATTTTGGTAGCCAATACACGCAACTAATCGCAAGACGTATGCGAGAACTGGGTGTATACACTGAGATACTTCCACATTCAATCCCGCTCCAGGAACTTCAGCTTCGGAAACCTAAGGGCGTCGTAATCTCAGGTGGACCCATGAGCGTCTATGAGTCAGATTCCCTCAATCTGCCAGCAGACTTCTTGGAGTGGCAAGAAAGCGACTCCATACCCATTCTTGGAATTTGCTATGGAATGCAACTGCTAGCTCACGTGCTAGGGGGTAAGGTACTAGCAGTCACTAATCGCGAATATGGGTTGCAGACAATATCAGTCCTTGAAGGGAGCCGGCTACTTGGGGCGGCGCGAAAGAAATTGCAGGTTTGGATGAGTCATGGTGATCAGGTGCAAGCACCTCCACAGGGCTCTCGTGTCATTGCCAAGACCAGTACTTGTCCAGTTGCAGCATTCGAGAACACAGACCGAGGCATCTTTGGTGTTCAGTTTCATCCCGAGGTTCATCATACAGAGGGCGGCACTGACATAATTCGTGCCTTTCTCTTTGACATATGTAGATGTAGGGCCACTTGGCAGATAGCCAACTTCATTGACCAGACAGTTGCTGAATTGAAGAGCACGTTGGGCAACGAGCGCGTGCTAATGGGGGTCAGCGGCGGTGTTGATTCAACCGTAGCCGCTCTACTTCTTCAGAATGCTATAGGGGGACAACTTCACTGCGTCTTTGTGGACAATGGGCTTCTGCGTACTGGAGAGGTTGAAGAGGTTCGTGCAAATCTCGCTCCGCTGTTCACGAACTTTCATTTCGTTGATGCCACCAAAATTTTTCTGCAACGCTTACAAGACATCGTAGATCCAGAGGAAAAGCGCACAATCATTGCAACTGCTTTTATCGAGGTCTTCCAGCAGAAGGCATCCGAACTCTCCAGAAGCGTAGGGGGCTTCACCTACTTGGGACAGGGAACAATCGCGCCTGACCGCATTGAGAGTGGAGTCACTAGTTCTGCTTCAAGCCACATCAAGAGCCATCACAACGTGGCGCTTCCTGAAACGCTTCACCTGAAGGTAGTTGAACCCCTACAATTGCTCTACAAAGATGAGGTGCGCCGGGTCGGTGAAGAACTAGGACTTCCAAGTAGTTTTGTAAATAGGCAGCCTTTCCCTGGTCCTGCTATGGCTGTGCGCATTATCGCCCCAGTGACGGTTGACAGGCTTCGCATTGTACGAGAGGCAGATGTCATTCTCACAGATGAGTTGAAGCGCGCAGGTGTATATGAGGATCTCTGGCAGGCATTTGCAGTGTTTCTTCCCGTGCAGTCAGTGGGAGTGATGGGCGACGCACGGACTTTCGAATATGCTGTTGCATTGCGTATCGTAGAGAGCGAAGATGCCATGACAGCTCGCATAGCTCATTTGGACTGGGACCTACTGGAGCGAACTGCTACTCGTATAATCAATGAAGTTCACGGAGTCAACCGTGTTCTCTATGACCTCTCGAACAAACCACCCGCTACAATAGAGTTTCTCTGAACCTGCAGTTCAGTCACTGGGCAGTATTGTGTGTGGTCGAAGCTCTTGTACTCCCGTTGCAGATACGCGTCCGAATCGGGCATGTGTCCACATCTCGGGGATGTTTTTAGCACCAATATAGCCGCAGGTGGCCTTCAAGGCACCTGAGAACTCCTCAATAATTTCTGATGTGGGCCCACGAACAGGGACTAGGCCTTCCACACCTTCGGCGACATTCTTTGCAGGCTTTGAGTAACGATCCATAGCAAAACGCTTCATTCGAGCCTTATGACTGCCCATACCCCAGTGACGCTTGAATAGTCGGCCATTGTGGGTTTCAACTGGCCCTGGACTTTCCTCAGCTGCGGCAAGAACACTGCCCAACATGGCAGTCCAGGCACCAGCCGCTAGCGCTATTGACGCATCGCCAGGATTACGTATTCCACCGTCGGCAATGATTGGTATATCAGCTCCCAATTCCCTTGTTGCATCCGCTGCAGAGGCCACTGCATACAATGTCGGAGCGCTAACACGTGTCTGAACGGATGTGCTGCACGTAGATCCACTCCCAATTCCACAACGGAGACCTGCCACGCCATCGAGCTTGCTCACGACATCCTCGGCCGCTCCGATGGTCCCAATATTTCCCACCACAAGGTCTACTGGACATACATCAAGAATACGACGGGTTCCACTGAAGCAGCTCTCTGTATGAAAGTGCGCCACATCTACGAGGACTAAATCAACAGTCTTTACAAGAGCCTTCACACGATCCAGATCTTGGGGTCCTACAGCTGCACCTACCCTCAGCACTCCGTCCTCATCCAAGGTCGCTCTTGGCCATTTCTCAATATCAACTGCTGAGGATTTCACTTCCTTTGCCAGTTTCACCTGTTCTTCTACGGAACAATTACGATGCAGGATACCTAGCCCTCCGTTCCGTGCCATGGCTTCTGCAAGAGCACTACCAGTAACGCTCTCCATTGGGCTGCTCACATAGGGCACATCCAGCTTGATTCCACGACTGACTCTGGTCGTGGTTTGTACAGCTTCAGGTTCAACCTCAGAATAGTTTGGGAGCAGTGCCAAATCGTGGAATGTGAAGAGTTTCTCAGAGTTCTCTATCTTCTCTCGAAATGACGCCATTATTCATCTCTCCGTGGTTCTTTCCCACGAGTTCTATGTCCATCAACTGTCTGCCATTGCTTGAGGAAGTAACCAGCGTAGTGCATTGGCAAGCCCAGATGGAGCAATCGATTCTTAATCTCAGCCGGTGCAATCTTTTGCTCTGCAAGTTGGTTGGCGAAGTCGAACGTAAACTCCTTCATTTCCCAGGGGTAGATGACCCAAGCCTCAGTCTGGACAACGCAGAAGTCCGGAACAAGGCTGGTCCATGGCTTCATGTGAATGCACGCCGTTCGAATGTTCTTGAGACCTCGACCATCCAGATGCTCCAGAGCAGCCTTGAGACTATCACCTGAGTCAGAGATGTCATCTACAACAAGTGGTCGTTCCCATTGCATATCATCTGGAATCGATTGACTAACACGGGGTCGTTCATTCCGAGCATAGATACCGCGGTAGAGGTCCACCTTCACGTTTGCCGTATCAGGCATAAAAAAGAGATCTGAGAGCACACGTGCTGGGACCCAGCCTCCCCGAGCCACACCAATGATTACATCTGGATTGTAGCCTGACTCCATAATCTTCTCGTACAACAAGAAGCAGAGTTCGTAGAGCCGTTCCCACCAGACAAACTCATACAGGTCTGCCATATCGGAGGAAGGGTGAACTGACTATAAAC
>JABCTJ010000267.1 GCA_018238375.1 Candidatus Thorarchaeota archaeon
AGTTTGTAGTCTTACCCTCACCTGCAGGGGTTGGATTGGTTGCAGTCACAAGGATGAGTTTTCCTTTTCGCTCACCCAGATTCTTCCTGATGTTAAGATCAATCTTGGCTATGTACTTGCCATAGTGCTCCAAGAATTCAGCTGGTATACCGGCTCGTTTTGCTACTTCTACTATGGGAATCATCCGCCTACACCTACGACTCTATGAGAAGAGTACATCATAACGATTTCGCATCTTCAGATAAAACAAGCTCTAGAGGAATCATGATTGAAACTTCTTCAATTGGGAAGTGTGGAAGACAATCTTCCAAAGTGAAATAAGCAGGATAGCACAACAAAGAATGGGATTGATTGAGATGGACAGACTGCCACTTGAAGCAATGCCGGACGCATTGCCTGATGCAATCGAGATGGAAAAATACGTCATAACCACTTACTACGTTGGTCTACCACCGATGATTGACGTGAGAGAGGTTGCCTATGCTGCTGCTGTTGAACAGAGCACTGGAACTTGGACTCTGGTTCCCGGTGAAACTGTGGCTGTGCGCAAGAGGCATGTTGCCAAAGTCATCGGAATCTATGAGGTCCCCGCATACGAGTACAGCTATCCTAGGGATGCCGAGCGCCGACAATATATCATTCAGGTTGCATACCCATGGGAAAACTTCGGGCAGCAGATACCAATGCTCCTCTCCACGGTTGTAGGGAACATCTCACTGGGTGGCAGAATCAAAGTCCTTGACATGAGGTTCCCGAAGAGCTGGCTCAAGGGTTTCAAGGGGCCCAAGTTCGGAATCAAGGGTCTCAGGAAACTGCTTGGTGTGAAGAAGAGACCTCTTCTGAACAACATGATTAAGCCGTGTGTATATACGAGTGCTAAGATGGGAGCGGAGCTGTGCTACAAAGCCGCTGTTGGTGGCGCAGACATCATCAAGGATGATGAGCTACTCGCGAACCCCCACTTTAACACAATCGAGGAGAGAATTCCGCTATTCATGGAAGCCCTTGACCGAGCTGATTCGGAGAAGGGAGAGAAGACTCTCTTCACTGTGAATATCACCGATTCTGTCCCAAAACTGTTTGAGAACGCAGAGAGAGCTATCGATCTTGGTGCGAACGCCCTAATGATCAATTTCATGGCTGTAGGCTATTCGGCGTTTCGCCACGTCTGTGAGGACCCCTCAATCAAAGTTCCAATCTTGGCACACATGGACATAGCAGGCGCAATGTCGTACTCGCCAATCACAGGGATTGCAACCAACCTCGTGATTGGGAAGCTTCCACGCATCTGTGGTTCTGATATCACAGTATTTCCGGCGCCCTATGGCAAAGCGCCCATCCTGAAAGAGCGATTCCTCGCTATGGCACATGACATGATTATGCCGCTACATAATATCGAACAGACGGCTCCAATGCCCAGCGGAGGTATATCGCAAGGAATGGTAGAAGAGGTGGTTGACGACCTTGGGCCAGACATCGTGATAGGGTCTGGCGGCGCAATTCACGCTCATCCTGACGGTTCAACTGCAGGTGCTGTCGCATTCAGGCAAGCAATCGAAGCGAAGATGCAGGGAATTCCTGTCAGCAGATATGCCAAAGAACATGAAGAACTCAAACGAGCAATGGAGTCTTGGGGCAGCGGCAGAACGGGCTTTGACCTATGATATCTGATACCTGGACGGGCACCCTTAATAGCTCACAGCCACTTTATGCTAGAATATGAAGTGGGTTGAGTTCGTTGGAGAAGGAGTCATTGATTGGCTCTTGGAATCTTCTAACCCAAGCATCCGTTTCTGGGCATTGCAGCATCTCAAGGACATGGATATGGACCATCCAGACGTAGTTGCGGCTCAGAAGGCCATTATGAAGTCGCCCTGCGTGAAGACAATTCTCGGGGCACAGAAAGCAGAGGGCCACTGGGGTAGCGCAGATAACATGTACTTGCCCAAGTACGCTGCTAGTACACACAGTCTTCTGATTATGGCTGAATTGGGGGCCAAGAGAACCGAGGCCATTGAGCGTGGCATTGAATCCATCTTCAGGTTTCAAAGGGATTCTGGGCACTTCCTGACTGAGGTGCCAAAGACCGAACGGGGTCGGGCCAGTACTGTGAAAGATGGGTGCTGTCTTGATGG
>JABCTJ010000011.1 GCA_018238375.1 Candidatus Thorarchaeota archaeon
TATAGACCCCTTCTCAAGCCCCTCGACAAACCTGTGCGAACACTCTTTGAAGAAAGGCTCGAACAAATGCTGGCAATTACACGGTGGGGATTTGTCAACTCCAAAACCCTTGGCGATTGGGCTCAGAGAATAATCGGTCGACTTCTGAATATCGAAGGGAACTTGGGTATCCCGATTATCCCCGCATCAGATGAGGTGTTCCGAGATCTAATGGTTGAGGGAATGGAATTCCTCTTGGCCAAGAAGCAAAGAGATGTCTTCCTTAGAACCCACGAGAGAGCAACAGACCTCATTGTGAAGAGCGGGTTCAGACCAGGCGCTGGATCTAGAAAGCTCAACTACGTGCCATTCTACTACGAGTGTCCTGAGAAGGAGTGCAATAGGAGCAGGACAGAGCTGTTCTACAAGGAGAAGGGCACAGAGGCTGTGTTGACAGGCAGATGTCCATCTTGCGGCCAGAATATCGAGATTGAAACATCGGCTAATGAACCGTTTCTTGGGGAAGTCGGACGGCACCTATCACCCAGAGTTGACTCCAGACAATTGATTGTCGACACTGTCTTGCCCATAGTCGCTCATGTGGGAGGAAGCGGTGAGACCGCCTACTACGCACAAGTCATTCCAATTGCGAAAGCACTGCCTGCACCCTTCCCCGCATTCCTGAAATATCCGCGAGCCTACTTCAATACTCCTTGGAACGAAAGCCTTGCGGGGGTGTTGAAGGAAAAAGGACTGTCACCCCTTCATAAGCCAGACATGTTCCGTTTGCTGGGGATAATCGGTCGCCTCAGAAAGAAGGCTAAACATGATGAAATGAACGAGAGTATCCGGTCTCTTCTGAGTGTGATACTGGAGAGTCACCAGGAGTTGAATGCATCCCTCGAAGACCTGAGAGGGCAACGCAAGACTGCAAAGGGTGATGAACTGAAAGATCTCCTTGCCACCATGCTTGAGGTTGAGCGCTATTTGAGCTGGGTGTTTGGCCAATATGCTGAGAACAAGCTTGGCCAAGAGGCGTCCTGGTCTTGGATTGAATGGATGCTCAACTCAGGTGTTTATGATTTATTCGGAGCCTATCGTCGTGCATATGTGCCTAACATGAAGAACGGTGCAACTCTCTTCGTCAATTTCTCCGTATAGGCGACAATCTAAAGCTCCTTTGACAGAAACTTGCCCAGCTTAGATATGCCCTCCGAGATAACCTCAGGCGTCACATAGGAGAAGCCTAAACGCATTGTATTGAGCTCTGGCCTACTTGGAATAAGGTCATTGCCACTATCGTTAATTGCGTAGCCAGTGATTGGATAGAATGGCTTCCCAGGAACGTAGAGCAAGTCATTGGGGATTGCCGTCTTCTGTAGGAACGCCCCGCTATCAAACGCTTTGTCCTCACTCTGCCACCAGATGAAGAATCCTCCCGTTGGGTCAGTTCGCTCCCCGGCGGGGAATGATTCGTCGATAGCTGAGGCCATCGCTTCGCAGCGTTTCTGGTACCTAGGAATGCCTACGCGCATGGCCTCATCGATGTATTTTGTGTAGTACTCATTCAATATGCGCTGAATCATAGTAGATGTGCAGAGGTCGAGATAGCCCTTGTCCTTCAACACCTCTTCCCGAACGTTTGGTGGCAGGACGGAGTATCCCACTCGTAGCACTGCAGCCTCCTTGCTTGTAGTGCCCAAATACGCAACACGCGAATTGTCCTTGTCGAGAACCTTTATTGGCTTGGGCGTCTTCTTGAACTGAATCTCAGCGTAGGCAGAATCCTCAAGCAACAGAATGTTGTGATTCTCGCAAATATCGAAGAGTTCCTGACGTCTCTTCTGAGGTAGAGTTGTTCCCTTTGGATTATCCGAGTCGGGGACAACATAGAGAATGTCGGGAGTTTTACCGAACTTGATTCCAGATAGCTGAACCGCTTTTTCTACGTACTCGGGAATAATTCCATCAAGGTCAGTGGGCACTGTAATGACCCGAGCACCAAGCTTTACTGCAGGCACCAGAAAACCCAGATATGCTGGCGAAGGTGTGATTATGACATCACCAGGATCAACCATAGTATCTAGAATGGCGTAGAGCGCCTGCTGTGATCCGTTTGTTATGGATACGCACTCCCACTGTGATTCACAGTCTATTGGGATCCCTCTAACATCGTGGAGTCGTTTCGCAAGGGTCTTCAAGAACCAAGGCTGTCCACCAGTTGGCCCGTAGTTGAGGTCGTCCAGGGCCATCTTAGGGTCTTTGATATACTGCTCACTCAGATCAGATAGTATCTTTGCAAAAATACCAGTTGGGATGATTCCTGGTTTTCCACCGGCAAAGTAGTATTTGACTGTGTATTTCAGCAGTGCCCTAATCTGGGACTCCGCAATGAAGGAAGTCCATGTTGCGAATTGATACCCGTTCTTGCTATCGGCCATCGGAATAAGCTCCATGTCTATTGATGGTTACGTACATCCTGTTGTTGCGCAGCGTGTACAGAGTTGTACATTACCACTGCAGACAGAGATTACTCTGCCTTTATTTATTTCGAACTTGCTGCAATGTCTGGTGAGCGCTTAGGGGCCACAGTGTACAACAGTGTACCTTAATGCGAGATTCTCAAGAATGATGTTCGATGTCTGCTGTGATGGAGTACTGCTTCATTGAGTTTCTGCAGCGATGCTCGCGGCGACTGCAGCTGGATCGTCAGATTCCACAATCGACCGCGCGGCAATGACATAGGATGCCCCAGCTTCGATTGCCTGCCGTGCGCCGCCACCCTGCGTTCCTATACCTGGACTTATGATTGGAATAGTAGACCCAAGCACACGCTTAATCTCAGCTATCTTTTCAGGATATGTTGCGCCCACAATAACACCATCGGCGCGCCAATGTTTAGCGCGCTGTGCAAAAGTCAGGTATAGCGGATCGCGTGCCTTCTTGTTCCTTTCAGTGGTTACGTAAAGGCCGTAACCCTCGTCAGCAGCTGGATGTGACATATAGCAGAGCGTTATGACTCCTCTATCTTGGTTCTCGGCCATCTCAAAAACTGAGTCGAGCCCGCCCTCCCAGCCAACAAGCGGATTCACTATCACAGCATCAAACCCGGCCTCAAAGTAGTAACGAGCAATCCACGAGTTCGTGTTGCCAATATCGTTTATCTTGCAGTCCATTATGGCAGTCAGGCCTAGGTCATGAATGGCGTCTATAATTTTCGGAATTCCGTCGAACACGCCGAGAGGAAGGACCAATTGCCGATTGAACTTGAAGGCAACTGCATGCTCGGCAGTCAGTGACACGATTCGTAATGCCTCTTTCTCAAGGCGGTTTATTTCGGTCTTGCGTTTGATTGTCATATCTGCAGTCAAGTCAAGTCCAACTATCAACCGACTCTTCCGAACATAGGAGGCTGCTGAGAGCTTCCGTGCGAATGATTGACTAGTCAACTCCAAAGCACCACGACCAAACTATCTGCCGTGCATACTTATAACACATTATGATACCGAGGTTCTGGCGACGAAATTTGAAATCAGACTGGATGACGACCCGCATCACAGTAGTCGCATTGGCATTGATCACTCCAGTGTACTTCCTGTTGCTGGTCTTCCTGCTACCGCAGATGACTCCATTTTCAGACCCACTTCATAACTGGATTTTCCACTACGCTGTTGCGCCAGCGGTCTTCTCGGTCCCTTGGTTAGCACTCTTGTACTACAGGCGCTATAGGCTTGCAAACACCATTCAGCTAATGCAGGAAAGCACCACTGCCGTGCCTTTGCGATGGCGACTATTCTATGGCACCAACGCAGCATTCGTGCTGATGTTCTTTATCCTCCCAATGGTGACTGCACCACTGGCAATACTTGGGGGCCTTGCGGTGGCTGGACATGTCTTCTACGGTATTGGAGTGGGTAGACTTGGTGGAGGGAAATCAGCCGCTGCTCTCGCGGTGGTGGTTGCTATTGTCCTTTGCATCGTTCCCACCTTTGTGTTACTCAATTTCATGCCAATGTATATGCAAGTGTGGGAGTCTATTCTGCTCAATTGGAGGACATTCTGGTTCAATGTGGTCTATGGGGTTGCACAAAGCTTGGTGAATGCCCTGAGCTTTGGGGCGCCTGTTTACTTCATGTACTACGCGGCTGGCGAATATGACAAGGGTGTCTACGGAGAATCCTATACCAAGCCCCCAACAAAGTGGATTCGAATTGGTGAACTCCTGCTTTTCTTCATCTTCGTAGCGCTGTGGTTGCCGCCAGTTCCCACCCCGTTTGGCACAATCCCCTTCTTCGATATGAGCTGGCTTTTCACCAGCTACATCAACAACATCTCCCTGATTATCGTTGTCGTCATGATCTTGGTAAGAAAAGGACTCAAGGTAAAAGACACAAGTACGATGGGAGGTACATCAAACATCATCATCGTAGGTATGTTTCTTGTTGTGGAGGGGCTCTTCAAGGGAATCTCAGTCCTTCAAGAGTATGAGGTGCCTGTCAAGACCCTGATTATTTGGCTTGCATTTCTAATCTTCGCGATAGTCATCATAGCCAATTACCTGCGGGCATCACCGAGGGAGCTGTATTGAGATGCATCGAAACCCAGCACTGTCCGTTGATGTTGTAGTGGTTGAGGGCAACAAGATACTGCTCGTGAAAAGGGGACAGCCCCCGCATCAAGGTATGTGGGCATTGCCTGGTGGATTCGTAGAGTATGGCGAAATGGTGGAGTCAGCCGCCAAGAGAGAGGTTCAAGAAGAAACAGGAATAGCGATTGACCTCAGTGCAATATTGGGGGTCTACAGTGACCCAAAGAGAGACCCTCGCGACCACACTGTGTCAGTAGTCTTCGTTGGGAAAATGGTAGGTGGTCAACTGCAGGGAGGAGATGATGCGGCTGATGCCAAGTGGTATGATATGAATGACCTACGCGAGGAGCAGCTCGCCTTCGACCATGAGATGATAGTTCAGGATCTCAGACAATGGTTGAAGAACTGCACGACATTCTGGTCCACGATGAACCGTAGCTAGACCCAGATGTCAAGAGAAGCGTGCCTATATGTCCAGTATCTCCAGTTTATCAGCCAGCTTGATTATTGGAAGGTAAGCCACCCTTGGTTCGGACTCAATAGATTCGACAAACTCAACAGATTCCTTTGGGCGGGTACTGTATGCCAAGAAATTCCCAGCAGGAGCGGACTCGCCCTCGGTGTAGACCCACAGTGGAATTCCTTGCATTTCATAGTAACCGTGGTTCGAAATGAGCGTGCCGTAGATGTGTTTTCCTTTATCCTCGAAATATAGCATGCTTGCCGCTCGGTCTCTCTGGGACCAAGACACCAGCATTCGAGCTAGGTCTGCCATTGATGCTAACTTAAGATTCACGGGTGGTCGAAGGTCGGATTTGCTCATTCTCTGCACCAAGCCGGCAAATTGCGGCTGTACCTTATAAGCTAATAGTAATGGCTCCAACCGAGCATTCGTGGATAGAGTACTTGTGAGAGTTTTCCGCCTAGCTCATCGCCCTTCGAACCTTGTCAACCATCTGAACAACTAAGGCACGATTGTTTCCTACGATTACAACTGGCGAACATACTATTGAACCACTCACGCCGGTTGCGAAAACACCGCGCACACCATTCTTACTGAACATGACGAAAGTAATATCGTCATCATCCTCCAGTTTCTCGATTGTTAGGCCAGCTGATACAAGTCCTGAGGCCAGCCATTCTACTAGGTCGGACGGTGTTATACCTTGAATTTGCACCGGAATTGTATCTCTATAGAAGGGGCCTGTAGTGAAGAGATACCTGTGGGACTGCTTGGAGTAGAGTATCTTTCTTGTAATTGCTTTCAAAAGCACTGATGGCGAGAGAGGACCAAATTGCCGAACGCGCACCTTTGAACTATCAATCACCTGAGTATCCACGCTAGCCATAGAAGGTTCAATAACGTGAGGCATTGCTTCAGGCTCCTGCTCAGTCGTAGGCTCAGCGGCTCTAGGGGCGGGCTCATCCGTGATTGAGAACTCCAGCCTCTCCCTCTCGAAGAGGACCCGAATATACTCCTGAATCCAGTCATCAAGCGTATTCCAGTCCTCCTTGCTTAGCTTAAGTGGAGGACGAGGAATCTCTGAAAGTCCTTCAGTCAACTCGCCTGCGGGTTCGGCGGCGATTTCTTCCAAGTCCCATTGGAGATTTGACTTTTCTTGAATCCCCTCAGGAATCATTAGCCGGGCTGCTTCAAAGAGACTGGACAGTCGGTCTGTACCTCCGTGCTGAGATAATCGAGGACGAATCTGAGTGATGAATCCGCGCTTATTCTCTGTGCTCTGATCAAAGACTAGCGCCACGCCGCGCGGCAAACTACTGATGAATACCTTGTCGCGGAACATATCGGGCATTACTGCTGGAGCTCGTTGCTGCAGCGCGCGAATATCACTATCATGAGAAAGTGAATGCGAGATAATGATGTCAGCCTGAGATATCGCTGCATCAGCCACTGCAGATGGTTGTTGCGTACACAAGACCAAGCTGCATCCGAACCGTCGTCCAAGCTTCGCGTAGCCCACAATAGCATCCTTCGCGGGAGTAGCACTGCCCTTTGGAACCAGTGTATGAGCTTCATCGATGATTAGCCATGTAGGGGGAAGCTCCTCTCGTGCACTTGTTCCCTCTTCTGTCCATGCCATTCTATATGTCAAAACCTGTCTGCAGAGCATGTTGGTTAAAATCGCGAGGACAACCTCTGCATCGGACCCAAGCGGTGCGACATCAATTATCGTGGTTTGGCCAGCTACTGCGAGATCTTGAGCGCTTGTTCCGCTAGGATGGAAGACTCCTAGTCTTGCGGCCCTCTTGAGCCTTTGAATCATTGCGGTTCTTGTTGAAGCCTGGTAGAGCTCGGTGATGGAAGGATTCGATTCTATGCACTGTACCATATCCCGAATGCTGAAGCTACGTTTCAATGCAATGTACTCACCGGATTCCAGAGCGTACCCTCGGCTAATGCTCTCAAGGAGGTCTCCCATGAGGTTCTCCATTGATGTGCTGAGCTGACCCCCCTTCTCAAGCACGTATCCCCAATCACTCACAGTTAGTTCGCGAGGGCTTATTGCCAATGGATGAAGACGTGCTTTTGTCCGGACCTCCTCTGGAAGACTGTTGTACGTTTTCAGCGGGATGAAAACAGCTACCGGAAATCCCCTGGACTGTAAATTCCACTTTTTCAGGAGAGCTTCTTGGTCCACATTGGGCTCAACCGCTTGCCGAAAGACATCGACAGTATCAATCACAACGGTTGCGACCTCAATTTCCTTGCGCTCCATCGCAGAGGCAATCTCTTCAACCAAGATTCCAAGTGTGTAGCTCTTGCCTGACCCCCTCTTCCCTGAAACGAATATGACATGTGGACTCACCAGGTCCAGATTTACTGGCATTCCTAGCAACGAAGTAAGAATGTCATCCGAAGTTTCTACGATTGCACCAATCATTCCCAGACCCGTATTTCGATATTTCCGGTGAAAGGAGTTGGACCGGCCCAGAACCACGCCAACACTTAGATCCACAAACAGGTCCGGTGGATCTCTGACGCGGGGTCTATACTCAAGGACATTCTTTGGGATAAGCTCT
>JABCTJ010000026.1 GCA_018238375.1 Candidatus Thorarchaeota archaeon
GTGAGACCTATCGACTGGTGCGCTCTCGGATCCTGTCCTGATGCCTCAAGCCCCTTCACATGTACTGCATATTTCCAGGCGTCCCCGCCAATAATCTCAGCTGCTTTCCTCACGCCCTTGGAAAGCAAATCACCTATCCCTTCGCGTTTGCCAATCATCTCAACGAGCTTGACCATGGAGTCAACATTGCCCCACGAGAGGTCTAGTCCATCGGTGTCCTTCTCTGTCAGAATGCCTTTCTCCCAGAGCTCCATTGCAAAGCCAATAGTCTTGCCGCAAGAAATCGTGTCCATCCCAATCAGGTCACACCTTGTACCCATATGGAATATAGACTCGACATCATTGTTCAAACAATTGGAACCAAATGCCATGAGTGTTTCGTATTCTGGCCCACCTGCAGGGCCTCCCGCGAATGCGCCTTTCTTCACCTTGTAGATGTATTTGCATCCAATAGCGCATCCGTGACATGCTTCCTGAGTGGTTCGGTATTTCTCGGCAATTACTTCAGGGCCGATATCATCAGCCTGCTCGTAGAAACCTGTCCAGTGATTCTTCGTAGGCAGTCTGCCTATCTCGTTGATGATGGCAACAAGGTCGGTTGTGCCGTACTTCCTCAAAGAAGCCAATGAAGCAGTCCAGAGTGGGTCGTTGAGCTTGTCCATTTCCTCAGCGTTGGCCTCTAGGTATTTGTCCATATCATGGGCCTCAAGGCCAAGCGAACCCCTGCACGCAATGCCCTTCACATTCTTGGAACCTAAAACCGCACCAATGCCACAACGGCCTGCGGCACGATAAACATCTACTATAACGCTGGCGTACGATACCAGGTTTTCTCCTGCTGTTCCAATTACAGCGGTCTCGATAGCCGGGTCTTTGTGCTCCTCTCGAATCATCTTAGTGGTGACATCGGTTTCGCGTCCCCACAGATCGGAAGCATCAAGAAGTTCAGCATGTCCGTCACGGAGGAAGAGGTATACGGGCTTCGGTGACCTGCCATGAATCACAATGAAGTCAAAACCTGCGTACTTCATCTCTGGTCCAAAGAAGCCACCTACATGGCTTTCAGCCCAGACGCCTGTGAGTGGCCCCTTTGCTGCGAACATCATTCGCCCTGACGGCGAGAACATAGAACCTGTAAGTGGTCCAGTGCCCACGACAACTACGTTGTCCGGTGAGAGCGGATCTGTATCTGGCCCGGTCGAGTCCCATAGTATCTTTGCCGCGACACCTGCGCCCCCCAGGTAAAGTCGCGCCCATTCCTTCTCCATCTCTCGCTTGTGGATTTTGCCCTTGGTGAGGTCGATATCCAGGTAATGTCCTGCATATCCCTTGTATGGAAACGTCATATCTACGCATCTACCTCCGAGAGGCCGTACGCTGTTCTTAGGGCCCGAACGCTATCACTTCGGCCCCGAAGTCCCTGACTGTCAGTTGATTGCAATGATATAGCCTGATACGTGCACGCTTCGATGCAAGCCGGTTCTCCTCCACAGAGGTCACACTTGATTGCCTTCATAAGAAGCGGGTCTATTGCGATGCCGCCATAGATGCACGCAGTCACACAGTTGGAGCATCCAATGCACAAGTCGTGATTGACGGTGAGAACGCCAGCACTGTTCTCAGAGATCGCGCCTGTTGGGCAGGCCTCAGCACAGAGCGGCGAATCGCACTGCAAACAGACCATCGGTATGACAGTCGCTCGAAACTCATCCTTGAGAATTTGGATTCTTGCACGAGCTGGGTTGAAGGTATTTGTGTGACGTACTGAACAGGCTAGCTCACAGTTTCGGCAACCGGTACAGAGATTGTTGTCTATTACAAGGGCTTTCCTCAAGTCACTCGAGCTCTCCTTGGTCACCATGTCAGGCTCTTCCATCTTTCAACCGGTCCTTTAAGGTGTTGCCATAGTCCCATGGAGTCTATCTAGACCGTCAATGGCCCGATGGTATGTCACATCAAGATATATACAATGATGTAGACCTGCAGATGTCGGACAGTTAGCTTCCCGATTGCCTTTCTGTTCTCTAGACTCCACTTGCTGGCATGAATCATGACCCCACAGACCAAGAAACCAATGACTGCATTTCGCTCAGCGAGAGCAACAAGTCGAAAGATATTCGATATGATATCTCTCGCAGTAGTGGAGTTTGATACAGAGCTAAACATACTATATGCGAATCCTGCTGTACAGAATCTTCTAGGCCTGAAGCAATCGGACGTTGATACAGGATTGCACGTTGCTGACATAGTTGCGCCTGAGCTAGTGGAACTTGTTCAGGAAGCTTTCAGACGCCTTCGGAATGGCGCTGAACCTACTTCGCTCTCTCTAAGACTAGTACGCAAAGATGGGGTTCAGGTTCCCATTGAAGTGGTCGCCGACATGGTTTATTACCGCAACAAGCTCAAGGGCTATGTTGCATACGCAACCGATATGACACGTCGCGCGAAAATCGAGGACAAGCTCGTAGAGAAAAGTGTGTTCTTCAAGACCGCAGTCGAACATTCCCGTGCGGGCATATTTCAAATAGGGCACAACTTTAGATTCGAATACGTGAATGACAGACTCTGCGACATGCTGGGACGGACTCGGAGTGAGCTTCTAGGACACGATTTCCGCGAATTCCTTCATCCCGACAGTATAGACCTTGTTGCAGGGCGCTATGTAGGGCGACAACATGGAGAAAGGTCACCATCAGTATACGAGTTCAAGATAGTTCACAAGGATGGCACATCAAGGGATGTAGAGGTATCAGGCAATACCATGATGGGTCGAGACGGTAAGATGAACACCATCGCCCAGATTCTGGACATCACGGAGGAAGTTGAGAACAAACGAGCCCTTGAGGAGAGCGAACGTAGATACCGTGATCTCGTGGAAACCATGGATGACGGGTTGGCCACAGATGACGAAAACGGAGTGATTACCTACGTCAATGACGCTCTCTGTAAAATGCTAGGCTATACGCGTGATGAAACTGTTGGCCTTTTAGGATACGAAATTTTCCACAGTATCTCCCGGAACGGCTATGACAATAGAGCTATTGCCCGTGCGAAGGGGGTCATCGAGCACTATGAGGCTGAACTGCTCACTAAGAATGGTGCAACAGTGCCTGTAATGGTTTCTGCTTGCCCACTCCCAATAGAGAATGGAAATTACAAAGGAAGTTTCGCGTTATTCACTGACATTTCCGAACTCAAGAGTGTTGAGGCCGAAGCGCGCTTCCTACTTGATTTGATTCTTCATGACATAGGCAATCAGCTACAGTTGGTTCTTGCCGGTGCTGACCTTGCCAACAAGGAATCGTCCCCCGAAGTTGTTGAGACTGCTCAGCAGTACATCCTAGATGGTGCCCACCGCTGTATTGATTTGATTCACAAGGTGCGAAGTGCAGAGGAGTCAAAGGTTGAGCCTCTCAAGCCAGTGGACTTGATTGAAGTGGTGATTGGCGAGGCGCATCTACTAGCGCGACAGCATAGCGTTGCTCCCACGATAAAGAAACTGCCAGAGACATTGATGGTTAGCGCGGATAGTGCCCTAAGTCAGCTTGTATGGAACATTATGGAGAATGCAGTCAAGCATAACAGGAATCCCACGAAGAATGTATGGATTAGCGGACGGAAAGTGAGGGGGAACAAGTTCAAGCTTGTCATTGCCGACGACGGACCAGGTCTGAGTAGTGCGAAGAAAGTTCAGGTATTCAACCCAGAACGAAGATTCGGTGGGGTGGGTCTTCATCTTGTGCGACGTTTGGTCAAGAAGTATGGCGCCGTTCTTGAAGTCAAGGACCGTGTACGGGGCAGGCCAGGCAAGGGTCTCAAGGTTGTAATTACTTTTAATATCCTCGAATAGGCTCGCAGTCTGAACGCTCTTCTGGCGCTCTTTGCACCGCAATCGTTATCTCTCACGCAGATGAGTTATCGTATTGCATCGGAGGCCATTGGATGAAATCCGCAAAGTCACTCCTTGTCAAGAACGGCTATGTTCTCACAATGAATCCCCGCAGGGAGATAATCCGAGATGGGGCTGTGTACATCGAAGGTCAGAAGATCGTAGAAGTGGGAAAAACTGAAGCACTGAAGGATCGAAAGGCGGAGGTTGAGATAGACGCTCGCAATATGATCGTGATGCCTGGACTCATTGACACCCATGTTCATCTCGCACAGGCACTGATTCGGGGGTGTGCCGATGATGTCGCACTGGTTGATTGGTTGAAGAACTACGTCTGGGTGTTGCAGGGGAATTTCACACATGATGATGGCAGGGTATCAGCCGAGCTCTGTATGGCCGAGATGATAAAGACGGGCACTACCGCTTTCGTTGAGTGCATGATTCATACTCGGTATGGCTTCGATGGCATTGCGAAAGCCGTGGAGCAGGCGGGAATAAGAGGTGCGCTTTCAAAGATAATCATGGACTCCACTGGATACGCCGATAGTCCCGATATCATGTATCCTGGAATGGTCGAAGATTCTGATGCCTGCTTGAGAGAAACAGAAACCATGCTGGCGCGTTGGCATGGAAAGGCCGACGGACGGATTCAGGTGTGGTACGGACTACGCTCTCTTGGTGCTGTCAGTGAAGAGCTGTTCAAGGATGTGGGAAGACGTACTAGGTCCCACAAGACGCGATTGACAATGCATCTGGGTGAGGTGCCCGATGATGTCAGATACGTCAGGCAGAACCACGATATGGACCTCACAGAGTTTGCTGAGAAGCAGGGGCTTCTGGGACCAGAGATGATATTCGCTCACGGTATTCATTTCGAGGAATCCGATTTCAAGCGGCTAGCTGAAACACGCTCCAACGTGAGTCACTGTCCTGCAAGCAATACGAAGCTAGCATCAGGATTTGCCAAGATTCCTCGCATGCTGGAACTTGGCGTACCTGTTTCATTAGGTTGTGACGGCGGACCAAGCAATAACACGTACGACATGATTCGGGAGATGCGTCTTGCAGCCCTAATCCATAAGCCGATTGCTAACGACCCGTTGGTTATCAGTGCTGAAGATGTTATCGAGATGGCAACTCTCGGTGGTGCAGTTGCTATGGGTATCTCCGATACTGTTGGCTCTCTGGAGCCCGGTAAACATGCAGACCTGATTCTCGTGGACATGAGCGATTTGGGGCTTACTCCAAACACCAATCCTGTTTCCAATCTCGTCTATGCAGGGTCTGGTCATGCAGTAGATACAGTAATTGTAAACGGCAGACTGTTGATGAGAAACCGGAAACTGCTGACCATGGATGAAGCCGAGGTGAAGAAGAAGGCTCTTAGACACAGCAAGGATCTCATAGAGCGAGCTGGCGTGGATATCAGTCCCAAGTGGCCAGTTCTCTAGTATTGATGGGCTTAGCCGAAGCTAGTGAGTGACCAGTTGATGTGGTATACGGACATTGCGTCCCTTCCGCAGATGATGTTGTCTGTAAGACTCACCGTGAAGAGATTTTCCCATGCACCAGCAACGTAGACTTCGTAGGCCCAGAACCAGTCAGTCCAGATCACCATATAGTCGCAGCTGTGATTCTTCAGATAGTGAAGGGTTTCCAACCGTGTAAAGTTTCCATACAAGATATCCGGAGTGACGAGGCCTATTAGGTCAATAATCGAGCGATTTGAGAAAAATCTGATCGCTCCGATGTCACACAAGGCCAAGACTGCATCATCTGGTGTGTTATGATACACCCAATCTCCAATGGTTACCTGCATGTCGTTGATGTTCTTGGTGGCATTGCCAAACTTCTCCGCCTGAGCACAGTACCCGGGAATCATTGGGGCCAAAAGCACTCCAATGACAAGGATTGCAGCAAGGAGTCTGATGGTACCAGGAGCATCAAGATATTGTCTGTTCTCCAGTACAGCTTCAATGATGAATCCCACGCTAATTGCAGCGACAACGAAGAACAGACAGTGGACAGGTATCAGATATCGATGATTTGCGAGGAGTGCTATTAGAGGCATTGTGAATCTGTAGAGCACAGTCAGAGCGATGGCAAGAAGCCATAGATGTGGCCTTCCTTTTGCCACCAAGACAAGTCCACCTACGAACGCCACCAAGAGAAATGGCCATTGCATCAACCAGAAGTTCCACCAGATGTTCCAGCTCTCGATATCGGACTGGCTCGGCGGTTGATATTTCGCATAGAATGTGTCTGGGAGTGGATGTCCTGAAACACTCATGCAGTGCAGAATCCATGGGAGAACCACGGCAGCTATGATGATTCCCATAAGAAGAAAGGAGTATACTCGTCTTCGTGTGACCTCTCCATTCCATACTAGGATGAGAATGCGAGCGGGGATGCAAACGAGCACAATGACGACAGCCTCAGGTCTTGCCAGAACTGCCAATCCTACTACGACTGCAATAGCTAAGTCATACTTCATCTCTCTCCTCTCGAGTAGGAGCACCGCAAGCAATAGAAGAGTCATGAAGAGTGATGTTTCCATACCCGAGAGCATCAGCCAGGTGTTGCCGGGGACAATCACAAACCCGATCATTGCAAGGACGCCCCAAACGGGGTTCTTGACGTATTCTGATGCTATCTTACCAACGAGGAACGTGGAAACTACGTAGAAGGTAGTCGTAAGAAGAATTGTCCCCCACACGATGACAGTAGGCTCTTCGGTGAAGAGAAAGAGGACAGATAGCACAATAGACCAGAGAGGACTGGTCGACCCCGTACTCGGTTGCCCAGGGGAGTATTCCCAAGGGCGCCCTTCATGTATGGTTTTCGCATACTGCAAGTGAATCCATGTATCGTCGAGAGGGAAACCCGGCTCCGTCCATGC
>JABCTJ010000055.1 GCA_018238375.1 Candidatus Thorarchaeota archaeon
CCTGGGGAGCCAAGAGCGGAGGCTACAGAGAAGCCATGATGAATGAAAGCTAGCTGCTCCATCTATTCGCGTCATCAGCTTCGCAAGTAGTAACGTTTGTTCATTGCATCGCCTAGAAACGAAAGCACTCGTCGGTCAACAAGTGCCACCTTATCCATTGTCCTTAGCGCACGGGCCACGTTTGAGAAGACAGCATTCAGGTAGGGCTCGGCACGCACAGTTTCAGACGTTTCAATCATCTCAAGATAGGCCTCTGCGATCTTCATAAGTCCAAGCCAGTCCTCTGCAAGAATGAAATCAATCTGATCAAAGACAATGTCGTTAGGAGCATCATTGTATTGCTTCTTATCAATCTCAACTTCGTATCGATGCTCCAAGGCATTAGCAAAGCGCATCAAAACTCTGGAAAGGGAGAGTGATGTTGCCTTAATGAACTCCACCGATTCTCCGGAGGCCGGTTTTGCCAAGTCAACCATCCTTAGGTTCACCGCTGATTCATATAGACCACTAGCTAGCTCTGAGAAATCCTTCTGTAGATAGAACGCTTTCACTGTTCTTGCCAATGAAGCCTGACCAGTCCAATATTGAGCGAGGACAGGGTCGGCACTCTGCAAATCCTCAGTCACGGGCTGAAGAATGCGAACACTTGATTCAAGACTCAATGCATCGAGATTCATCTTCGATTTCGCTAGAGCTGCCATGACAAGAGATGCATCCGAGAGCTCGAATGTGTTCCCGGTCATCTGACTAGCTCGATCATAGAGGACTTTCCAAGATGCATTCACGAAAGGCACCACGAGGAAAGCACCTTGGAAGAAAATGGAATCAGAATGGGCGCGCGCATCAAAGAACATTCGGTCCAAATCATCAAGCAACCTCAGGAGCCTGTCAGGCAGTGCTCCTCCGTGCCTAGTTGCTAACCACACAATATTGTAGGTTGCGATTGCAGCCTCAGCAACTGCGCGAGTATCTGTGGGAAAAAGCGGTATGTACTGGACCAATGTTTCACGAATGATATCCTTGTCGTCGCTCTCAGCTCGTTCAAGAAGCCTCATCTGCGAGAGCGCCAGCCCCATCTTGCTACCAACAAGCTCGAGCTCGGAAACTGCACCCTCATTCCGTAGATTCTCTCTGCCTTTGACTGCGTTCTGAAATGCTTTCAATCCAACTGACCACAGCTCATCAGAGTCAGTTCCAAGGCATATCCATCCAATCGCATGCTCGCATCTAGCTACATCTACACTGGAATCATGACTGTGTTTATCGAGGCTTCGAAGGCCTGTCTTGGCCCTCTCAAGATATTCTATGCTTTTGGTGACACTTTCATGGTCTCTCATAAGTCCGTGAGCGAATCCTAAATCCGACAAGCACTTGGCCAAGAGAAGTGACTGCACTGTATCGGGCTCTTCAATCTGTTCAAGCACTTCTAGTCCGGATTCAAGTCTCTCGAGTGCTTGTGGAACTGCTTCTCGCCACCCGTTTGCCAAGATGTTGGAGCCGATAATGAGTTGCGCCAGACCCAATCCCCCGCCGCTAGTACTCTCGGAATCCAGAATCTTCTGAACTAATGATGCTGCGTTGTCACCCGATTTCTGCGCTTCTTCGTGAGAAACTGAATCATCTCTTGTTTCGGTGATACTGAGCTGCAACGCAACTGCGGCTTGTCGAACTCGGTCCTTCTTCTTATCAGCCAGTAACTTGAGTTCCTGCAGAATTTCTCGAGACTCGTTGAACATAGCTAACTCCGCAAGAGTTCCTGCCTCATCAAGAGATGCATCAAACCAGAGATCGTGGATTTTTTCTTCCTTTGCGAGGACTGTTAATCGATTCAGGAGAGCCTCAGCTTCTGCGAATAGACCTGCATTAGTCAGAATCCAAGTCAAGTAATGGACTTCCCTCAGGGCAAGAGCTGTTGACGCCTTGTGAGCGCGGGAATGAATCGCGTCAAGTGTCGTGAGTAATTCATCGGCAAGAAACGGAAGGAGCGGCCGCAGGTTCAACCTAAGTGAAGACTCTATCGCATCCGAGAGGTTTCCCAAGAGGTCCAATAATTTTGGAATCGCAGCTTTGTCAGGAAGTATCTCAGTTTCGACACGACTGTGCGCACTTACGTATCGTGTGTCAAGGAGCATCAGCATATCCGGAAGCATATCATTCTTGTCGGAAGCGAGCTTGATTGATATCTCCATTAGTTTGTTACTTGCAAGACCGGGGCGCCGAAGAATGATCTCCTCTATCGCGCGTGCAACTTCAAAAGCAGTAACCGCATCATCACCGGCCATCTGTTGAATTATGGAAAGACCATCGTCGAGGGACATGGATGCACACAGAATATCCCTTAGTGCAGCGACTATGACAGACTCCACTTACACCTCTCCCATGGGTCAGGCTGACTCGGGCATTACACCATTAAAAGCTTTCATGGAGAACCGATAATGAAGTCATGCCATTTTCTTGAGGTTTCAGTGCTCCGCATCCTTTCCATCCTCACTTGGTGAGCGGGTTTGGAGCCGCTTTCGTCAATTCTGAAACGTAGGACTGCGTCCACAAGATACGAGTAGGTTGCGTAGGTCTTCTCGTCATGGACACCATCCTCAAGAATAAACATGATACTGTGAGAGTTCTGAGTGACACGTCCGCCAAGTCGCTGAACTGATCTGGGCATTGTTGCAGGATTTGAATGCAGTATCAAGGTTGAGAGGCTGTCGATGACCACTCGCGCGCACACCATGTTCTCTAGGACCCCAGAGAGAACTATGCCCAATTCTGTGATGTCTTCCACTTTCGAAAGGGAGCGGGCACCACTGGCCGTGGGAGCTCCCATCCGCTCCGAGTATCCATCGACGAATACGAAATGTCCAGATGTTTCACAGTGCTCGATGGTCCATCCATGCCGGCTCATATCATTTCTCACTACGCGTGGAGAAACATCAGTAGTCACGTAAACTGCGGGAAAACCAAGCCTCAGACCATCTGCCAGAAACGCCTCTGCGTAAGTTGTTTTCCCAGATCCAAGCGGGCCTACAAGCATGTAAGACACTTGAGTTAGTTGCCCGAACTGGACCAAATCAGCTATCATGGGACGCACTGAATTGGCCATACCAATGCAGGGATCTGTGGACTCTTTCTTTCCCAACATAGGCACCTCAGACTCAACTTATCCATTAAACACCGGGACTTATCTCTCCCGGAAACACTCTGACACCTACCTCTGTAATCCTCATCGGGTGTATCCTAGAGCTGTGCTTCGACCCTCTTAACTTCAACACCTCTATTGATCTAGACCGCAAGGTATCGGAAATCTTCTCATTGTATAGCACTAAGACACCACTGGCCAAGAATGCCTCGACATCAAAGACTCCTAGCCCGAGGTGGTGTTCAGGAATCTCACTTGTCAGGAGAAGGGTGACACCACTCTTGGTTATATTAGCAGTAAGTTTGAAGAATTCCTCACGAAGAATGTCTCTGCTTCGGAACTTGTATGCCAGGATTGAGAGGGTGTCGATTACAACCCTCGTCGCCTTCAGTTTCTTCACATGGCTCATGATGATTGCTTCCAAGCCTGAGAGGTCAAAGCTTGGAAATTCGCCCATGGTGACAGGGGTCACTTCCTTGGAAGGTGATAGGTCAACTATTGCCAGTTTGCGCTCCTTCTCCAGCTTTGCAAGATCCATTCCGAAATTCATCATGTTCCGCTTGATGAGACGAGGGGGTTCTTCCAACGTCACTAAAACGCCGGTTTCTCCATATTTCACTGCACCGTTATACAGAAACTGGATTGCGAGAATGCTCTTCCCGGTTCCAGCTTTGCCCGCAATAAGGATGGTGTCTCCCTTTGGAAACCCACCCTCCACAAGCTCGTCCAAGCCTGGAACTCCTGTATTCACACGTTCTATGGTATAGTTGCTCACTTCTTTGCACCTCTCATCTTCGAAATCCCAGCACCCATAATCATTTTCATCAGCATATCAGGTTCGGGGATACCTGTGATTGAAACCCCTCCGATCATCGTTGTAGGCAATGCCACAATTCCGAACTCTTCTGCGACCTCTGGATTCTCGCTCACGTTGACGATTCTAAGCCTAAAGGACTCTGGCGAGAAATCCTGGATAGTATCACGTACAACCTCTTCAGCTCGCGGACAGAAAGCGCATGAGTCAGACTTGAAAAGAACAATCACAATCTTCGATGAGTCATCGTCGTCTTCAGACTTGGATTCATCATTGCTCTTTGCGTCTGCCACTCGATAGCGCTCCTAAACTAGGGGTACGACAGAATCCAGAATGTTTCACATCTCTTGAATGTTTTGTATTGCTGACTCGCGAAGGGCGTGCCGTAGATTCTTCACCGATAACCCATGATGCTACGAATGCGAGTGGCGGCCTTGCCGAGAGGCCTATTGTGATAGCGCACATTACGAGGCATGAGCGCAGCTAGTATCAAGCTCTGCTCAGCTTTGGATCCTATTTTCCGGAAAACAGCTTTCCCCTCATTGCAGCGAATGCTGATATCCTTGAGAGCCCCCAGAGAGAGCTCCTCGCGCACTCGTTCTGCCGTGTCTGCAAGAAAACCCGACATTGCTGCTATGAGGTCTCTGTTTGAGGTAGGAGCGACTGCTGAAGCCATTAGAAGACCGTCATTCCTTGACAGAATAGATGCAAAGAACCCGCCTTCCTTGTTCATCTCCTCCAGAAGATTGGCAAGTTGGCGGTAGTCGGGTCGGTCCATTTGTGAACACTCTAGCAGCACGTCAGGCACGTTCCTATTAAATGGTTACTTGGTAGCTATTAGCGAACGGTTCCACAAGGGGTGTTTCCTTAGCCTACACAGTGGAATACCCAAGAATGTCCAAGCTTGGTAAATCTGAGATTAGTCCACTTGTCAATACTGATGCTCATAGTTTCAAGCTTGGCAAATGCGGTTTCCGTATCAAGTTCGCTTGGGAATTCATAGACTGCTGGTTTTAGCTCTTTCCCGTGCTTTGCTAACCATATCATCGAATTCAATTGGCTCGCAAATGAGAGATCCA
>JABCTJ010000082.1 GCA_018238375.1 Candidatus Thorarchaeota archaeon
AAGGGAAGGAACGCGAAGGAGAGTTCCTCGTTGCAAGCATCCTACTTATCCCGGGATATGTCGGGGTTTCTGAAGTGCGTAAGTTGTGCGAATTCATAGCGGACAGTGACCCAACGATTCCCACTGCCCTTCTTGGCTTTCACCCTCACCACATCATGCGAGACCTACCTCGCACCAGCAAGGAGCACGCCAAGGCTGCTCTCCAGACAGCAGAAGATATCGGTCTTTCTAATGTGAGGGTAGGCAATGTTGCTCTTCTCTCCGATGCAAAGTACTCCTTCAACTGACAACGCTCATTCTTAATGCTTATAACGACCTGTTCGGTGTGCGAGTAGCACAGTTTCGACTGGAGGTCTTCGAATACCAGATTCCATCTCTCGAGATACCATAGACTTAGAGAAGGTCGACCGCACTTTTGTCGATGAGATTGTGAATGCAGGGGCTGATAGGATAAGAACATGCATTCAGTGCGGGACATGCTCAAGTGTATGCCCTAGTGGACGCCGAACTGCCTTCCGAACTCGTGAGCTCATTAGAAAGGCGCTACTTGGACTCAAGGAGGAAGTACTAAGCTCTCCCGATCTGTGGCTCTGCGCTACCTGTCACACCTGTCTGGAGCGTTGTCCGCGCCAGATCAAGGTCACTGATGCGATAATCATAATGAGAAACATGGCAGTGGAAGCGGGATTCATGCTTCCAGATCACCGGAAAGCATCAATGAAGCTTCTAGAAACCGGCCACGCGGTTCCGATTAATGATGCAAACCGGGAGAAGCGCGTGAGCCTGGGTCTAGATGAGGTCCCACCCACAGTACACTCGCACAAGGATGCGTTAGATGACTTGAAGACCATCATGGAGCGAACTGGATTCAAAAACCTCATAGAAAGACAAGAGGCTGAAAAATGACAGAGACTCAGACGTACTCGTTCTTCCTTGGGTGTGTTATGCCCAATAGGTTCCCGAACATTGAGAAGTCAATCAGGGTCATACTCCCGAAGATTGGAATAGAGTTGGAAGAACTAGAGGGTGCAAGCTGCTGCCCTGCGCCGGGTGTCATTCGCTCGTTCAGCGAGCCCACGTGGCTTGCCATAGCATCAAGGAATCTGGCACTCGCTGAGAAGGCAGGACATGATATCATCACTGGATGCAATGGATGCTATGGGACATTCAAGGAGGCTCTACTCGAAGTTCGTGAGCATCCGGATAGGCTCAAAGAGGTGCAGAAGGTCTTCAAGGGTCTCGGTCTGAAGTATAAGGCAAAGGCTGAAGCCAAGCATCTGATCGAGGTCATATACGATATCGGGATTGAGGAACTGAAGAAGAAAGTCACCCGTCCACTTACCGGTTTGAAGGTTGGAGTGCATTACGGGTGTCACCTCCTAAAGCCTAGCAAGAATCGCCCGTGGAAACAGACTGAAAGGCACACATTCCTCGATGAACTTGTAGAACTCACCGGAGCTGAGAGTGTACCATACACGGACAAATTCATGTGTTGTGGGGCTGGCGGAGGCGTACGCGGAAGCAATGCACCAGTTTCCAATGATATCGCTATAGAAAAAATACGCAATATGATGGATGTCGGTATAGACTGTGTTTTGAACGTCTGTTCATTCTGCCATCTGCAGTTCGAAGTCGCTCAAGCTCAGGTCAATAAGGAGCTTGGTGAGAAGAAATACCAAATGCCGGTGATTTACTACACACAACTACTAGGACTGGCCATGGGGCTTGATCTCGAAGAGCTGGGCCTCCATCAGCATATGATTAAGACCCAGCCTATGCTCGACAAAATTCCAGAGTAGAACGGAATCTGATTGTAAGGGAACTCATTCATACCCATTTTTTGGATGCATAGTACACAACAAATGCAATGAAACCACTTGATATGATAAGTACTGTCAGAAACATGATAACTCGGGGGTCAATTTCCTCCACCGTTGTTGTCGTTGTTGTTGTCGTTGTTTCAGGTTGTTCAATCTCTCCCGCTCTAAAGGGTGCATCAGAAACATCATACGAAGAGAAAAAGCCGTCACTGACGCGAATTTCCACTACGTAGGTGCTAAGATTCAGGAATGTACTGCAGTCCCATAAGAACCAAGTTTCAGTCATGCCAGCAGACAGAAGCTGAAAGGTTGCACCGGAGTCTGAGGAAACCAATACCTCGAAGGTCAATTCCTCATCCTCGTTGAGGTCCCAAGCATTCCATGTGATGTTATTGGCGCCGGTCCATACTTCGTTCCCGTTCGGTGAAATTACTTCGACCACTGGCACAAAGAAATTGCCCAGAAACACGTCTGGGATCAGCTCGGTCAGAGTAGTGCCATTATGAAACCAAATCGTTGAGTTAATCACACATGTGAAATTGCTGCCAAATGCTCGTGTATCAATCTCGACACTGTTACCATTTTGCTCGCTGGAAATCACAGTTGGAACTATTGTGGCATTCACCTCAATCCTTGTTCGATTAATTTCGGTGCCTGGGCTCCATGTGACATTCAGGATTATGTGATCACCTTCGAGTTGGTCTCCTGCATTCACATCGATCTTAGTTGAATCCCAGTGAGTGTAGTAAGTAAGACGCAATGCAGGGGGTTCTTCTGCCCTAGTGTTTGTTGTACGAATCACTGCACATTGATTATCATGGATTTCCGTCATTGAAACAACAGACAGCGCAAAGGAACTGGCTAGCATCAGTAGGAGCAGGAGCACATGCAGTTTTCGGAGTGTGAGTCCTGTTGCAGATTGCCTGTACCTATTGCCCCCAACCCAATCAGTTCTAGTCATGGAATCCATCACTCCTCCTCCTCGAAAGGCTGCTCCCTCCACGTTCTAATTGCTTCAATCCAGAGCATTGCACACACTGAAACAAGGAGGATGATCAGGACAGAGGAGTACCAATCGATGAACCACCATAGCAGTGTGAGCAACGCTGCAGTCACCGATGTGTAAAAGGTCGCGTAGAACAGGAATCTGGGAACCATGAGTCGCCCCTTGCCAATGTAGTATCTGAGCACTCCGACGCGAACGTCTCGAATAAGCGAATACTCAC
>JABCTJ010000088.1 GCA_018238375.1 Candidatus Thorarchaeota archaeon
GGGTACTCGGGCCAAGAGATAATGGGTCGATTTATGCACGAAGCAATTGCCCCTGGGGAGTATTCAGAAGCGGCGGCAAAGGGCTTCGAAAAGTTCAGAACAACTGGTAGAGGTCCAGCCATTGGAAAAGTCACTGAGATGTCAGGCAGAAGGAAAGATGGTACAAAGTTTCCGATCGAGCTGTCACTCGCTCCAATCCCTATTGGTAGCTTGTGGGGAGCCGTTGGAACCATCCGAGACATCACCGAACGCAAGCAGAATGAAGAGCAGAGACGCCAACAGCACAGCGAACTAGAAGTATATGCTTCGTTGCTTCGACACGACTTAAGGAACGACGTGGGCGTAATCCTTGGAAATGTGGATCTCGCAAAGATGATTGCAGGAGAGAATGATAGTGAAGTACTGGAAACCCTGTCATCCACAGAAGCAGTTTGTGAACGAATGATGAATCTATTGAAGGCAGTCAGTCGGCCAGCAGGCTCTATCGAAAGAAATATCGTAGTGCTGGTGAGGAGTGTATCCTCTCAGGCTCAAGACGCACATGCAAAACTCACTGTGAACGTAACTGTGGATGATGATGCTGAAGAACTAACAATCGTAGGAAGTAGGCTGCTTCCTATGGTTTTTGAGAATCTCCTTAGAAATGCTGCAGCACATGCTGGTGAAAAGCCAATAGTAGACATGATAGTTTCTAAAGAAGGAAGCAACGTGCAGATTCTTGTTTCAGATAACGGGCCTGGAGTCCCTGAGAAAGTTCGAGACCAGCTCTTTCATAGAGGTGTTTCAACAAGTGGAGGAGGTCTTGGTCTGTACCTCTCCAGAGCGATTGTGAATGCCATGAATGGCTTAATTGAGTTGATGGACACAGACCTAGGCGAGGGTGCCGCCTTCAGAATCCTGCTCCCTCTGACCATATAAGCGGCGCCTATGGGAGTGATACCTGAGCTTAACGTTTAGCGAAAGAGAGAATCGAATCGATAGCGGCGAGGAAGGAGGAGAACAGAGGCGGCCTCACTGACCAAATGTACTCATAGTGTTGCTTTGGGGAACCAGATGTGGAACTCAGCACCCTTGCTTGAATCGCTGGGCACTCGATCTTGTACAGTGATATGACCTCCATATTTCTGGATAATCTTGAATGCTTGATGAACTCCCACGCCACCAAACCTCCTGCTTTGGTCGAACAGGTTCTCCTTCGTATCATTATTCATCCCAGGGCCGTAGTCAGCAATCACGACCTCATAACCCTCCTTTGCCTTTTTGAGGTCCAACCAGATTCGTTTGGTTTTTCTATCATTGTGAAGGATTGCGTTTTCCAAGATGTTCATCAGCAGATTTCCGAGGTACTTGTCTGCGAACACAGTCGGTTGTTGAGCGGCCAAATTCATCTCAATTTGAACATCATCGTACGTTTCGTTTAGAACCTGCAGACAATCTTCCAGAGCATCTCTCAACGGGGTGCTAGATAGCGGCACTGACAGCAGCCCGCGAGTCGCTTGTACCTTCTTAATCAGGTTCCGCGAACTCTCCACCGAGCTTGCTACTAGGTCAACCATCTCTCTAACTTCAGGCCTGGTGTCTAGTTGATCCAGTATCTCCGTCCCCATGATGATTGCCTGTAGATGATTCCGTATGTCATGGCCCATAAGATCCAAGTATAACATCGCAGTTTCGGCAGCAGTTCTCATGTCCTCCTCTGCCTTTTTGCGATCAGAAACGTCCCTGCAAATTCCCTCTACCGCGATAAGATTCCCCTCGTCGTCGTATACGGGGCTGTTTGATTGTGACACCCATTTCGTATTCCCGCTGGTGTCGATGATCCTATACTCAATCGTCGAAAACAAATTGCTCTCCACCATCTCCCCAAACGCCTTCGTGAAGTAGTCCAAGGAGTCTGGATGAACCACCTTCAGGAAAAGAAGTGGATTGTCGAGGAACTCTTCCGCAGGGTATCCAAGAAGGGGGCTAATGGAAGGGCTCATGTATTCGTATTTGGCGTCGGGCATTGACAAGCGAAACACTACCTCGCTCATCCGCTCAACTAGACCTCTGTATCTCTCCTCACTTGCCCGAACTTCCTTCTCGGCCAGCACGCGATCTGTAATATCAACCATCTGAATCATATATCCATGCAGGGACTCATCCGCTCCGTACTTCAGAGGAGATGCGCCGGTTTCAACGTAACTCACCCCGGATTTGATGGTGTCATACAGTCGTGCTTCTTTCACTTTCGACCAATCGATTATGGAACGAAACAACACGCTTTCGCCATTGCGCAGCTGTTGCTTCTTATCCTCGGGAAAGTTGGGGTCCTCGAATATGTTGAAGTCCTTCAAATCCTCAAGGCTCGATACACCTGCGAAATCGACGCACGCAGGATTCATATGAATCAAGTTGCCGTTTTGGTCAAACACGTTGATTGCGATTGGCGATTCCTCGTAGACTGCCCTGAACCATTCCTCGCTCTCTCGAAGCGCTTCCTCCGCCCGCTTTCGACCGGTGATATCTCGCGTAGTTCCTTGAAACAACAGTGGGTTCGTATCTTCGTCTAGTATCAACTCAGCAGTTATCTCGACATCAATCTCTTTGCCATCTTTTCGCAACATGCGAGTTTCAAATGTTGCGGGAATTGCGTTAGGGCCTTGTCTTATTATTTCCATCATCAAATCTGACAGAAGTTCCATGGCTTCTGGAGAACAGTGTTCACCTACTGAGCTTCCAACCCACTCTTCCGGTGTAAACCCAAACACCCGTAAGATGGCTGGGTTGACATAAGTGAAATCGGTATTCAAATCCATTTGCCAGACGCAATCGAACGTATTCTCAGCCAATAGGCGATACTTCGTCTCGCTTTCTCGCATTGCTTCCTCTGCTTGCTTACGTCTAGTGATGTCTCTCACTACTTGCACGATGCTCTCGTCATTTTCCTGCATGGTTAGGACTGCAGAAAACCAGTGCTTCTGGCCGCTTATTTCGAGCTGATAGTCAAATGTTTCACTACTCCCAGTTTCTCTCACCCTTTGGAAGGATTCCACAAATCGCTCACCCACTGAAGGCGGTAACACCTCACTCACAGGCTGGCCCATGAACTCCTCGGGTGAAACAAAGAGCAATTCCTCACTCGCGGTGTAGTACTGAGAATAGCAGTCGTGTTTATCAACGACAAAGACTAGGTCATTCATCGATTGAAGAATCATTCGATACTTTTCCTCACTCTGCTGCAGAGCGACTAGGGCGTTTCTTTTTTCCTGTCGATTCTTCGCATCTCGGAGCTCGCGCCGAATAGCAGGGACCAACCGTGTAAGGTTATCCTTCATGATGTAGTCGTGGGCACCGGCTTTCATCATGTCCACAGCGATTTCTTCCCCGATTGTGCCTGACACGAGAATGAATGGCACATCCAGACCACTCTTCTTCAATAAGCTCAGCGCGTGGTCCCCTCTGAAAGATGGCATGTTGAAATCACATATGATGACATCCCACTCCCTTGATTGAAGCGCATTCATCATCGCTGCCTCTGTGTCAATGCATTCATAATCCGGTTCATAGTCACCCTTGCGCAATTCGCGTAGCATCAATAGAACATCATCTTCTGAGTCCTCAATTATAAGAACGCGAAGATTGCTGCTCAAATCCTACTGTCCTCCATATGGTCTGACGTTCATAACAAGCCAATACAATCCGAGCTGCTTTACGGCAGTCGCGAATTGGTCGAAGTTCACCGGCTTCTGAATGTAGCTATTGGCACCGAGCTTGTAGCTTTTCATTACATCGCTTTCCTCCTTCGAGGAAGTCAAAATCACCACGGGGAGAAGCTTTGTGCTTTCCTCTGACCTTATGATCTTGAGCAACTCCAGTCCGTCCATCCTTGGCATTTTAATATCCAGAAGTATCACTGCGGGCATGATGCTTGTATCTCTCCCTTCATGCACACCTTCACCACGAAGGTACTCCAAAGCCTCAACTCCATCACGTGCAAGGATTAGTTCATTTGCTATTTTGCGGTCCTTCAGTGCTCGTTTTGTTAATATCACATCGTCCGGATTGTCTTCCACCAACAGTATAGGTCCGTTATTCATGTTTATACTTCACTTCCTTCAGACGGCAACGCGAAATAGATTGTCGCCCCCGTTCCCAACTCTCCTTCAGCCCATATACGCCCCCCATGTCTACTGATAATCCGTTTCGCTATAGCCAAGCCAACGCCAGTACCCTCGAATTCATCTGCATGATGTAGACGCTGGAAAGCATTAAACATCTTGTCAACATATCTCATGTCAAAGCCCGCTCCATTGTCCCGTAAGAAGAACACCGTCTCTTTCTTCTGTTCGGTTGCGCCGAATTCGATTTTCGCAGATGGATGCTTGCTTGTGAATTTCCACGCATTTCTCAGTAGATTCTCCAAGACCAAGTACATAAGTCGCCTGTCGCCATAGGCGCTAAGGTTATCTGAAATCATTAGCTTAACTTTGCGTTCCGGTTCTTGGCGTCGCAACTCCCCTGCAATGATTCGTGCGAGAGCAGTCATATCAATCGTTTCGGAATGCATCTCTTCTCTTGACACCCGCGATAAGGACAGTATATCGGCAATGAGCTCACTCATGCGCACAGCCCCCTCATGCATACGTCTGAGGTAATCACAGCCCGTTTCGTCTAGCAAATCAGAGTAGTCCTCAAGTACTGCCTTGCTGAATCCAGCAATTCCTCTAAGGGGAGAGCGTAGGTCATGTGAAACTGAGTACGCGAAGGCCTCGAGTTCTTGATTGGCAGTCGCAAGATTCTTGGTTCGCTCCTCCACAATTTCCTCCAGCTGGTCGGAGTATTCCTTTAGCTTCTCCTCCGCTCGTTTGCGATCAGATATCTCTTGCCGAAGGGAAAGCACCATGCTACTGAACACATGCCCTAAGCAAGCTATCTCATCGCGGCCAGACGTCACATCCTCGATATCCGGAAGCTCAAAGGATTGGTTCCGTTCCACAGCGATTGCCGCTCCAGTCAAACGACGGATAGGTTTTACAATACTGTGCACTAGCAGGATAGAGATAATGAAGGTGCATGCTCCGACCACGCCCACACTGAGCCAAGCCATCCATTCCAGATATCGTAGCGGGGCCAAGTACTGGTCTTCGGGTAAATCCACAACGACTGTCCAAGATTGCT
>JABCTJ010000107.1 GCA_018238375.1 Candidatus Thorarchaeota archaeon
AGCTCAAAGCGCTTGTGGCCAAAGTTAGCAAGATCACTCTAGACATGAACGCACCTGACGATATGGAGGGTGTCAAGCAGGTAGGTCGAGACCACTCAAAGGAGATTCTTACTCTAGACCCTGTGCAAAACAGAATGAGGGTTATTGGAACTGCTCACCTGCCTTCAATCATGGACGAGTTCGACCTTTTGCCAACTCGTAATTTCAGAACTGGAAGCGACCCCGAAGCCAAGGCTCTGTTTGGAGATGTCTGGGAGAAGACATTCAATAACGTTGGCAAAGGTTGGGATGGCTGTTGGAGATCATGCGCAATCAACTGCTCTCATTGCATTGTAGGATTCTTTCCCAAGACTGGTCCATTCAAGGGCAAGAGCGTCGTCGTCGACGGACCCGAGTACGAAACAATCGCAGGATGCGGCTCCAACATTGCAGTTTTCGACCCACACTATGTTGCGGAGATTAACTTCTACGCTGACGCGTACGGAATTGATACAATCAGCTTTGGTACAACAATGGCTTTTGTCATGGAGCTCTACGAAGAGGGATACATTGATGAAAAGGCCATTGGAGGTCACAAGCTGAATTGGGGGGCCGTGGAAGAGGTACTTGCAGTTTTACACGAGATGGCCACTGGCGAAGGCTTCGGCGGAAAGCATTTCGGTAAAGGAACTCGCTACCTCAAAGGCTACTTCGGTAAGGAGTTTGGTGTTGATGCAGAGATCATGCAGGACATCGGAATGGAGCACAAGGGTCTGGAGTATTCAGAATATGTAACCAAGGAGAGTCTTGCTCAGCAAGGCGGCTATGGACTTACATTGAAAGGCCCACAGCATGATGAAGCATGGCTGATATTCCTCGACCAAGTCCACAACTACATGCCAACATTTGAGGATAAAGCGGAGGCACTTCATTACTTCCCAATGTGGAGAACTTGGTTTGGGTTGAATGGTCTGTGCAAGCTGCCTTGGAACGACGTTGTGCCAGCTGATAACTCTGATACTGCTGAACCCGCGAAGGTTCCTGGCCACGTTGCATTCTATGCTAGATTCTTCACTGCCATGACCGGCAGAAAAGTTTCCGGTGATGACTTGGTTCAGATGAGTGAGCGTGTCTACAACTTTCAACGCATCTTCAACATTCGACAGGGCAAGGGTCTCAGAATCAATGACTCAAATCCGCCGTACAGGAGCGTAGGCCCTGTGACAGACTGGGAATATGAGTCCAGGCAAGATCGCTATGATGCACAACTGAAAGAGATAGGCCTAGACATCACCAGCATGAACACCTCAGAGAAGAACAAGGCTCTTCGAGCACACCGTGAAGAGCGGTACAAGTGCCTTGCAGACGCGACTTACAAGAGAAGGGGCTGGACACGCAACGGTGTACCAACATCGCACACGGTCAAGGAGCTTGGAATCGACTTCCCTGATGTGATGGCAATAATCAAGAAGTACGAGGGGCAGGAACCTGCCGCAGAAACCTTGCCTGAAAGCGACAAGGCATGGAGATAATCAAGAACTCTAGCACGGGGTCTACTTGACCCCTGCTAATCTCCTGCACTGAGAGAAACGGCTCACTGCGTGGTTGTGCCCGATGTGTGGAAGCAGCTTGACTGTACAAAACGTTAAGAAACTTAGGGCTGGGCGCACAATCTGCTGTCCATTCTGCAGCGTTTCTGTTGGACGATAGGTGTAGTTCCTCATATACTTCGATAGACACGTTTTAGAGTGAGAATAGCACCAATCTGGAGGAGAGGCAAAGAGGATGAAAATTCGCCGCACGACTTCGGATGAAATTGACGATGTAATGAAGCTGTCGCGGTATGCCTACGGACAGGGCACAGAACTTCGTCCAGGTTCCAAGGAGGTAATGGACCTTACGTATGATGAATATCTTACGGTTGAAGAAAATGGAAAAGTGATTGCCAACAGTCGCCTCCTTCCATTCGAGCAAAACACTCGCCAAGTTTGGAAAAAGATGGGTGGAATAGCAGAGATTACAAGCGCTCCCGAAACGCGGCGTCAAGGACATATCCGGGAACTGATGAAATATATGTTCAAGGAGATGCACGACGATGGATACGCAACAAGCGTCCTTTATCCCTTCAAGGATGAGTTTTACGGTCGTCTTGGGTATGTGTCTTGCACTCCCGTGCGCGGAATGACGGTCAACTTGGATCGACTCAGAAGATGGGACCTCCCAGCCGGACACCATGTTGAGCGCATGGAATTCTCGCAGGGGCTCACCCATCTGAAAGCAATTCACAAGGAGTCTGTTGAATCCACTCATGGCGGTGTTCGAAGAAGCGAAAAACGCTGGAAAGAAATGAACATCAGTTTGAGCAAGAAAAACTCGATTGCAGTCGCATTCGACCAAGAGGATAAACCTAGAGGCGCATTGGTCTATGCTATTAAGGGCTACGGCACTTATGGTAAAGAAGACGATTGGGGAACAATGCGCATCAGGGAAAAATACTGGCTGAGTCACGAAGCGCGGAGTGCTCTATTTCATTTCTTGCACATGCACGATGATCAGATTGTAAAAATCAAGATACCCGTGCATCCCAACGAGATTGATTACCATTATTGGTTTGCAAACGTCAATCCGCCAACCATTGAAGCTCGACTCGTGGTCTACATGGCTAGACTTATCGATGTGGAGAAGAGCGTTGAAGGACTTTCCGCCGCATCTGATGGTGAGATCACAATCAAGGTTGAAGACGTACACTGTCCATGGAACAACCAATCGTATCGATTGGTCGGGGATGGTGGCATCCTGAAAGCTGAGGCCCTCGGAAACATAGCTTCATCCATCAAGATGTCTATTGGCGGCCTGAGCGCACTAGTGTTTGGGGCAATGTGGCCAGTAGACCTGAAGCCTCTTGGCTTGTGCTCTGGTCTAGACGGCAAATCCATAAAACTGTTGACCAGTTGGTTCCCGCGCGAGCCTCCTTCAATGATAGAGGACTTCTAATCTAAGCTCTATGTGTATAGCAAACAGGCGCCGTCGGATTCTGCACGAAAATCCAACTCTCGTCTAAATATGCGAAACAGAAAGCGTGATGAGCACGTTTTTTCTCAATATTCGTTCGTTAAAGGTTCTAAACTTCCATGCTTCTGTGCATTTAATTTGAAGGACCGCTAATTGGATATAATTGGTTTAGCTTTTGGTGAAAAATCTACCAACAGATTTTTTGGGGGTTTTTATCGCACTATTGGTGAGCTGACGCTTGTGGAGGATGAATGAGGTTATGTTATCTAAAATAGAATATAGAAAATCACTCATAGTAATCGCTGTCTTGTGGATTGGTGTTCTAACTATATCACTAGCATGTGTGACACCAATAAGTGCACAAGAAGGAGAGTTCATTGGAAGATATGATTATACAATAACCCTTGCAGATATGCCACTTGAGGGAGAAATCGAGATGTATCGATATGTTTCAAATGATTCATTGCAGACCTACTTCGGAACATATGGTTCACATTATGTTTCTCACCGTCCGAATTATCGTCTGGAAAGCGAAAATTACGGGTATATTGACTTTTCAAATCAACACGCCTACATAAGCATGGATGAAGAGTTGGTAAAATCAGAATCAACTTATTCTGTCCATTTATCAGGGTATCAACAAGTAACAATTACCGCAATGTATGAATATGGAAATTACACTACAATTGTTAACAATGCTACGCTATTTGAGGAAACATATACTGAGCGGTATTATGAAAATGGAGATTTTGTAGAATCAACAGATTACCATGAATACATGTACATGTCAAGCTATCTGAACGGTTCAATATACACACAGAACGTAACAGTTGATGCAGGAGAGTTCGAATGTCTGCTTCTTCTAAACTATCTTTTCGAAGGTTTTGATACTGATATAGATGTTGACGAAGATTGGGAATACTTCCTCGGGCGCTCCGTCACTTATGTGGACATTGAAGAGGGTCATCTAGTGGAACAGAGACAATACGATGAATATTGGGATTTAGTTGCTGAACTCTACTTGATATCCTTAGAAGATACTAGAACACCTGGAATCGACCCAACTTTGATCCTCATCGGTGGCGGTGCAGGAGTTGCAATAATTGTAGTTGCAGTAGTTGCGAAATCACGCAGAGGTTCATCAACTGGTTATACGGAAGAAAGTAGTTTCAATTATTGAAATTCGTATCATGGACAAGCTGCATTCGATTTACGGTTCTTCAGCGCAATGACAGGACAAACGGATCAGGCTAAGTACCTCATTCATATGAGCAAGAAGGTGTACAACTTCCAACGCATATCTAGCATTCGTTAATGTAACGGTTTTAGAATATATGACTCTGATCCACACAATGGAAATGTCGAACCAGTAACAAAATGGGAAGATGATAGTCGTCAAGAGTGATATGATACTATGCTCCAAAAGAAATGTGGCATGGATTGCATCAATATGACCACAGCTAACAAAGCTGTCAAACTTTGCAGCCATCGTGAGAAGGAGTATAAGCTTCTGACAAATGCAACTTACGAGCGTCGTGGATGGACTCGAAATTGTGCACCTACAATGACAAAATCAAAACACTCTGTCCAGTTTGGATTCATTAGCTTGTCGCATTTCTGAAGAAGCATGAAGAAACTGTTGGAAACCCCCGGCGCAGTTTCAGCGGGCAATTGAGAACTCAAACCCAAAGA
>JABCTJ010000114.1 GCA_018238375.1 Candidatus Thorarchaeota archaeon
AGCAGAGGAATGCTTGCCAGAGGTGTGTCGACTGGCAAGAGCATTACGTACTCGGTAGTAGAATACTCGAATGCGGTCACTGCTCCCGTGAGAGCGCATCTAACGCTGTCTTCTGGGTCAACGACAATGGTTTCTCCTGCAACCACTGAGCCTATGGCTTTTTTCTGCATCTCGTTGGAAACGACAACAAGGGTTTCTGTGGATAGATGCTTGGCAATCTCAATCATATGAGTCACAAGGGGGCGATCACGGAACTTAGCCAATGCTTTCTCTGACCCAAACTGTCCTGAGGCTCCTCCCGCGAGTATTGCTACAGTTAGAACCTTCTCACTCATGATAGTCATTCCCTCTGATAGATACCAGCTGGCCTGTTCTGCTTCTTGAAGTCACTCGTGAACAGAGAGATACTCTTCGATCATTGCCGAAATCTGCCCATCTGTGTAGTGCTGTGAAGTTATCGCGCCGCTAGGACAGGTTGACGTACAGGTTCCGCACCCCTTGCACAGGGCAGGATTGACCTCCGCACGGTCCCGATCATTCATTGCAATGGCATTGTAGGGACAAATGGAAACGCATACTGTGCAACCAGAACACTTGTCCTCATCCACAACGGAGTAGTAAGGCTCAATGCTTATCTTGCCCTTGCCCATAAGTCCCATTGCGCCAGCCGCAGCGGCTTTCGCCTGAGCCACTGTGTCCGGGATGTCCTTTGGACCTTGAGCCATTCCCGCCACGAAAATACCATCATTGAACGAATCTACGGGCCTGAGCTTGGGGTGTGCTTCCATCAGAAAACCATCTGGTGACTGGCTTAACCCGAGAACACGTATGATGTCTTTTGATTCAGCGGGGGCTACTACTCCAGTTGATAACACAACAAGATCCACGTCACCAATCTTGATTGGCTTGCCCAGAAGCGTGTCTTCTCCTCTTACGGTGAGGAGGTGCGTTTCACTGTCCTCCAGAATCTCGCCCACTCGACCTCTGATGAACGAAACTCCAGCCAAAGCAGTGGACTCAAAGAATTCTTCGTAACCCTTGCCGAACGTCCTAAGGTCAATGTAGAATATGTAGATGTCTGCGCCTGTCTTGTCTCTGATCATTCTAGCCTGTTTGATAGCTGTCATGCAGCATATGCGAGAGCAGTACTTGTTCGTGCGCTCATCTCGGCTTCCCACGCACTGGATGTACACGATCCTCTTTGCTTCCTTCAAATTGTGCGGTTGCACCACATGACCCTGGGTTGGACCCGCTGAGCTCAGCATCCGTTCAACCTCAGCGAGATTGACAACATTCGGGAAGACATTATAGCCATACTCCTCCTTCTGAGTCGCATCGAATATATCGAAACCGGTGGCGACGATAATTGTGCCGACCTCAATCTCGATTATCTTCTCTTGATCATCGTAATCGATTGCGCCCGCCTCGCAGGCTGATTTGCATTTGCCGCAACGCAAAGCATCGACACCTAGGCAGTTCTCCATGTCAAGAAGGTATGCTCCGGGCACTGCTTGAGCGAACGGGACATAGATTGCCTTCCGGAATGAGAGGTAAGCCTCAAACTCAGCTGGAACGTCCACTGGACAGACGAGTGAACAGTCACCGCAAGATGTACAGGTCTCTAGGTCAACATATCGCGGTCTCTGTCGAATCGTCACCTCGAAGTTACCAACGAAGCCGTCGACTTTTTCGACCTCGGCCATGGTTATCAATTCAATATTCGGATGCGCTCCCACCTCAGCCATTCGCGGTGTGAGAATGCAAGAGGAGCAATCCAGGGTTGGAAAGGTCTTGTCCCACTGAGCCATATGCCCGCCGATGGTAGGCTTCTTCTCAACCATGTAGACCTTGAAGCCTGCATCCGCGAGGTCCAGAGATGCGGATATGCCTGCTATGCCTGCACCGACGATAAGTGTAGATTTTAGGACCGACACCTCGGATTCCTCTAGAGGCTCGAGGAGCCTTGCTCGTGCAACGGACATTCGTACCAGATCTATTGCTTTCTCCGTGGCAGCCTCGTGGTCATCCGAGTGGATCCAGCTACAATGTTCACGGATGTTAGCTTGTTCGAAAACATACGGTGACAGGCCCGCGTCGCGCATAGCATTCCTGAAAGTAGTTTCATGCATCCTTGGTGAGCAAGCTGCAATGACAATTCCATCAAGATGGAGTTCCTTTATCCTATCCTTGATTATCTGTTGTCCTGGTTTGGAGCAGACATACTTGTAGTCTTCTACGTGTGCAACTCCATCGAGACCTTTGACAGCTTCCATGACGCGGTCGATATCCACTACACCAGCAATATTTGATCCACAATGACAGATGAATACGCCAATTCTTCTCTCGGGCATTCCATTCTCCTCGTGTGCCGCGCTTTGTCTTGGGGGCTGTAAGACTAGGCTCTCTCCAGCGTTTTCGAAAGGCCTAATAAAGGATTGCGGGTTGCGGACAGCTCCAAGAATCTTGGACAAACTTGAACAATCATTATGTAACCGTCTGATGGAAGACTATCATGGGCATGAAGTTGCGCTCTTCCGTGAGCATCCCGTGATTGAAATGTCTTAATTAAGAGAGAGAAAAAGGAGTCATTGTGTCGCGAGGAAAATCATAGATCCTCCATCCAGATAAAGCAATGCGACAAGCGAAAATGGCAGCAATGCGAGCGGAACAACTCTTGATTTCCCACTTCGGCAATGACTACCGGAACTACATGATGAAAACCGGTCGGTTCATACCCAAACTAAGAAGGCATGACTAGCTCTGGGATTATGTGGTCATAATATGGTCGGTCCATTTCACCAAAACGGTAAAAAGTAAGGTTCTACGCCAACCGCTTACCTCTCGGAGGAATCGAAATGACTGGTAAGGTCTGGAGCTATATCACAGACAAACTCGAGCGCGAGGGTGCCTTGCACATGTCCTTGCTGGATCCTGATCCTCTCAAGATGACAACCGAAACAGTCGTCAAAATGGCAAAGATTGCTGAGGCAGCGGGTTCGGATGCTATCATGATAGGTGGCAGCACTGCATTCGGTATCATCGACGAATCCGTGAAGGCAATCACGGAGACTGTGGACATACCCACGATACTCTTCCCAGGTAACCTTACGGGCGTATCAAAACATGCTGATGCGATGTACTTCATGAGTCTTCTGAATAGCACCAATCCATACTGGATTATCGGGGCGCAAGCTTTGGCCGCAGCCAATGTGAAAATCATCGGGATTGAAGCGATTCCAGTGGCCTATCTCCTAGTAGCACCAGGGAAGACCGCTGCATGGGTTGGAGATGCCAAGGTATTTCCGCGGGAGAAACCAAAGATTGCCCTGATGTATGCACTGGCAGCTGAGCTTCTCGGTTTCAAGTTAGTCTATCTTGAAGCTGGCAGCGGCGCCGAGGGTAATGGAGTTCCCCCAGAGATGATCACTACTGTTTCTCAGTACGTGGACATTCCTGTGATTGTTGGTGGGGGCTTCAATGATGCCAAGTCTGTTACTAATGCCATCGAGGCCGGTGCGTCAATTGTTGTTCAGGGCACCTATCTCGAGAAGAACATCTTGGAAGACAATGGTGCAGGTCTCAAGAATATCATAAAGGCACTGAAAAAGGCTGGCGCGAAGCAGGTCTAAGGTGCGGCGAGCGGTGTTTGTGCTGGTCATGTTTAAATAGTTGTCATGATTTCATGAACCGAAGCATGTTCACGGAGGATGAATATCGTTGTCCAGCAAGACTGAGTTGTTGAAAGCAATGCTGCTAGACCTCAGTCGTGCCTCTCAAGACAACGTGCAAGCAAGCATTATCATTTCAAAGGAGCAAGGTCTTACAATCTGTTCCTACTTTCCTGAAAGCGTAGACGCTGGTGTTGTCCCTGACGAGGATATCATAGCTGGGCGGTCCATGCAAATTCAGATGGAAACCAGGAAAGTCTTCAAACAGCTGAAGCGCGGTCCATTCGTCAGGATGCTCGTTGAAGGTGATAGTGGGTACATAATCATCTGTGATGCTGGTGAGAATGCCATACTTGCGGTTCTGACTAACAAGCGGGCCAATATAGGATACATGTTCTTCATGATGACCAGAATATCTAGGCGTATCGAGCAGATACTGTAGAATCGCTGTTCCAGCAATTTTTTATGGCTCTTGATTTTTCCTCAAACTGTAGTCAGGCATGGTGAATAAGGTGTCAGATGAAAAACCAGATGCAAAGAAGAATAGCGACGAGACTGAAGATGAATGGGCGAAATGGCGACAGGCAGGTGTCATAGCCAAAGCAGCGCTCAACATCGCTCGTCCCATGGTGAAGCCAGGAACCAAAGTAATTGACATAGTTGAATCAGTCGAAAAATACATCCTTGAGAATGCATCTGGCGTTGCCTTTCCGTGCAATGTATCACTCAACTGTATTGCTGCACACTATACATCTCCCCTTAATGACGAAACTGTGATCGAGGATGGTGACCTTGTGACAGTTGACTGTGGGGCCCACATAGATGGCTGCATTTCGGATACTGCATTTACAATCGCGTTGAATTCCGAACATGAGAGCTTGGTGAAGGCCTCTGTGGATGCCACGAATGTTGCCATCAGGATGATGCGGCCAGGGGCTAAATTGAACACTATCGGTGCTCTCATCGAAGACACTATCAAGAGCGCTGGCTTTGAGCCCATCAAACAGCTCAGTGGTCATCAGCTACAGGAGTACGAGCTACATTCAGAGAAGCAGGTGCCATGTGTTTCGGGCAAGTCTGAAGTGAAGGTGGAAGAAGGTGAGGTTTACGCCATTGAAACCTTCGCTAGTACGGGTTCAGGGAATGTAACTGATCTGCCGAACCCTTTGATCTATCAGCTGTTGCCAATGAGAGTCCCTGTTCGATTTAGAGGAACGAAACAACTTCTTTCAATTGCCAGAAGGGAGTACAAGGAGTTTCCATTTGCTGAACGTTGGCTAGCTGAGAAGATGAAACATGCTACGCTTAAAATGGCCATTCGAGAGCTTATGCAGAAAAGTGCCCTTGTTCCGCACCACATACTTACTGAGGAGAAAGGCGAGCTAGTTTCCCAGCATGAACACACAGTGATAATCACAGAAAATGGGCATGAGCGGACAACCTAGTGTTTCTTGCGTCATGATTCACCTTTTGGGCGCTTTAGTGTCAAAAAGGTGTGAAATCCGTTCCGGGCTAAAACGTTAAAAGACTCTTTGGATATGTGTACTTTGGGTCAGGGAGACTGTCGCGACAGCATAAACATGTCCAGTGATATCTGGCACGTCTTTTCCCCCTCGCTACTTCAGTGGAGGCGTTGAATTGGAGAACTCGCGTGGAGCTATCTCAGGCAATGGCAAATCAGCAGGCAGTGATGGTAAGAGTCATGCATGTCCTGAGTGCGGGGACAGCGCTGTCGTTGAGGATATTGCACGAGGGGAACGCGTCTGTGGAGGATGCGGTCTTGTCCTCTCAGATCATCGTATCGATACGGGCGCCGAATGGAGGGCTTTCAGCTCTGAGGAAGGTGATGCGCGTAGTCGTGTTGGTGCCCCTATGAGATACACAATCCATGACAAAGGACTATCCACAGTCATTGACTGGCGGGATAGAGACATTTCTGGACGCAAGCTTACCCCTTCACGAAGATCCGAGATATACCGCCTCAGGAAATGGCAGATTCGGTCTCGTGTTCATAGTTCGATGGACCGCAATCTTGCGCAGGCCATGTCGGAGCTAGAACGGCTATCATCTCAGCTTGGGCTTCCGAAACCAATCAGAGAACTTGCAGCGCTTCTTTATCGCAAGTCAATCGTGAAGAAACTGGTGCGCGGTAGGTCGATTGAGGCTATGGTAGCAGCTTGTATTTATGCTGCCTGCAGGATTCGGATTAAACCTCGTCCACTGGATGAAGTCGCGGATGCATCCCGTGTTAACAAAAAGAAGCTTGGTCAATGCTACCGGTTGCTTCTTCGCAGTTTGAATCTAAGAATCCCACTGAGCAGTCCTGTACACTATATTTCTCGCTTCGCTTCGGAACTAAGGCTCTCAAGCCCTGTTCAATTGAGAACAGTCGAGATTCTGAATCAAAGCCGAGCCATAGGTCTCACAATTGGACGTGACCCGCTGGGCCTGGCGGCAGCTGCAATCTACGTTGCGTCAATCATGCTTGACGATCGTCGAACGCAGCGTGAGATCGCTGAGGTTGCTCGTGTCACAGAGGTTACGGTTCGCAATAGATACAAGGAGATTGTAGCGAAGCTTAAAATCGACACTCTCAACTCTGTATGATTGCGCTCATACAAAATGAGATGAATCTCCCTGATTGAGATTACATCTGACTATTAACTCACAAGCGACCACCAGTCGCTGCAAGTCCTACCTCCGGCCTCTCCTCTGGTATGTCCAATCGACAATAACCATCTCTTCGGGGAAGCCAAGCTTTGACAAAACTCCAGTTATGACCCCCCGATGATCACCCTGAAGTTCGACATGACCACGCTTTGCAGCTCCTCCGCACGCCAGTTTACTCTTCAGCTTAGTTGCCATTTCACCAACGTCAATGGTCTTATCAAAGCCAGATACTACGGTGGTAAGTCTTCCCCACTTGCGACGCTCGATCGTCACAGTGATTCTTGCTTCTTCCTGTGCTATCGTTTCACAAACACACAAGTCGGTGGGAAGTCCACAGTTCGGACAAATGCCTCCTTCATCGCTCACTAAATCAGTTACTCCTAATTTATTGCTGTAGCATTACGCAGAGCTCCGTAGGGCGAATCTGACATATAAGTGCTTTCGGACATGTGAATTATGAGCCGCTTTCCTTAAGCCGAAAAGTGTAAAGAACACAGTCACAATGCTTTCGTATACATGTCTGAGCGAATGTTGATAGTAGATGCATTGAGTGTTGGGTCGGGTCGTCGCGGAAGTTCACGCGACTCGATTGGATGTGGCCCGCGCACAGTGGCAGGCGTAATGGAAACTCATGCGGTTCCCTGCAGAATCAAGAGAGCTGAGGCTGTTCTGTTTGAAAAAGGTCGAACTCGGGGGTTTGAGCATCTAGCTATTAGCGCGATGACGATGGACTTGCCAGCTACTCAGAGCATTGTTGCACAGTGGCGTTGGGCACACCCCAGTGGGAGAATCATCGTTGGGGGACCAATTGCATCGAGGCCTCATGATGTTCTAAGGGGGGTTCGGCCTGATGTACTCGTGATAGGAGAGGGCGAGGCAACCCTTGATGAGCTGCTCCTCGCTGGTTTTCTTGAGGAAAGCATTGACCTATCTCAGATTGCCGGGATTGGTTACATGAATGGCTCTTCTCCAGTTGTTACAGAACCCCGCAAGCTTCTTTCTGCCGCTGATATCTCCACACGGTATCAACCGTCTCGTGTTAGGATTGTAGACTATCCAGCCTATCAAGCCAGCAGAGTTTACGTAGAAGCAGTTCGCGGGTGTTCGAACTTCAGGAGGACATCTCTCACTCTGCCGGACGGTCGAAAGTGTTCCGACTGCAATAACTGTGATTCCGCTGACCCGCACGAACGACTGGATTGTCCTGAGAACATTCCCCCTGGTTGTGGTTTTTGCAGCGTGCCTGCAGTGTGGGGTTCTCCAAGAAGTCGGTCTCAGCAGTCCATTGTTAACGAGGTAAGAGAGCTCCTAGACTTGGGAGTTCACAGAGTTGTACTGGAGGCTCCTGGCTTCCTAGACTACATGCGAGGGAGCGAACCACTCACCGATCCATGCCACCCTCCAGCCAATCTCGAAGCATTAACCAATCTGCTAAAGGAACTCAAATCACTTCCTCAACTTTCCGGGGGAACCGCTCATCTATCCATTGAGAATCTAAAGGCGTGTTTGTTTACGAACAAAGTTGCAAACGTTTTCGCAAAGCACCTCGGTGACTCATCACCCAATATTGGCATTGAAACTGGCTCCGAACAACATATGCGCCAAATCGGCAAATTTGGTAGCCCTCAAGATGTTGTGAAAGCTGTTAGAATTGCAAAAGCACATGGAATGCTTCCCTACGTTTACTTCATCTACGGCCTTCCTGGCGAGAGCTTGGCCACTGTGGAAGAGTCGGTCAAACTAATGCACCAACTAGACGAGGCAGGCGCCGCTCGAATCATAATGTATGGATTCCGTGCCTTGCCGGGATCAGCCTTTGAAGAGTTCCAAGAACCTGACATGAGTGACCCTGGAGGTGAGCGACTACGAAATGTAGCAAACAACATCAACCGTCGCAAGAAAGAAACCTATGTTGGTAGAGTGATACGGGGGATTGCTGCCGAACCGTCATGGAGCCGCCACGGTTATACTATGGTCTACCCTCTGGGCGACGGGCCACTCATGACAGTTCACGGTGGATATTCTGCCGGAGCCATTGTAGATGTTAAAGTGATAGAGGTGTTGAGTGCTGGTCTGCTCGGCGGAGTAGTCGTTTAGGACAGCGACTTGCTCGTTGTCTAAGGCAAAACTTCTTATTGCTAACGTCAAGTGACTCTTGCTGGTGCTCTAGTATGGTCTACACTTGCTTTTCCTGTAAGCATGAGGTTACGCCCGAAGGATTGAAGACATTGCCCGGCGTAAAGTGCCCCTACTGTGGCGGACGAATTCTGTACAAGGTTCGCCCTCCTGTTGTTAAGCGAGTTAAGGGCGTCTAGTTCTTTCCCTTTTTCTTTCACAAGGTTTTATGGTTTGTATACTAGGAACGCAGCTACTGCGATCGAAGCCAAGAATAATATCACAAAAAGGATAGACAAAATCTTTCTCTTTAGAGCGTATCTCAATACTTACTCCTCCGTTTCACCTATGAGAATTTTCCCTAGCTCTTCTAGACCCTCAATCCCTCTTATTTCTCCCTCAAAGAGAGGAACCACCGTCAAGCTCAGGTCAGAGTACAGGTCTCTAATATCCTTGAGGTTCGTTTGCTGCATTTGCCGTCGTGTAGCGCAAAACTTACACGTTGGATTCGGTGGCACAAGATGATTCACCACCATATTACTGACAGGTATTTTCCATTTGTCCAAGCTATGCATAAGCCGTTGGGTTTCAAAGACGGCCATCGCTTCAGGTATTAGGACTACCACAAACTGCGTCAACTCAGGATCGGACAGCTGGATTCGTGCGGATCGTATCTTGTCCTTCATCAGCTGCATCATTTGCCAAGAATTATCTTCTTGTTCGGCTCCTCCGAACATACCCTTGAGGCCCGCCATCATTGAGCTCATTCTTTGTCGCATTGTGAGTAGCTTTCCCATCCAGCTGTCAAGAAGATCTGGCAGCTCCAGCAGCTTCAGCGTATGTCCGGTGGGGGCTGTGTCGAATATGACCCGGTCGTAAGAACTGTCTTCTAGGTATTCCAGCATTTTCCCAAAAGCCATTGCTTCGTCAGAGCCTGGCGGGGACATGCCACCCATATCTCCCATTAACTGTGCAGCCATGGCTCCTTCGGATCCCATTGCGCCTGATCCCATTGCATTCTGGAATTCAGCCATTCCCTTCTCGGTGCTAATCTCCAGTCCCCAGAGATTATCCACACCTTTTATTGCCACTTCACTGCCGCCACTAAGGTTCTGGTCAAAACTATCACTAAGACTGTGGGCTGGGTCGGTCGAGAGGACCAGAGTTCTGTAGCCGTGCTTGGCTGATAAAATCGCCATCGCACCGGCGCAGCTTGTCTTTCCAACGCCACCTTTCCCGCCAGAGAGTATGAACTTGATATTACTGCTGTAGACTATATCCTTGATACCCATGGACTTCGACTCATGATGTTTCGCACCGCGATACATAATGAGGCTTTTGGAATGGGTTCCGAATTAGCGCAGTAACAGGTTTAAGCAAAACCATGCTGGCTCACTCACACAGATACGAATAACTCTATTAGTGATATCACTGGAGCACACTGGAGGCGCTCACAATCTCGTTTCCACAAGTTCGAATCACTGCTGAACAATTCCCATCCACGATTCTGAGGCTACTTCGTCTTGAGGTTCCTCCAGGCATGCCCCCAGCCAATGAGGAGGTTGTGAAACTATTCAACCCAAAATCTATCGTCATGGTGATGATTGACAACTTTGGCCTGTTCGAGGCGGTTGTCTACAAACCTGAGGCACTGATCAAAAACCTGGAAATACTCGCGCTTATTGAAACAGACGACCCCTATGCAGTATCCCTAATTAACTCAATAATCCGTGGTCCCCTCGACCAGCAATTCCACCTGATGCAATACGTGAAGAGTCATGGCAAGTTTACTCATGTTATCTGCCGCGAAGACGATATGAGCTCTTTTGGTTTTGATCCCACTTACGCCGTAAATCCGCGTGACGACATGGCAACCTATGTCGAGTCGACAAAAAAGGTCTTCCGCAGCGAATTACTATTCATGCACTTCTTGGACTTTGAGAGCCTCTATGCCCAGTATGGGCATCGAACGCCCCCGAAGACACTACTCGAGAAGATAGTGCGACGCACAGACAACTGGATCAAAGTTCTGTATCGTCAAGCAAGGGAGGACACGCTATTCATGATAATAGGCAATCACGGGCGTAATCCGATTCCTCTGAACTATGAGGGCAAGCTTGCAGAATGGAGGAAGGCAAATTCTCCAATTGCAATCGTGCTGCAGAAGCGTGCGAACAAACTAGCTGAATAGCGTTGGAATCCCGAACAGAATCGCGACTACGCCCAGAACCAAACAGAGCATCCAAAATTTGACTCGCCCCGCAAGGCGTAGAAGGAACTCCATCGATAGAAGCCCGGTTACAAACACAATCACTTCAATCAGAAATAGGTCTGTGATACTCACAGGCAATGGCGATCCGCCAATCACTACGTCCAGTACAAAGATACCCACCACAGCAGGGACGCTCATAAGGAAACTGAACTTCATCGCTGCTTCCTTGTCAACACGCTGCATGAGCAGGGATGAAACTGTCACTCCTGACCTGCTCAATCCGGGCAGTACTGCAAGACCTTGGAGCAATCCCGAAATCAACGCCTCCTTGTCATGGATTTCGCGGCCTACTTCTTCCGATGCGCTATTTCTTCTGGTAGGCATATACAGGACAATTGCTGTGACCACTAGAAGGACGCCAATTACAATATTCAACATTTCACCATTGATTGTGGAAAGACTGCCCTTGAGCATAAAGTACAACGGAACCGCAGTCATCGCTGTGCCCACTGTGGCGATGAGAAGGCGTCTGAACATTAGTTTGTCTTTCATAGTCAGCAATCCCACGATGTCTCGCGGATAGCGAGCAATCACTGCCAAAGTAGTTCCGATGTGCAACCAAATCACGAGTGTGAGGAGGCTTTCGCTTGGTATCGCGCCCATGCTGTAGACAAAAAGCACTGCCTGTCCCTCGCTGCTGATTGGCAGCCACTCCACAAGACCTTGAATCAGAGCTACTATTACCTGCCACAGTTCCATTTGAAGGCCTTCTCACTGCTCCGAAAGTACCGAAGATTTAAAAGCTCGCCCCCATGGGCCTGCTTCTTGGAGAGTAGCTTACAACATGGTTCTCGATAATGGAAGGTTTCTAACACAAGAGCTGGCAAACGTTACGCAGATGCTAGAGGAACACTTCCGTGTGGCGTTATCAGCAAACAAGATAGCTGCAAAAATACTCACTGATTGGCTTGATGAGCACAAGACGGTGAGCAAAAAGGACTTGGCTAAGGTAACCTCTCTGGAAGAGAAGGGCGATGAACTCAAGCGTATCTTGATGAAGAAACTTGCTGATGCGAATTCTCTGATGCAACGAGAGGACCTACTACGTCTCGTTCATTACAACGATAAGCTTGTGGACGGGGCTGAAATTGCCTGCTATCATCTCGCTGCCGTCATGGACAGTTGGGTTCCCAAAGGCGTACTGAAGAAGAAGCTGCACGAACTTGGCACCCTAGTCTTGTCGATAGTCACTGAGCAAAGGGAGGCAGTCAGATTCCTTTCGATCAACATGGAAACCTCCATGAAAAAAGCGGACGAAATTTGCAAGATTGAAAAACAGATTGACGTTCTGCAAAGAGACATACTTCACCCACTCTACACATCCGAAATCGGTTTGGCAAAGATTCTCCGACTGAGAGACTTTGTGAATGTAATGGAGGAGATTGCTAATCTCAGCGAAGATGCGGCAATCACAATCCGTTCGTTGTCACTAAATCTGCATACATAGTCTGGCCGGTGCCTTGTGTGTCTAAGAAGCTCGATGAGGTTGCTGTGGCTGACTTAGTTGGTGATAGGGCCATTGTTTGGGATTCCAAGCATGGAATGCAACTGTATGGTATGGGCTATTTCGGGCAGCCAGTAGGAATACGGAAGCCAAAGAGTTCGGAGTTTGAAACACCCCTTGAGCTGTCACTTCTAGAAGCGGCATACCTGACTAAAATCGGTATTCTTAGAGTCAACGTCACAACAAAGAAGCAACCACTGACGATGGATGAAATTGTTGAGATTGGACGCACATTTGCTGACGATTTTCTCAATCGTTTCTTAGTGTACTCTCACCTTCGTGAACAGGGCTATATCATCCGCCCCGGCTTGAAGTTTGGTACTGATTTTGCTGTCTATAGGAAAGGTCCCGGGAGAGATCATGCTCCCTTCATGGTTCACGTGATTTCAGGCGGTAAAGGATTGGTTCCCCTTGACATTGTCAGAGCTGGACGACTGGCAACAAGCGTCAAGAAGAAATTCATAATTGCGACAATCAAAGAAAATGCAACAATTGCCTACTACTCCTTCGTTTGGCACCGTCCGTGAGTAGGCTGGAGCACTCGTGCCCATCCCTCGCTCCTCATACCTTCCCGTCCAAATGAGGAAAACAAATAAGGCAAGTCTGCACAATCTCATCTGACCCGCGAGGGAGAATCCTGATGGCAGACAAAGCTGAAAACGCGAAAGCCTTTGGCTTGCTTCTAGCGAAGGCGTGGGAGAGTACACCCTCCTTCATCTGCAGCAACGATGATTACATGTACGTACTTTATCCGATTGACGACACCATGGAGAAGTGGGTCGAGGCGTCGCTTACTTTTCCAGATGGCACTCTTGATCAGCAAGAAATACCTCCAATTAGGGCTATCGCCCTTTTGGTCGAAGAGCTGAAGGTGTTATCTAGTTACGGTGTTGAGTCATTGGTTTCATCAAAGGGCAAGCTGGACGCGGCAGCAGGACGACTAGGAACCCTCACATGACATAGAGGTTTCTGCATCCGAACTGGGCTCTATGCTCTTAGTCCCAATTTCTGGACAAGGACGGTCAAGTCAAATGTCAGACAAACTTGTTGTATGTTCTTCTTGCGGGGAAGAAGTGCCTGAAGGCAGGTTCTGCAAATCATGTGGCAGGCCACTTCATGAGCATTCGGATTTGATTGATTTCGATGATGAAGAAGATGCTCCCCCTTTGGTTGTTCCCATCTCCGATGAGCCTCTTAGGCTGCCTAAGTTTGGTGTCATAGTCAAGGGGATGGATGAGAAAGCATTGTGCAGTCTTTTAGCTCGGGCTGAGATTTCCGTATTGGATGTCGAGTTGGATAACCTAATAGAGGAGGTTCAGGCGACAAGACAAGCACTGCGTCTGGAACATGCAGACAAGGGCGCCCTCGCAGCCAGAGCGGAACACTTGCGCGAAACCCTCGAGAGAGCGAAGAAGCGCAGGAGTGCGCTATTGGAAGTCAGGTGGAATCTGAGGATTGAGCAAATCATTGAGGAACTAGACAGTCTAGAGTCTAAAATAGCAAAGCTCAGAGAGATGCGGTCTTCTGTGGACAAGGAAGTCTACCAAGAACAGGGCGAACGCATCACCAAGATGATTAAGGTTCTGAAGAAGGAGTTCGGTCCGACAAAGAAAGAAGCACGTAGTTGGTTCAAGCGAATGACGAAGGCGCAGAAGGAACTCCTGCGTGAGGGCAATCGGCTGGATGCGAAACATAAGATTGGTGACCTCTCAGATCGAATCTACAGGGAATCCAAGTCAAAGGTTGATAGATCCCTTGGGATTCTTGAGGGTGGCCTAGAGATACTGAGAGGAATAATGAAAACTGCTGAGAAAATGTAATTGGGTGACTTATATGACAAAAGCAATTCTTCCGGATTGCACACCTTACTGCGAGAGTTTTAGGTGCGGCCGGGATCCCCCAACGATGGAGATATCGAAGAAGGGGGGCCGCAAGGTAGTGTGGTGTACATGGGTAGACGATGACTGTAATGGACCTTCGTGCAAGTTTAGCGCATGTGCAGAAAGCAAAATGACTAGTAATGGCAAGTGTAGCCGGGTGAAGAAAGAAGCCGCTAAAGCGAAGCCTAGCCAGTTTGAAGGTCCGGTTGACCCCGAGAGGGTACTGGACGAAAAATCCTACAAGCTCTTCAAGAAGACGCGCGGCACGGGCAATACATAACACCCATCTCGCAAGTCTGCCCCGCAATGTCTATAAGTGGCACGAGAAGGTCAGCACTGTCAGGCAAGGTGCACAGAAATGTTCGAAGAAATCAGACCCGAGATGAGAGCACTAATCTACTTCATGATTGGGATGTCGCTCTTAGGAATCGGAATTCTTCT
>JABCTJ010000135.1 GCA_018238375.1 Candidatus Thorarchaeota archaeon
TCATGCGTTCTCCTCTGCCGAACGCTTTTACTTTCAGTCTGCCAATCATCGGAACCGTTATCGTAGTTCACACTAATCTCTTGGATGTGCTTGGCCAAAGCGAGGTCATGTCTGTCATTGCTCATGAGCTTGGACACGTTAAGAATGCAGACTCCTTGATCTCTATCCTTGTGCGAATGCCCGCCATCTTTGTTGATCTAATCTATCTATACGTTTATGCGAGACTTGGACTTGGCATAGCACACTCTCTATTGGTGGATTTCGACGTATTCTTAGCGGCAATTCGTCTTGGCGTTCTGGTTGCATTCTTTATTGCATCACGGCTGATAATGTCAGGGTCAATCATCTTCGCTCAGAGAGCATCCCGTGAAGCAGAGCTCCTTGCTGACTTTCACGCGGCGGAAGTTCTGGGAGCTGAAACCACCATTAATGCGCTCATTCGACTGGGTCAAAGAGCTGAAGCAGTGACTGCCCTTGTGGGTGAGATACGCTGGCTTGAGTCATTGAATCCCGAGCGGATGAACCCCTTGACCAATGCAGAACTCAATCAGATGATTCTATCATATCCGTTAGATGCAATAGAGGAAGCAAATGCAAGGCAAATGGCTCCGTGGGTGTTTCTCACAACTCGCCTCACCAACATGCGTGACGTTTACAATGTGGAACTCAGTGATCAACAGATCGAGGCCGCCGTGGCTCCTGCGGCGCAGAATCTTCTTACACGGAGGAAGAAGGAGATCAGCGATGAATCTGATACAGAAGTAAAGGACCTGATTGTTGATTGGCGTAAAGTAGACTACGACGGTGACCGCCGGCTCTCGACTGAGGAGATTGTTGACCTGCTTGCCATGCTTCGCAAGAATCCCCACAAGATGATGTTTGACAGTGAGGTTGGCCGGAGTCTGCTAATGGTCGGTCATCCAGATTTCAGACGAAGGGTCATCTCACTTGCGGATGCTTTCAATCTCTAGACTTGGCTTTCTCCACAAATAGGTCAGAGCGAAGGGACAAGGTCCTGCCAGGACCGAACGCGTGCTTTGTGGCCTCATAATCGCAATCCAAGAGTGTCGCTGACCACATGTTACGTATTGGTTTGCTATCTGCTGCAGATCCCCGAGTATGACCATTTTGCAATGACTTGCTATACGCAAATAGAACTGCCGCGAAGACCAGAGATGCGACGAGTAGAACGGTGACGACCATAACTCTTGTTCTTCCTCCTAATGCGTTTAACCCTTGAGAAACCGGACAAATGGTTTTCAACCAACTGCTCCGTGTATCATCATTCCAATGGCACGGATTACCTTACTTTTTACCAATACCCAATGATTTCAAGAATGCCTCATTATTCGAGTCGCGTCCAAGAAAATCTCGCACCATCTCATCTGGGTCGCGGCTACCTCCGGGTGCTAGGATCTTTTCACGGTATTCGAGTCCTGTTTTCTCGTCCATGAATCCAGCTTCCTCGAACTTCGTAAAGAGATCCTCAGAATAGACTCTGGACCACAAGTAACTGTAGTAACCCGCAGCATAGCCACCCATAAGGTGTCCAAAGCCAGCATCGGGGGTAGTATCATCAGGCATCTCAACTCTGGTGATTTCCTTGAAGAGTTTGATATACTGCGCTGTTGTATCCTCAGCTCCTTCAGTATGGTACTTGAGGTCTATCAATGAGAAGAAAACCTGTCTAAGTTGAAAAGAACCGATATCTAGTAGTTTTGCATCGATCATCCGTTTCAGTAATTCTGATGGAAGTTTCTTCTTGCTATCCTCAAAATGTCCTGAAAGGAGTGTTAGTACTTCCTCTTTCCACGCCCAGTTCTCAAGCATCTGTGAGGGAACCTCTATGAAATCTCGCAGGACTCCACCCAATCCGAATCTTGCGTAACTGGCTTTGTTTGTGATAGCATGCATCAAATGACCGAACTCGTGGAAGAAGGTCACCACTTCTGAATGGTTCAAGAGAGAAGGTTGACTCTTGGTTGGTTTCTGAAAGTTTGCCATCATGGAGCATATTGGCAGAAGGCATTTTCCGTCTTTGATGCGTCGGTTGAGAAAACTAGAAACCGCGTAATGTTTGAACTTGCCTTCTCTTGGAAAGAGATCCAGATAGAATACTCCCATTAGGTTTCCAGAAACCCTGTCGATTACGCGAAAACCTCTTACATCTTCATGCCAGATATTAGGTTCCTTTTGTTCTTCAAACTCGAGACTTAGAACCTTCTGGTAAACATCTAGCACCCCTTCTATGACAGATTGAACGGGGAAGTACTTCTTAATCTCATTTTGATCTATAGCATATTCCTCTCTCATGAGCATCTCATGGTAGTAGAAGAGGTCCCAGCTTTCAATGACAACCTCTGATAGAGGGATTCCCTGCTCCTTTGACTTGAGTTTTTTCAGAACTTCAAACTCCTGCTCACTGAGCGGGGTGAGCTTGTCCTTCAAATCGTTCATGAGTTCATACACACGATTCGGGGTTTTCGCCATTCTTCGCCTTATTTGATACTCTGCGAAGTTTGAATGCCCCAGCAGCTTGGCCTGTCTGTCTCTTAGAGCAAGCGCATCTTGGAGGCGTTCACTATTCTCTTTGCCTCCCCTTCGTTGAAGAGCAATCAACATTCTCTTTCTTGTTTCAGGATTCTTGGCGTACCTGATGACGGGAATGGATACCGGGTAGTCAAGTGGCAATAGATACGCATCACCTTCCTTCTCCAGACTCCTGTAAATGTCGGGTGGGACCCCGTCAAGTTCCTCCTCTGTGCAAAGCACTTTGGTGGTTATCTCACTGAGAACTCTATCGAAATCGGACTCGAGCACCGTGATGTTGTTGGCAATTTCAAGGAATTCCATACGACGCTCGTTGTCAAGAGCTGCGCCTCGGTGTCGGAACTCATCGAGAGTCTTAACAAGTAGTGTTTTTTCTTCAGGACTGAGGGAGTCCACCAGTGGCTCAAGCCGCTCGATGACTTCGTAGATATCCTTTCGACCCCATATCTCGTTAGTGAATTTCTCTCCCTGCTTCTCAACCTCTGTGCAGGCATCCCGTTGAGCCTTGTCTGTAGACACATTCTTCAAGAACATAAGAGGCGAAATTTTCTCTGCCAAGCTTGCCAGTACTTCCTCGAAGCTTTGTAGAGGCGCGATACTCTCTCCGTCAATAGATGTTTGAGCAATTCTGTCCAATCTTTTCTTTGCTTCTGAAATTGCAGCATCCGCAATAGACTGAATTTCCGATGGGGTTAGGTTCCAGTCTAACTCGCGGATTATTCCCGGTTCCGTCATGTCTCTCTTCGCAGAGCGACTTTGCATTTAAGCTCCACTACATGAACATCGGAGATTACTACCAGCGCTGTGTTTGGGTTCCTAGAATTGAGAGAGCGCTCCTTTCCTTCTTACATACCGCTCAGTGTATCTGAACATCAGGATGCCTATAACCACGTATATCACGTCGAGTATCAGCAGTGCCACAATTGCAGTCATAATTCCGGGTGCAGCGAATCCATACATCAGAAAGCCTCTGAAGGACTCCACAGTCCACGTAAGGGGCGATGCAACAGAGACATACTGGAGCATCGGGTGAAGAACCGCAATAGGGTATGCCATGGGTGCCACGAGCATTAGCGCACTCGATATGAATTCGATGATCATCCAGCCCTGTTTTGCTAAGAGTACAACACACGTCAGAGCGAACACGATGCCTTGCAAGGCTATTATTGAAAGCGCTACGATCGCGAGAGCGGGCAAGATACCCCATGCATTTATCGTCACACCGAAGAACAGTACTGCCGCCACAAGCTGGAGGAGTACACCAAGACCTCCATGCTGAAGGTTGTGCATCATACTACCCCATACAATGGTGCTCCTCTTCATGGGCGTTGTCATGAGGGTCTCCAGAGTGCCAGCACTTTGTTCTCTTCTGAATGACATTCCGGTTCCCCAGAACATGCTCATCGCTAGCCCTGTGTATGCTGTCCCGATTGCGATGTAACTCAACCAATCAGTTGTGCCAACAAGCTCTCCTAGTGCTGCAGACTCTGAGCCACCAACAACGGCTTGGCCTGCAATTAGCATGGGAATGAACCAAAGGAACGGCATAACAATAAACCACAGCACGCTCAGAGGGTAGCTGAACTCCACTTTCCACTGCTTGATTGCAATGGCATTAACTGCTCGCAGCTCTGCCATAAAGCCTTCACGTTTCCACATCTTCTGGAAGATGCTATCTTTGTCGTCGCTCATATCTCAGAATCCTCCCATACTGCCGCGGTTCTTGGTCCAACGTTCAGCGTACCTGAAGGAGGCGATTCCGACAAGCCAGAAGAACAGAATTGTGACGCCAAGCCCTGCCGCTGCTGATAGGAACTGGCCAAGCTCGAATACACCAGTAATTGCCAGTTCTCGTATGACGATGATGGCTATCGTTGATGGAACCAAGTACGCAACGTATCTTGCCTGAATGGGCAATGCCTGAAGCGGGTAGTTCACCGGCGAGACCGTGAATAGCGCTGTGTCCACAAATTGGGTAAGCACACTGGGGTCCTTGAAGACAAGGATCATTCCTGCTACCATGAAACCAAAGCCATACAATGCAAGTATCATCATGAGCAGTAGTACTATGATTGGTGCGATGGCCGTCAGCGCATAGGAAACCCCAAACAGGAAAGACGCGGTCGTCAGCAATACAATGGCCGAGATTGAAGTCTGAACCGAGTCTGAGAGAGCTGCGCCAGTCAGGATACTGATTCTTGGCACCGGAGTTACAAACAATGGCTCCAGTGTTCCAGAGAACTGCTCATAGCGGAAGTTATTCCCTACCGACCAAATCGAGGAATCGACGTACTGATACACGAACCAGCCGATTATTGCGAACTTGACGAAATCATCAAAGCCCGATAGATCAGTGAAGGATGTGCTTGTGCCAGGCCCACCCAACGCTGTCATCATTAACATGTAGGGTGCCAACCAAAGAAGCGGTAGTACCCCCCATATGATGAAGTTAGCCGGGTATCTCATTGCTATCTTGAGGTTCTTGGCTGCAAACACGCGTGCGGCTGTCCAGTCCATCAGTCTGGGTTTGAATGAATCGAGATAGAGGCTGCCTACATGTGGGGTCTCCTCAATGATCTTGTCAGCTATTATCAATCCTCAATCCTCCGGCCTGTTAGCTGAAGAAAAACGTCGTCTAGTGTGGGCTCCTTTACTTCAAAGTGCTCGACTCGGACACCTGGTAACTCGTGAAGATGGTTCAGCAGACGATGAGCTAGCTCGTATCCATCGTGGGAAGTGGCAACAATTTCTGCGTGGCCATCCTTTGAAGTAATCGCCGCAGACATGACACTGTCCATCTTCTTGATTGTTTCAATGTTCGGTTGGCCTTCCACTCTGATGTGCAAGCTGTCGTAATCGCGGACTGCTTTCTTGAGAGCCTTGGGCGTGTCGAAACTCTTGATTTCGCCTTCGTTAATGAGCGCAATCTTGTCACAGAGCAAGTCTGCTTCATGCATGTAGTGCGTGGTCAATAGGATTGTCTTGTCGCTGAGTTTCTCGCGGATGTACTTCCTCAGGTCTGTTGCAAACGTCGGATCAAGGCCTTGCGTGGGTTCGTCAAAGAGAAGTACTGGAGGGTCATGAATCAGTGCCCTTGCGAATACGATTTTCATGCGCATTCCATGGCTCAATTTCTCCGTCTTCTCGTCAGCCTTTTCAAGGAGTTCCATCCTCCCAAGCAGCTCGTCAGCTCTCTCCTTTGCCTCATTGTGTGGCATTCTGTACAGTTTGGCGAAGAAGATTATATTCTCCCTTGCTGTGAGCTTCCAGTAGATACTCCGCTCATTGCCTTGGCAGACTCCCATTGATGCGCGAGCGTGGGTTGATTCTCGCAGAATGTCGTATCCATTGATGCGCGCAGTTCCAGACGTTGGGAGAACCAGAGTTGCTAGACACTTAACCAGAGTTGTCTTCCCTGCTCCATTGGGTCCAAGTAAACCGAAGACCTTACCATGCGGAATATCCAGTGAAATGCCCTTTAGAGCCTCTACCTGTTTCTTCTCAACGGGAATTACGATGGCTCTTCTTCGGATGCTGATGAACGTCTTTGTTAGGTTCTCAATTTCTACGGCATTGACTGTCAGCGTCATTACCTCCTCAACGAATAATCGAGTTGAAGTTCGGGATGTTCGTTGGACACACTGTGTTGACCATCTCCAATAAGACATCGTCCCTCGGCACTGCCGAGCTTCTGGTCAACTCGGAACGAAAATGCAGAGTGGGATGTCATTCCCTAAGTTTCATCACGAACACCAGTCTTTTGGTCATTATCTATTCGTTATAAAAATTTCCACCAGTGTGGGACTCTCCAGTGCCAAATCCATTCCTGAGCTTTGACTAGGAAACAGTAGCTCGAGAAGGATAGAGAACGGCTTCTTTCAGTCTAGCCAAAGTGTATGTTGTCTTGGTCCGTCCAGTGTACGTCATAACCGCGTATTGCCCCGCAACAAAGAAGCGGAGCGGATGTTCATACTGGTCCACTAGAAGCAAGAGAATCTCGTTCAATGTGTCAGAGAGGTTGATGTCATCTGAAACCGAAATGTCATTGAGCCACTTCACGTCACAGAGGTCAATCGTTCTATACGCCATAAGAAGGGCCCATCCAATGGCGCAAACCCCGTGTACCAGAAGAATCATTACGATGAATATTTCAGGGCGCTCGAAAGTCAATGCAGGCGGTAATCCTAGCGCGATAAAGATTACCCCCATCAATAGAGTGATGAAGATCATTTTTCGGATACGCCTCCCATACACCGCCATATACTCTTCAGCAAGTATTACCTGTTCTTGAGGCCAGAGAATCTTTTGGCGCAGACACTTCATCAATCCAAGATATTCTTCAAACAGCTCATGAATCTGAAACCTCTTGTGGACCGGACCATTCTGATATCGCGCAGCAAGTTCTATTTGCTCTGGAGGAACCGTTACCGAGTCCAGATACTCGACAACCGCAGATATTGTACGTCGACTGATACCGTGAAATTGATATTTCTTGAGTGCTCTTTTTCGAATGTACAGACCATAAGTGACAAAGGCAACTCCGCATAGAGCCCCGAGTTCTGCCAGTACCTCTATAATTGATTCTGATATGAATTCAAAATGAAGAATGTAAGCCGTGCAGGCAACGAGCAGAATGCCGACGGCAACAGGTACGACATAATTATCCTCCTCTTCATAAACTGAACCTTGCTTGCATTCAAGCGATTTTTCAAACCCTGAAAATCTCTCGGATTCCAACGCGGCGCTTCCCCCATTTACAAATGCAGATGAATTGTAATAAAGTAACTTGTGCTTATCATCCGCTCCGATAACATCTTAGGTGCAGGTGGCAGCCTGAATCTCTACTATGCAAGTCACCCCCGAGATGATGATTGGATTAGCGACAGGTCTACTAGCATCAGCCATCTATGCTGTATCTGTCGTTGTCTACAGGTCACAGAGCGATTCCATTCGACCTCTCGCAATCAGCTCGATCAAGATGTGGGTGGCATTGGCTTTCATGACTGCACTGGTTGTTCTCCCTATTGATTCTGAGCCGTTTTACGTTCCTCAGGAAGCGCTGGCATACCTTGTCGTATCGGTGATTTTCGGCGCCGTGCTAGGTGACTATTTCTATCTCACGGCGCAAGAGAGAATCGGTGTATCGTATGCATTTCCAATTGCGATGTCATTTCCTATCTTCACCTATCTATTGGCCATTGCAGTTGGCCTTGAAGAACCTCTGCTGTCCAGATCTGTTGGCATCCTTTTAGCTGTAATAGGAGTCATCCTCATTTCAAAGGAACAGGGGCAAGATGATGACCACTCAGTCAAGCGCAATCTCGACAAAATCGGCATAGGGTTGGCTCTTCTAGTTGCCATATTTTATGCGATGGGAGCTATCCTCCTACAAGTGGGGGTCGAAAATGTCAGTCCCATCGACGGCAACTTCGTTAGAGTGGCTTTCGGATCCGTCGCATTCATCCCGATGTTCCTCGTCGCCAAGCATCGTGGGATGTCGACACCTCCTAAACGGACTATCAAGATAATAGCTGTTGCAGGATTGTTTGGAATGGGCTTGGGTTCGCTTCTCTACGTTTCCACAGTGAAGTTCGTGGGTGCCGCAGTCACCTCGGTTATTGGTTCTCTATCCCCGCTTTTCGCGCTGCCGATATCGATAATCTTCTTGAAGGAACGCATCACAAGAGTTGCGATGATTGGCGTTGCGGTTACAATCGCAGGAGTCATCCTTGTTGTCTTAGGCGTATGACTGTTACTTCGTTTCCCAAGTCACTTAATAGCTAACCATCTCCATGGGGATTGAACAATTCTTTCTGAGATGGCATCGGTGATCGATTGGATTAATTTCATTGTGCTGGTACTGTCAACAGTACTAATGGCGCATTTCTACATCAAGAGCATCAGGCCTGCTGCTCTTGAGAAGGAGATTGGCGAGTCTGCTTATCCCAAATGCAAGCAGTACCGAATCATTGCATCGGCCTTCGAAGTCGTGACGATTGTGAATTATCTAATTTATTACTTCTATCCGCTCTCCATCGATTTTCCACGTTTCCTTCCTTGGGAACACTGGATTTTTGTAATCGTAGGGTTTGTCATTCTCATCCCCTCGCTGGCTCTAATGTTCAAGGGCTTGAAGGATGCTGGCAAAGAAAGTCTTGAGCCAAAGAAGGAGCATACATTGTACAGCGGAATCTATGACACCCTTCGACATCCACAAGCCGTTGGGGAGGCTTTCATCTGGTTGGCCATTTCCTTCTTTCTCAATTCGCCGTTTCTAATACTATACTCGTTTCTCTGGTTCTCCATATTCTACGTGTTCTGCATTGCAGAGGAGAAGGATCTAGTAATCAGATATGGGCGGCCTTACTTGGAGTACAGGGACCGTGTAGGATTTTTGATTCCAAAGCGGAAACGGAAGAAATAGCTGTCCCGTCTGTGTTTGCGTGAACACCTACATGGAAGAGTATTTGACGGCCAAGACATCTTTCCCTCAATATGGCATCTGTTACACCTTACACAGAGGATGGCCGATTCTTAGTGAGCAAGACCTCCATTAGTGGCAATTTGAAGAGTGATATCAAGCGAGCCGTGGAACTCATTGGTGGTTTTGAGAAAGTCATCGAAGAAGGTGATACGGTGACCATCAAACCGAATCTCAACACGGCTGACCCTTACCCAGCATCAAGTGATCCGGAGTTCATCAAAGCTCTTGGTGAGCTTCTTCTGGATGCTGGAGCCGAGAAGATTCGGATTGTTGACAGCTCAACTCTGAGAGTGTCTACGCGAGAAGTAGCCAAAAAGATTGGTCTCGATAAAGTAGCTGACGCCTTGGATGCAGACCTGATATTCCTTGATGAGAATGAATGGGTAAGGGTGCACTTTCCCCGTGGCAAGTTTCTCAAGAAGGGCTCGATCGGGAAGCCATTGCTTGACCTTGGAAAGCTTGTGCTGGCTCCATGTCTCAAAACACACAGGCTTGCACGATTCACTGCAAGTATGAAACTCTTTGTGGGTTGGATTAAACACCGGGATCGACTGAGGATGCACGCACGACGACTGGAGCAGAAGGCAGTTGACCTTGCTTCGTACTTCCAGCCCTCTCTAATAATCATGGACGCCCGGAAGTGTTTCGTGACAGGTGGTCCCATGAGTGGGAAGTTGGAGTACTCTGGTTTCATTCTCGCCAGTGGAGACATGGTTTCCATAGATGTTGAGGGCGTGAAGCTTCTTCAGAGCTATGAAGCAAAAAATCGGTTGGGTGGGAATGTGTGGGAGCTTCCGCAGATTGCTCATGCTGTAGAGCTTGGCATTGGAGCGCAGTGTGATGATGATATCAAGCTGGTTGCTTTGTAGTCAACCTCTGGAACTTCATGCTATATCTTCAACGGCTATCTAAGATTCGTACTATTATATATCGCCTTTTGCAGGGCTATGTGGTATTCGGAAGGTGTTATTGTTGAAGACACGAATGAGTATTGTTATGGGATTCTTCCTACTGTTCCTGTGCCTGTCAATTAGTGCTCCCACAAATGACATACAGGACAATAGTTCGCTTTTGAACACATTCTCCGCGTCTGATTTCATGGGCGAGTCTCCCATGGTTTCACAGGGGGTTGAAAACTGGGACATGGAAGAAGCCGACTCGAATGGTCTGCCTTCGGGCGACTGGGATGAGCGGATGTATACGTATGCCCGCGGCAACCTTAGCGATACTGCTGAGGTCCATGGAGGGTCATACTCGGCCAGTCTTCTGATTGAGTCCTCGCCTGTTTCGGACTACATATCAATAGCCCACTACCTTGGTGCGTCTGACTATTATCTGACTTCTGATGTTAATTTCACAACATGGATCTATATGGAGCACGGTGACAGCGAGGCACCTACATACTTTGTCTTTTACTTCGAAAACGCTACCGGCTATGATTTCTACATGTACTACTTCTTGGAACCGATTACATCGTGGACCCCCACGAATACTACGGGTTCAACATATGGCTACGCATACTTCAATGTAAGTGACATTCCCCAACAAGGCCAATGGCGCCGCCTTTCAAGGAATATCACAGCAGATTTCATTTCTGTGTTTGGGGCTTTCGACCTCAGCATTCGCTATGTTTTTCTAAATGCCTATATTGAGTATCATTCACATAGCGGAAGTTACACCAATTATTACTTCGACGATTTCTATATGCACAACGCAACCATTGAATTCATCACCAATGGTGATTTTGAGGCGAACCCGGTTACGAATTGGTACGTGAATAATGGCAACCGCGACCACTCTTTCATCACTCTAAGCAGTGTCAAAACACAAGGACAATACTCTGCAAACCTAACATCAAAGGCTCTGACCAACCAGTCAAGTTCTCGGTGTGAACTCTACGACTATATATGGAACTACTATCAACGCGAGTACGTTACAATCGAGTCTTATCCGATTATTGAGTTCGACTGGTACTTGGATTTTGAAGGCTTAGGGGACGATTTCGACCAAAGGGCGTATTTCCAGATTAGACTTCAAGATCTGCAGACCTCCCAATATTATACTCTATACTACTTCTTTGGTGCTGGCTCGTCGGGAGATATGGCCGCGAACAGCTCATACAACCTATACCTCAAGGCTCCCAGCTATAATCAGACTAACGAGTGGGCGCATTTCTCAATGGATATGTACTCGGTCTTATTCTCTTATGGCTGGAGCAATCTCTCAATCTATGAATACACTTTCCATGTGCAGGCCAACTATCTTGAAGGCGCAAGGATGACATTGCTAATTGACAACTACAATCTTAACGTGCACCCCACGATTGATCCTGGATTCGAGGTGCATCTGACTGATTTTCATGAATTCGATAGTTGGCGGGCTACTCCATCGGGCACTCCCTCAGCGAACTGGACACAAGATGCGCATTCCGGTTCCTACGCTGCAAACCTCACGTCCACTGCAGCCTACACATACACCTACCTCCGGAGGAGTGTTTACTTGGAAATAACCCCCTCTCTCACGACGGATTTCTATTGGAGGCTGGATCGGTTGGTGGACCCAGGGTCTGCAACTGCTGATTCATACATTCGATTAGAGTTCAACGACGGCAGCGATATCTACTACTGGCTGGCTGGAATAAATCCGCCTTCTGAAGGCTGGAATAGTACCAGCGACCTCTACTATTTAGTGGATGGGATGAATGAGGTCGGTTCGGAATGGAAGCATCTTACCAGGAATATTGCAGACGATGTTCAAGGGTTTTCACAGACGCCTCTCTTCATCACGGAAATCTATCTTGTTGCGACTATATGGGACGGAGGTGAGGTGTCAACCCTCTTTGATGACATGCATTTCGTTGTTGACCAAACCCCTCCTGACTTGTCCAATGTCGTCGCACCTCCACCTCCAAACTACCTAACCTCTCCTTCGGTCACTGCAGAAGCCGAGGATGCATTTACGGGGGTTGGCTCAGTCCTTCTACATTACAACAGCGGATCAGGGTGGGTTTCGATACCGATGGTTGAGGAAGCTACGCTATGGGCTGGCCAAATACCTGTCCATCCCTATGGCACAAGCGTGGACTACTACGTAGAAGCTCTTGACCGTGTGGGGAATTCCGCGATCGATGACAATGGAGGGCTGTACTACTCCTATACAGTAATCGACGACATTGATCCTGTGATTGGCTTTGATGACCCGATATGGTATGCACCTGCGTCTGGGATTCTCAAAGTAAATGCCTCTGCAGAGGACTCAGGGAGCGGGATTGCCTACCTTGAACTCTATATTGATGCTGTACTCAT
>JABCTJ010000171.1 GCA_018238375.1 Candidatus Thorarchaeota archaeon
TTTGTACAGGTTTTCTGCAGCTGTTACATACCCTTCGGACCTCATCGCACACCAAGACCCGCAGGGCCTTCTTGTCGCTCTCGGACACGGCTTGCTCTGCATAGAATAGGTCCTGTGCGACGAGTTCTAATTGCGCCCATTGCCCTACTCTTTCGGCCTATTCATGAAGCCATTTATCTGGAATTCGAAAAGACTGATGTAAGTATGGCTCGTGTTTCAGTCAAAACATCATCAAAGTTTGGAAGGCTGGATACGAATCTGCCGACATCTTGAGTCCAGGACCGCCTAATCTCCTCCATGCGGTCTTCAGGGAAGAAATCGTCCAGCGAATCATATTTGACGTTTCGCACCACACACTTTCTCTTGAGAAGATCTGGAAGGCAATCAAGATTCAGCTTGGGTTGATACTCCTTCAAAACACGCCATATGTCATAGATATCCCTGCCACGGGGAGGAGCCCAGCCGCGTTCCAGTCGCTGTTTCTCTTTTTGAAGTGCAGCTCTGAGCTTCTCAGCCACTATTTCTTCAAGCTGATAGCATCTTACTTCTATGTTCAGAGAATCATCATAATGATGAATAAGTGGCTGAACCATTGGTTCAAGAATGACAGGTTCATCATGAGCGACCTCAATTTTAACTGACTGACTCAATTGCTTATGCCACGGAAATTGGATACGCACCTTGAAAGATTCTTGACCTGTTGGGTGTGGGCTCTTGTGCGTGATGCGCTCCAATGAGATACGAAAATCGCCGGATTCTTGAAGCATAACTCTCATTGATTCGCAGGCGATGTTAATCTCATTCTCAAGATTATGATGCGTTGGAGCGTCAATGCCAGAGAAATCCAAATCTTCAGAGAACCTATAATCACCAAAGTAGAGTTTCTTGAGCGCTGTTCCACCTTTCATGACTAGAGTGTGTCTTAGATTCTCTCGTTCCATCAGACCTGCAATAATGTAACCGATTGTGTAGTCCTTTTCCAGAATTGGAAGACCACCTTCTATCTGCTTTGCTTCATCCATTAGCTTCTGTTTCAGCGTTCTCATGAAACCATCTTCTCAGCAGTGTTGTCCACAATCCTCCAATTGTGATCATAAGTCCCTCTCTTGACTCTTGTCGAATCAATTTCGTAGAATCCAGATGCCTTAACGAACCTAAGAGAATCAAGTGTTGATTCATGTACTCCTAGCTTTTCAAGAGACCATCCAATTCTCTTCATAACGGAAACCTTACCATATCTTATGGCATAGGAAACTAGCTTCTCCAAGTCGATTTGATCAATGACTTCTTCCAATGTACTCAGAACCCATTGAATTCCCCCAAACATCCGAGGAAAAGCGAAGCAATCAATGATTGTACGTTCCTTGTCAGTTATCTTAATCTTGAAAAACTCATCAATCCAGATTTCTTCTAGTCCGAAGTAATAGCCATATTTGACACTGACATACTCGTATTGTGTTTGATCAATCTTCCATGTATGCTTAGTTCTTCGTTGACTGTCAGCTCCGTGCATACTTGGAGTCACTACCTTCTTTGGCGTGGTGGCAGTAACTGTAAGTGGGATTTGCTCAGTGAACCCATGAAAGCTTAGCGCAGACCAGTGGCTAATCGCCGACGGTTGAACTAAATGGGTTGCTATTGCAAACGGATGCACTGTCACTAACCCTGAAGTTCCCATGGTTATTACATAAAGACCCCGGCGAATTCGCTTAATCCATTGACCAGCTGTAAGTTCGTGTAGGATTTTTCTAAGATGTCCCTTTCCAATGCCAAGAGGGGCAACCGTCCTTTGTGCATCTTCTATATCAAAAATCAATAATCCTTCTTCTGTCAATTCTCTGATTAACTCAATTCCCTTGGTCACCGCATATCTCGCCAACTCTTTCACCATGATGATTGTACTATACTTTATACTGCAAAAGTTACTCTCTAAGTAATTATTGCAGTACGTTTATTAGTGTTTCTACGTCCTCAGTAGTTTTGAATTACATGGATTGAAAGGCTATGAACATATCACCATCTCGAATGACAAGTTTGTAATCATCGACGCTCTGTTCTGTATGTCAGATTCTGGTTATTCCATAGGCAGCGCATCCTCTTGCCGGCATACCAGTTTCAGAAACACTGTGCGCTGTATGTTCTCATGTCAAGACAGCCATACTTGAAGCCCACAGAAAGAACTTGGGAGTCGATTTGGTCAATATCCCTACAGACTGAGGTTGGTGGTTTCCTTGACCGAATTCCATGAATCCGACAGAGCAATCTTTCGTGAGCCTAGGAGCAACCTTCTGGATTGCGTTCTTCATACTCTCGACCAATCTCTTTGACTCGGTCATGTCGCCACCACAGCATTTCCTCGCTTCTTGCATCACAAGACTGACCATGCATCCCGCCAACCCCCTTCTCATTGTCTGAGTGAAAATCCACTGTAAAGGGCCCACGTGTGAAAACCATCATGCCAAACCGAAGAACGCCCAAACCTAAAGAGCACCGTGTGTACATTTGCCAACTAGTCAGTGAAATGGGGTGTTGTGTTCATTACCAAGAGAAACAGTTCGAGACTTCGCTCGCGGGGTGCTCATATCCTACCTACCAGTACAGTCCGATATGATAGGACTAGGTCAGTGCGCCACCACTGCAAGACGCAGCCAACGCGCACGAACGAATGCCCATCGGGAACCACGTTCTCGCGGGAAGTCCTCACTCCCCTGCAACGGCCTTGCGCCATGAAAAAGAGAATGAGATATGTAATGAATAGAGATACGAAGAATAGAAAATGAGAGAGAGTTCAGGATATCCACATTTTCTCTCAATGTCAACTTGTTTAACCTGGAATTCTGACATCGGGGCACATCTGTCCATCGAAACGAGGGGGAGTTTCAGCGCAAACTCGGGAGCCCACAGGACCTATGGTCAGTTGATGAGAGAGTATCGAGCGGGTCCTGAGGAGTGGAAGGAGATCTATGAGTATAAATGGAGAAGTCTGGTGGAAATCGTGTTCAGCATGATGAAGTTTATTCTAGTGATAGCCTGAGTCCGATGGTATAGCTGGCATGCGCAACTATTGGTTGACCGCACAATCTATTGACTTCAGTCAAGGTGATTGACATCCTGAGATTCCTCAGACTCAGAGGTTGCAACAGTAGAATCATTTAGTACCGTTTAATACCATGCATTACTAGGTGAACCACCATTAAATTAGCCGGTTATCAATAGTTGGGTTTTTATATTCATTTGTGGTCTAAACTAATGTCGCCGCTAGTTGGGCGGAGACAGAAAACGCCTGTCGTGAGGCGGGAGGTTACAGGTCCGTTGGGCCAGTGCCCGTCGATGAAGCAGGAACCGAACGCCATTGGGGCGAATGTCCTAGTTGGGTAAGTTTCGGACAACGGTTCTGCACAAGACTCATATGGAAGAATTGTTAAGTTCTGGTGGAGAAAAGGGTATTAAAACATCCTTTATCTCGACCAGGGTGTCAGGCATGAGGAACATCGATAGGATATATCACAGACTTCTGGAGTCGCAGGTTTCCACACTCATCGAAATCGTGACAATCGCTAGGGATGTGATAGGGAGAAAGGTGTCAAGCGAGCATGTACGCAAGGCGTACATTGAGCCCCTCATCGACTCTGGTCGTGCAGAACGAGTTCGAAGAGGACTCTACATCATCGGCGTGCCATCTTCACAGGGATTGAGGTTCCCCACCGCACAGGGTCTTAGAGCGGAAACACCTGATAAGATGTTGATTGGTTCCAAGGTCTCGGAGGAGGGGTTCCTCGGGTTCCACTCAGCTCTTGAGGTCCATGGTGCAAGTCAGACGATGGGATGGCGGATTGTGTATGTCTGTGTTCTGCGATCCAGAAGATTCCAAGGATTCAGTTTCAGGGGGGTTGAGTTTCGTCCCGTTGGAGTCCGGGAAACCAGAGAGGGGGTTGTTCAGGAAAAACACCATGGACAGACGATCAGGGTCACTTCCCCTGAGAGAACATTTGTCGATTGTCTTGATCGACCTGCGCTTGGCGGTGGCTGGGAGGAAATTATGAAGAGCATTTCCGAACTACGATTACGCGACCCCGACCTACTCTTGCAGACCACTCTCTCTAGGCAAAAACAGATGCTCATCAGAAAGGTCGGCTTTGTCCTTGAGACCCTGGGGAGAGAGTCGCCATTCTTGACAGGAGTAGGGGAAGAAACACTGGAGGAGCTTGAAAGGCACGTCAAGGGGCCGCCCCAGTATCTCTTCAAGAACAGGGCTCTTCGTGAACGGCTGGGGTCTGTGGAGTTGAACGGACAATGGCGGCTCTTTGTGCCGCGCGAGTTCTGGGCGCAGTTTGTGAGGGGTGTTTAGTTGACAAAGCAGCGCGACCCAGAGCGGGATCCAATTGAGGAGAAAACAAGAAGCCGTAGAAACTTCGCAGATTTGTTTCCATCCAGCATAGTCGAGAAGGTCTCAAGGCAGATTGACCTTCTTGAAGCCATGTTTCAACACAAGTTCCTAAGAGAGCGAATCATCCTCGGAGGGGCCTCGGCCCTCATCTATGTTCATTTTGATGAGCCTACAAGGATTGCTACCGACCTCGCTGAAGACCTCAGCACGTCCCCAAAGGGCCCTCCGCGAGTGACGACCGACATAGACTGCGATTACAGACATAGTGGACATGTTCAATGGGAGGAGGAACGACAACAAGTCGAAGACGCTCTGCAAGAGGTCTTTGAACATGCGGGATTCTCGGCAGAGCGGAATCGTACTCGCAAGGTCAATCGGGCCACGCTATTCAGTGTGCACTATCGGGATACCGGCCAGAAACAAGAACACTTCAAGGTAGAACTGAACTTCATGCGCCGATACCCCCTCTTGGAGGACTGCTGGGCGACACTCAAGGACCCGATGTCCAAGAGAGAGTTCAAAGTGCAGACCGTTCGAAAAGAACAGGCCTTTGCCAATAAGTGGCGCACCATGATTTCAAGAAACAAGACGTCGGATATGTTTGATGTCTACCATATCTCAAGAACAAACTTTGAATGGGATCCATTCTCCCGGTGTGCCGTTCTTGAGTGTATGCTGGAACTGCCAAGGCCTATTCAAGAGATCGACATGGAGAACAAGATACTAGGGTCTCTCGACCTGAGTTATAGATCACTACTGCCCCAAGGAATGTACGACATGGAGAAGCTGAAGTTGTTGCGGCATCCTGTCCTCAAGTTCAGTAGGAAAGTGCTGAAGCATTTGACCGAGGAGGACCTTAGTGCAATAGAGAGGTTCTTCACAGACTTGGAAACTCCACCCCACCAGCTGGTCAGGGAGATAGTTGGCACAGTGGACCGTTCAAGTGTGCTCAGTCCACGGGTTGTCGACCACCCACAGCTCTACAGCCAGATTGAAGCCATCCGGACCGGAGCTGCATGATGTGGTGCTCGTCGCAGTCCACTCCGAGGACATGAAGAGGGTGCGAATATCGTCAGTATGAACCAAGTTGAGCGAGAATAAACCAGTTCTTGAGGAGGAGTCCAATCGTGGTGGGGTATCCGACGACATCGAGGCCACAATGTGTTATACTCTCGACTGTTCTCTCTGACTCGGTCATGTTGCCACCGCAGTGCTTTCTCTCTTCTTGTATCATAAGATGGACCATGC
>JABCTJ010000191.1 GCA_018238375.1 Candidatus Thorarchaeota archaeon
AGAAGTTCAGAAACGTCATTGTCCTCATTCTTTACCAAGTACGGATTGCGTCCTACTATGGTAACGTCAACACCTACAGCTGCAAAGAAATGCCCAAACTCTACAGCTAGATAGCCTCCTCCGAGGATAATCATTGACTTTGGTTTCTCAGTCATGTCCATTACGCTGATATTGGTATGATAATCCACATTGTCGAGACCTTCGATGTCAGGTATCAGGGGTCTTGAGCCTGCGACGATGAAAATGTTTGGCGCTGTGATTTCCTCATTTCCGACCTTGATGATATGGTCACGTACAAACTCGCCTGTTTCTTTATACCAGTCTAGGTTCTCTGCGGCGTCAACTCCCTCACCTTGAGCCTGACTGTCACCTCTAACATCATGACGCATGCGATCCATTATGCCCTTGAAGTCAACCGACTCGACTTTGGCAGTGATATTCAACTCGTTGGCATGTTCAGTCTGCACAATCAAATCCGCGACGTACGTCAGTATCTTTGTCGGGATGCATCCACGGTTCAGACAGGTGCCCCCCATTGGCCCATGCTCTATCACAGCCACCTTCATCCCGCGTTCATAAGCCGCGGATGCGAGATGCATACCCGCACCTGAACCGATGACGATGATATCGTACTTCTTCATAATAGTTAACTGTATTGAACTCAGTGATAAGCGTAATGGTGTGGCAGACTCGGCTAACATATGAAACAGGCCCTCAGGAGCAAAAGATGTACGAAAATGAACATATTCCATGGATAAGGAGAATATAATAGAGCATTCATGAATCATCAAAGTTACGTTTACTCAACTACATGGAGAGAGAGATATGGAAAGCGGTGAACAATCACCAAAAATATCAAAAAATAACTTGATATTCCTAGTTTTAGTCATGGGCTTGGTCAGCAGTATGGATACCTGGCTCTCAATGATTGAAACAAAAGCAATACCCAACATCCTTGATGAATGGTGGCCGGCAATTGCTGATGAAGTAGCACGAAGCGAGTTTGCCTTCCTACAGGGCATCTTTGGTATCATTGTGTTTGGAGTTTTCTTCATTGGCTGGTATGCTGATGCGTATGGAAGACGAAAAGGAATGATGCTCCTTGTCCTAATAATGGGAGTTCCAGCACTCATGATCGTGTTCTTGACTGCGGATCTGTATGTATTCCTACTAATCTATTCAGTTATGATAATGGGAACTACATCCAATCTGTGGGAAATTCCGATATCAGAAGAAGCGCCTGCAAAGAAACGAGGTATGTATGGCAGTGCGGCATTTCTCATTGGAGTGATTCCAATTTGGGCAATACTGGGACCAACCATCATCGACTCCTATGGGTGGCGGATGGGTTACGGTGTTATGTTCTTCATGATGATTGTCCTCTTTATTCTGCTCTATTTCATTAAGGACACACAGAGGTGGAAGGAAACAGAAGAAGCACGTGGCAAGAAGCGACTTGGCATTATGGAAGCTCTAAGGAAACTTAGACCTGAGGACCGAAAATACATAATCATCGCAACGCTTGTTTATCTCACTTGGACGATTTCCTTCAAGATGGCAACTACATTTGGTGGAGAATTCTTCACAGGTCCGCTGGGCATGACAGACGCGGAGTTCAACTCAATTCTTACCATCGGCGGATTGCTGTTGCCAGTAAGTGCTCTCATATCAGGTATACTGCTAGACAAGATTGGGAGGACAATTGTACTCATACTTGGTTCACTTGGTTCTGTGATATGCTACATCGGACTAGGAATGACAGGGATGCCCACGTTCTACTGGGGAATGTATTTCTTCATGTCCATGGTCCTAACATGGATCTATGTCTACCTTGCAGAGATATTCCCAACTGAAGTGAGGGCGACGAGTGTAGGAGTTTGTGTGACTGGAGCTCGATTCGGATATGTTGTTGGACCTCTATTGTCAGGAGTTCTGCTAGCAATGTTTGCAGATATGGCAGGCTTCTGGATAGTCGGTGGTCTCCTGATGCTTATTCCACTGATTGCATTAGCTGCTAAGCCGCTTGAAACAAAAGGCAAGACATTGGAAGAGATAAAAGCCGAGAGATAGAATCTACCTGAGGACGCGCGTAAAGCGCTCCTCTTCCTTTTATTTTTGAATGCACATTCATGACAGCTGTTGTTGTTACTATCAAAAGGCCAAAGGCAGCTCTGTTGTGGTTATTGCCATGTTCGTCTTTCAGATAGTTATAGCGAGAAGGCTGGTTGAAAAATCTGCATCTCCTTCATTCAATCCTGATGACAGACGGTTTAGCAGTTTCCGCAGGTCGCAACACATATAGGAAAGTGATTCATGTCCCGCGCAAAATAATCCGCTGGTATTTCGGATGAATTGTTGGAAATGGTTCACTGCCGTGTAGCGGGGAATAGCAGCGGAACGGGAAAGGAGGGATTCTCATGAAGAATAGAAATTTATTCGCCGCGGCATTTTTCCTTGTATTCTTGATTGCCTTATCAAACGCCGCATCAGATTCTCAATCATTGGGTGAAAGCTTGGTTACTGAATATCAAGAGTATATCGAAACAATCAATAAAACGCATCTCATTTCGTATGATGTACATGATCCGATACTGATAGTAAATGACACTGATTTTGCGAATCAAGCATCCGATGAGGGCTGGTCTGGGAACGGAAATGAAGGTAGTCCGTACAGAATAGACGCCCTTGACATTTCAACAGCAGACACGTGCATTGAAATCAACAATGTGAATGTGTCCTTTGTAATTGGTTCATGCTTGTTGAGATATGATGGGCTGGATGATTCAGGAACCGGAGTTCTTCTCAGCAATGCTACTCACGGTTCTGTTGAGTCCTGTGTTTTCACAATGAAGACTGATGCGGTACGTGCAAGCACTTCGCATAACTTGGTGGTTTTCAACAACACCATAGAAACCGGAATGACGGCGATTTACTTGAGCGGTTCTAATTACTGCACGATTGTCAACAATACGGTTTCAGACTACTATTATGGCGCTACTTGTTGGTCATCTAATTATGTAATTCTGCACAACAACACACATACTTCATGCACGTTGGGTGTTTTCATGAATGGTTGTGATCATGCCACACTAAGAGATAACATTGTGCAGGGCTCAAATGGGGGCGTCACGATATGGAACGCAGATTATGTGACTTTACTCAACAACACGATACAAGGTGGCAGTAACCATGATGTCGTGCTCTCGCGCTCGCGATACTGTAATTTGACTGACAATAATCTGAATAATTATGGGCTGTAAATTGATGCGTTTCAGCTTGTGTACTGGAGTCACGACCTCCTGAACAACATGGTTCAAGGCAGACCCCTTGGCTATTATCTAAGTCTAAGCGGCCAGGATATCGATGTCAGTTTACACGGTCAAGTTTTCCTGGTGGATTGCACAGGAGTCACTCTGCGGAACGGGCAGCTCTCCAATGTGATGAATGGCATGATTATGGTGTATTCTGAGGATTGTGCGGTCGTCAATTGCACAGCACATGGAAGCTGGTACCATGGTCTCAGGATGCGTAGCTGCACCAACTGCAGTTCCGTGAACTGTACTCTATATGACAACGGTTCCTCGGGTGTTCAGATTGATAGTTCTTCCAATAGCCAGATCATGAATAATACGATTTACAGTAACGAAGGCAACGGTCTATACATCGGGTTCTCTTCCGACTGTACAGTCAAGGATTGCGCTTTTGTGGAAGATGGTGCTACTGTTGATTTCTACAACTTGGAACATCTGCATCACGATTTTTCTGACAATGTAGTAAATGGGAAGGAACTTGGTTACTACTGGAACCTGACAGACACTGTGCTTGATGGTGACTTGTATGGGCAAATTATCCTGGGCAATTGCTCACGAGTCAAGATTGAAGGTGGACACTTTCATGACATCGCAAGAGGAATGGTTTTCGGCTATTGCACGCTATGTGAGCTGGAAGACGCGGTATTGGAGGACTGTGGTCGAATAGGGCTTCATTTGATATATTCAGAGAATTGCACAGTGCGGAGCAGCGAGTTTATAGAATGCTACGAGCGGGGGATTTATTGTCGCACTTCTACCAATTGCACTCTGGATCTTAACATCGCACAGGGGTGCTTTTACGGTATCAGTATCCTTGAGTCATCACTCGTCGTAGCGTCAAACAACTCCATATCTGATAGCGATTTGTACGGCCTTCGTATTCGACTGTCAGAGAATGTCACTGCCTGGAATAACACGATTGTAAGCAGTGATGAAGCCTTGGTATTGGATGACTCTTCGAATTGCATTTTATCCAACAACGAACTAGCGTTCAATTCTGACAGGGGCCTCAGTATCGATGGGAGCGACTTTTGTTTAGTGACCAACAACTGGATCTTTGATAGCGGCCCCTACGGAATTGACGTGGATAGCAGTTGGAACATCACGTTCTATGGTAACTCACTTGGCGCTCATTCAATGTTAAATGCTCGTGATAATGGCTGGGACAATACTTGGGATGACAGCGTGAATGTTGGCAATACATGGGATGACCATGTTGGACCCGGTGTCTATGCGATATCTGGAACAGCCCTTAGTGAAGATAGATACCCATCTACGTTAACCGAAGTTCCATGGCCAAGCATAGACAGCCCAGAAGATATCGAATATGAAGAGGGAACAACGGGTCACTCTATTACTTGGAATCCTTCAAGCCCCGGACCTTTCTTATTTGATGTGTATAGAAATGTCGTAATGATAGACAGCGGAGACTGGGATGGTTTTGGCATCACTGTGGAGATCGATGGCTTGGTTCCTGGACAGTATAATTACACACTCACTGTCACCAATATTGGAGACTATTTAGCAAGTGACCTCGTGATTGTGACGGTCGTTTCTGCTGAAGCTCCGGATATTGGAATACCTCCAAATGATTTGGAGTATGAGGTTGGTTCAAC
>JABCTJ010000236.1 GCA_018238375.1 Candidatus Thorarchaeota archaeon
GAAGTGCAGACAGGGTTTGGCAGAACTGGATCCAAATGGTGGGGAATCCAACATGCAGGCGTGGATCCCGACATCATTACGCTTGCAAAGGGTTTCGGCAGTGGTATTCCAATTGGAGGATTCATCACACGCCCAGAAATTGCCGCAGATTACGCTGTAACGGATGCCTTTGCAACTTTCGGAGGCAATCCTTTGTCGTGCGCAGCCGCTGTAGCTGTCATAGACATAATTCAAGAAAGCAAATACCTAGAGAGAGCTGCGAAACTTGGCGCTCTCTTGAAAAAGAAACTGGAGTCACTCCAAGAGGATCACAAATTGGTGGGTGAGGTTCGAGGCCAAGGATTGATGCTGGGTGTAGAACTAGTTCGTGATAGAACTACCAAAGAGCCTGCCGTCCAAGAGATGCTCCAAGTGATGGAACTATGTAAGACCCGGGGGCTGTTAATTGGCAAAGGCGGACTTGACGGCAATGTAATCAGGTTCCAGCCGCCGCTTGAACTCACAGCTGAGCAGATTGATGAGGCTTGTGCCATCCTTGATGAAGTCTTCACAGAGGTCGAAAAAAGTCTGTGACGCGTCAATCTAAAGCTTAGTTAGGTCTCCGTAGCTGTCTGGTCGGCGGTCTCTGTAGAACTGCCAAGTGTTTCGAACCTCGCGGATAAGATCCAAATCGATGTCAGCCACGACTAGCTCTTCCTTATCTCGAGAGCCTTGGGCTACGAGATTCCCTCGTGGGTCAGCTACGTAGGAGCTACCGTAGAAGGTGCCAGTTTTCCAAGGTTCTTCACCTACTCGATTGATGGCCGCAATGAAGTATCCGTTTGCCACAGCATGTGCGGGCTGTTCCAGAGTCCACAGGTGCTCAGAGAGACCTGCAACAGTGGCGGATGGATTGAAGACTATCTCAGCACCATTCAGACCAAGAGCTCGGGCTCCTTCTGGGAAGTGACGGTCGTAACATATGTAGATGCCAACCTTAGCGACTGAGGTTTCAAAAACAGGATATCCAAGATTGCCCGGACGGAAGTAGAATTTCTCCCAGAAACCCGGGTCAAGATGTGGAATGTGCATCTTTCTCATCTTGCCTAGAAGACTTCCATCAGAGTCAATGATAATTGCAGTGTTATAGTAAATGCCAGCCATTTCCTCCTCGTACATTGGAACAATCAAGACGAGATTGTTTTTCCTTGCCAGATTGCACATGCGTTCTGTTAGAGGGCCAGGAATAGGCTGCGCGTATTTGTACCATCGCCGATTTTGTTCCGCACAGAAATAGGGTCCATAGAATAGCTCTTGAAAGCACAAAATCTGAACTTTTTTATTCTTGGCAGCAGCGGCGAAATCCTCATGCTTCTGAATCATCTTCTCGATGTTTTCCTCAATGGATTCTTCATCAGTAACATCGCCGTCCCATTTGGCTTGAACAAGACCCACACGCAGACTTCTCACTATCATTCACTCCTATGATTTTGGGAATTGAAGAGTAGTTCTCTCGTCTAATAGGGATTTCCCATGAATCTGTTCCTTACAATTTGAGTGAAGCTCAACTGCAAGCAACTTCTGTGTTCCACCCCTCCCCAGCCCGGTGTCGCCACCTCGCAGACTCGTTTGAGTATGCAATCAGCAGAGGCTTTGTCTATCATCATTGGGATAGTATCCCTCCCACAGACCTGGCTTCCTTCTCCTGTCCTACTGCTGGTGTATCACTTCCAGCAACAGAGAGTGTTTTCACAGTGCTTGCCACGGCGGGGTCATTATCACCCATCTCAGCTTCGTCACCAAAACTAAGAAGGCTCGTTTGAGCAAGGTGAACAGCCGCGGACTCCCTAGAGTGTGATATGACACTCTTTGTTGGGAGTAAGGACTTCCTTCGAGAAGAAACCTTCCCTCGGGTTTTCGGGAGTGAGCGTGTGCTGCGTGAAACAGCATTGGCCCACTTGCCTAGTCCTCTCACAGAATGAAGTGATCCCGTGAGCGTGATGAGGCGTCCAGCGATGTTGATGGCTCCGTTCTTGTCGGCGTTGCACCTGTTTCCACAGGTTGGACACACGAAGTAGTTCTGCTTAGGCCGTCTTCCCTTGCGACCACACTTCCAGCACATGATAGAGGTCCAGTTCTCAGGAACTACTCGGAAACGAGAGTCCTTTCCACTCACAGACCATCCGAGCTGCGCCAGTGCATAGCTCAGGTTGTCAGTGATTCTCGCAAAAGCCCAGGAATGGATCATCCCCCTGAACCTGCGACCCCTGTAGTTACCTCTGCGTGCGGTGACCCTGATGTTCTTGAGTCTACCAATGGCCACATGGAGGGTATATCTCCCAGAGAGCTCGGTGATGTAGTCCACAAGCTGCCGTACCAGAACGCGATCGTACTCTCGTGCAACGTTCTCTCGCTTTGTCCTGAGATTTCTTAGCCTCTCTGCAACCTCGTCGTAGGGCAGCCCGTTGTTCCTTCTCGATGCCATCTTATGTTGGAGGTCGGCCACCTGCCTGTCGTACTTCTTGATCACCTTCACCTTGTCCCTCTGAACAAAGTATCTGGTCTCCCTGACCTTCGCGGGAGTGACAAGGGTCGTGCAAGCAGCCTTCTCGATACCAAGGTCCATTCCAAGTACAGCCAAAGGCAGGTTGTCAGTTGGTGGCTCTGGTGTGTCAGCTCTAACCGCAAAGGTCACCCACCACTTCCCATTTCGATCAGTGAAGATCTGTAGTGCCTTCACTTCACCTCGCTCAAACTGATTGAGATGAAAGGGTGACATCTTCAGAGGAATGAGAAGTCTATCATG
>JABCTJ010000253.1 GCA_018238375.1 Candidatus Thorarchaeota archaeon
TACTGTTGATGACCTTGGGGGACTGCGCAGATTCCTAGAGAAACAACTGGGCAGTGTTTCAGGTGTGGGTGAAGTGGAAACCTGCATCATTCTTGAAGACATCAAGACAATCACCTAGACTGCGAGGCTTGCAAAGATGCAATACACACTGCATCTTCGAAATCGTGACTTGAGCTTGTTGCACACTCATGCCGAAAATTGTCTACCCCTTGAATCAGTCGCACTTCTATTTGGCGTCATTGAAGAACATCTGGTGGTCGTTACGCGCATCGAGTGTGTCAAAAATGAGTCTGACAAAGCAGCAACATCATTTTACGTCAATCCAGAAGAGGAGTATAAACTTCTGATTGATGCAGAAGCGCGAGGAGAGGAACTTATCGGAATCTTCCACTCGCATCCGGCAGTCCCAATCCCTTCATCCTCCGACCTTGACAACATGCGACTTAATCCAGTTGTCTGGCTGATAGCCTCAAAGACAGCCGGATTTTGGAGTAGCAAGGGGTTTGTCTTGGATGATGCAGCTGCAGTTGAAATTCCCATTATAATCATGGGGGATGTTAGCTAGCTCAATCCCCTTATCGTACCTGAGGTCTTCATAGGTTCGAACGATACACGTGTGTTTCCAATTGAATCTATCAGTACAGCAGAGGCTATCACTTTCTCGAGAGCAGCTGCATTACACTGAAGAATCCCAGTTCCTTTCTTTGCGTCGTAGCTGTTCAAATAGAACTTGGAATCTGCAGCGCATATTTCACCGTGTAGCGAGAGCAAACTTGACCAAATAGCATTCGAGAACTGCTTCTCCGTGATTTCTGCACCACTCCTGTGCAGAGTGAACCGCAGATACCGTTTTCTAGTCTTTTTCACGATTACCCCCTCGCTTCACAATCTCAACTCCCGGACCTACAAACTCCGAACTCAGCTTTCTCTCATTGCGCTCAACAATCCGTTGAGGGGTATGAAATACGGCCTCTTTCGAATCTACTCTATTCATGCCTAGCATGAAACCAATGTATGTCGTGGCCATTGGGGCTCTCATGTGGATTGGATGGCTTGCTCCGCTCGATAGCACAACTTTCATGCCTGCATCGAGCGCAGTTCTTGTAGCTTCTCTGAAGCTCTTGAAGACCCTTGACCTATTCAGTCCTGTTCATTGCAGAAAGGCTGTAAACTGAATCTCCAACGCAGTTCCTGAATTCTTAGCCATATGGGCAGTGCTATCCTTCAGTGTGCTGCCAATATTATCCTCTCCCAGGGTAAGCAGGTCTACACTACGGTCCTCAGCCGCCCAATTCGAGGTTTCCACACCAGTCAACGGAAAGGCCACAATCACTACACGTCTTCTTAGAAGTCCCAGTTCCTTCCTCAAGGAATGTATGCGTTTGCCCTTCAAGTCAGCTCGAGAGTACAGGACAAGTCCTTTCTCATTCACCACTGTGGGCCTATCGAGCTCAGTCGAAGGTGCAATTCCAGTGATTCCAAGCCTGCGTGCCATGTCTTCGAATTCACTTAGCCTTTCTGGGCCAGAAATTCTTACATTCAGGTCTATCGGCATCAAAACTGTCCTCCAGAAACCTACAGTAGGCTACTCACCAGAGCAATCGCATCATCAAGAACACACCTAGGATACTGTCTTAGATATACTTTGACACCGACGATATCAGGACCTCGGGCTAGCGTGATCCGTTCCAAGAAGGCTTCCTGTTTATCAAGCCTGAGAAAGAGCACGCACCGTTCGCTAATGCGTTTATGTAATGTTCTGCCAATTTCGAGTCTATCTTCTTGAGGGAACGCCTTCATTAGATAGTCAAATGTAAGCTTACAGCCCTTCTTCCGACTCAGAACCGCAGAAATAATGATAATTGGGACTTGGTTATGGCTCTGCGTCTTGTTCATCTCTATTTTCAGGCCCTGACGAATCTCCTCTGCGTAGACATTCGTCACAGCAGTCCTTACTCTATCTATGCTCTCTGTCGCATACGAGTAAGCCCGCGCTTCTATTCGGCTAACGAATGGCATGTTAGACCCCGTTAGAGGATTTTCATCAACTACTTGCCTACGTTACCCTTTGCACCAAGAGATGGCCTGATTTTCTCGGCACCCTTCCCCTTAGTCCTCAAGCCTCTGCTTCTCTTGCCGGCGGAAGTGAGTCCGCGATTTTCGCGTCCCTTTTGAGTAGCGTCACAAATCCAGTTGATTTGCGGATCATTATAGATGACCGGATGATTTGGATCCACCATGATTACTTCATGCCAGACCCACTTATGATCCGAACCGACCCAATACGAGTTGAGCACACGAAGGTTTGGAAGCTTCCGACCAGCCCGCTCTTCAGCGATCCACCGTCGTGATTTTTGAGGTGTGTATTTGACCACACCCATACTCCTGGGTTTCCTGCCCATTTTAGGTCTTACCTTCTCACGCGGTCCTCTGCCAGTCATGACTCTGACAACCACGTACCCTTGCTTTGCCTTGTAACCCAAATTGCGCGCCCTGCCGAGCCTTGTTGGTCGCTTGAGTCTTACAATTCTACCTTGTTTTCTCCAGATCATCAATCTGCTTCTAACAATCTCGGAGCGCTCTTTCTGCTCGTTAATCCAGGCTACATTCATGTGTCTATAAGCCGACATTTCAATTGCTTTCCTTTGCCGTGATTAAATTCGCTTTGTTTGTGGTTCAGCCCTAATGGGCCACATCCCTTGCGGACGTATCCGCCAACACAAAGGAACGGTTTGGCCTGACCAAGCATTCCTGGTCAAAGCCAATCCCTGTCCTTTGATATTCGCTTAAAGAGTTAGCGATGCATCTTACTTGAACTCGTTGATGACCTTCTCAGCGGTCAGCTCGCCGACTCTTACTTGCGCCTCTTTAGTGGACGACGCGAGGTGTGGAGTCGCGATTAGTTTTGGATGTTTTACTAGTTTCCAGTCGGTTGGCGGTTCCGCAGTGTAAACATCAAGAGCAGCGCCAGCTATCAGACCCTCGTCAAGCGCTCTTAGAAGTGCCGCTTCGTCAACAACACCCCCGCGAGCTGTGTTTATCACATACGCAGTCTTCTTCATACGCTTGAACTGGTCATCACCAATCATACCTTTGGTTTCCGGTGACATGGGCACATTCATTGTGAGATAGTCTGCTTGCGCAATCATCTCGTCAAGCTCTACCTGTATAGCGCCCAGTTTCTTTGCCTCCTCTTCTCTGCCTGGCCTATCTTTCTTGACAATCATGACCTCCATGTCGAAGGCCTTGCCACGTTTGATAATCTCCTTACCGATCCGTCCGAAACCAATCACACCAAGCTTCTTCTGCCAGAGTTCGGTGCCCTTGAGCTTTTTCTTCTCCCACCTCTCATCCTTCATGGAGCTGTCCGCCACGGGAACTTTCCTAGCAAGAGCGAACATCAGAGCAAAGACCATCTCAGCCACAGACACGGATGGAGCCTCTGGTGTATTCATCACCTTCACTCCGTGCGTCTTAGCAGCTTCTTGGTCCACATTATCCAGGCCAACCCCTGCTCTAACAATCAGTTTTAGATTATCAGCAGCGGCTATGACGTCCTTTGTCATCTTTGTAGCACTTCGGATAACAACACAATCAAACCCTTTGATCTGCTCCTCAATGGGACCATCCTCTTCCTTATTCCTGAGAACAATCTCAAGACCTGCATCTTTCATTTTCTGCACAGCTGATTCTGCTAATGCATCTGCAATAAGTATTCGAGCCATTGTTGAAACCTCTAAATCTGACGACGCGCCAAGTCAAACCATTACCATCTTAAACTTGACGACTACAACATTTTCATAAGCCTGGACGCAGTCTTGGTACTCATGAAGCGCGAGTTCAAACCTTCCACAGCATTAGTTCCTTGTCCAGTTGTCCTCCTTAGTGTCATGGGGGCGGAAAGACCCAACATCATCACGCTCTCTTGGGCTGCCAATGTATGTAGTGAACCACCCACAATTGTAGTTGGTATAAGG
>JABCTJ010000270.1 GCA_018238375.1 Candidatus Thorarchaeota archaeon
AAAGTTAGACTCGTCTAACTTATGAAAAAGTTAGACTTGTCTAAGATATAAATGTTTTCAAGGTGGCAGGAGGCTTCGAAAAACGAAATTCTAAAAAGGCAACAATGTTCATTCATGCTCGACATACGATCCAAGGCTTGTACTTCAAAGGGAATGCGCTGGGGAGCATAGAAAACTTGACTGCATCTGAATTCAATGTTACCAAACTAATAATGGGCATTAGGGACCGAATCATCAAGATACGGATGGTGGCTATAGAGGATGATCAGTTCTTTGATGACAGTGAAGCCATCGGAATTATCTTTCATGAGAGCTACTATATCAAGCAGAGGCTGAAACGATTAAATCGGTTGGCTCGAAAACCAAGCAACCAAGAACTCCAAGAAGAAGTCTGGATTCTTGACGATGAACGGTCGAATGAGAGTCGTGCTGCATGGCTCCGCACGATGCGACTAAAGAGGAAAGGGTATGGGCGTTTCACGAAAGCTGGAAAACGACTGTCAACTGAGATGTTCGTCTACGCCACGCTGGACCTGGTTGGGAATAGGTTCGTCTATAACTTAACAATCAAGAGTAGAAGCAAGTCTGTGATTACAAATGTGACATCTACAATGGTCGCTTATCCCAGAGATTGCATGCGGCTTGCTACTGACCCTGTGAAAACCATATCAAGGCTAGAGGCTGATGGGTTTGTTACTGAGTCCTTTATCTTCCATCCATCAAAGGATTGTGTTGAGGGAAAAATCGTTGCAGTAGTGTCCTTCATTGATTATCAAGATCGGCTTCATACAGTTCAAGTAGAACCATACATCATCCGATCTGTTTGTGACTTACTAGAACCCTACGAATCTTCCGTCGAGGAATTTGAAACGACCTTCAAAACTCTCGTTGGAGGCTGTGAGGAGATAGAGCTGGGTTGGAATGCAGGCGTGCTTCTAGAGAAAGCCGAAACGATTCTCCCCGCTATGAACTTCTACTTGGTTGATGTTGAGAACAATGAAGTCGGCAATCAGATATTTGGAACAATACGGGGATTCGCTTTGGGGAAGTATACTGAGAACCGAGTTGCCGTTGTGATAAGCATCGTTGGTGAAATCGATGAGGGAGTTTCAACAGCTCGGGTTGAAGTATTTGGTGATGATGAAGCCATGCTTCCAACCACCATAGGCGAGATTGCTGACAAAATTGATGCGTGGGTTTGTTTGCGATGCGGTTCGAAGCTAAACGCTGATCAAGTTATGGAGCTGGAAGCTGGAGGCGCGCTCACATGCCGCTACTGTGACCACGCATTGACACTCGATCTCTATTGCAGGTCTGATAAGAAACCCACGCCGAAATCGAAAGGTCCTGAGTCTGTTCTTGGAAGCATTGGCATGACAACAGAGATAGAGGCAGAAACACCACCGAAAGACGCCAAGCGGGGATACAGCAAACGCGGGTTTAGCGAGGCTGACGCAAAAGCAATGGAGGGAATCTCCGTTCTCAGAGGATGCGAGATTGTCGGTAGCAGATTCGAGTACAAGATTAAAGTGGTGAATGACAGCGACTATGTAATTACGAATGTGGCTGTCACAATTGTCGCATTTCCCCAAGACTGCCTGGAGATATCAGGAGCATCAGCAAAGATTCTATCTCGGATAGAAGTGGATGGATTCAGATCTCCGGGTTTCACATTCATCCCCACTAAGGACTGTGTTAAAGGAAAAATCATCGCCACGGTGACATTCATAGATTACAGGGATAAGGTGCACACACTCCACGCAAGGCCGTATATGATAAAGTCCGTCTGTGATTTGCTAACTCCTCTTGAGTCCAGTCCTATTCAATTTGATGCGATTCTTGAAGTCCTAAAAGGAACCTCTGAGGAATACACCCTTCAGTGGAATCCCCAAGTGCTTTTCAAGAAGTCAGAGAAATTGCTTCCATCCAAGAACTTTCATATTGTGGATACCAGCGAGAGCGTAATAGATGACAACTATGTAGGAAAACTTCGAGGGATAGCAGAAGGGAAGTACACGCATCAAAAGGTAGCCGTTGTGGTTAGCATAACCGGCTCCAAAGATGGCCAAACATCTAGTGTGAAAGTGGAGTCGCTTGGTGATGATATGGCCATGCTTCCCACAACCATCGAGGAGTTGGGTGAGAGCTTTGACTCCTGGATTTGCCTAGCATGTGGCGGTGCGCTTGATGAAGAGGATGTGATTAAGATCAAGACCAAGCATCCAGTTGAGT
>JABCTJ010000280.1 GCA_018238375.1 Candidatus Thorarchaeota archaeon
TGCTATGAAGTGAAAGGAAACCTTACACTACCTGTTTGTTCAATATAGTGTCACTAAGAATACCGGGTCCCGAAGCCATAAGTATTTAACTATTGTGCACTAATATTTTACCATTGTTAACCCCGAGTGGATTTTTTACCATTTACGGATGGATTGAGTTGAGCAAAACAACAGACGCTAAGGACAAGAAGAAGCGCATGTCCATGAAGATTGAGGGTATGCACTGTGCTTCTTGTGTGGCATCAATTGAGAAGTCGCTATTAGCGCAAGACGGCGTCATCCGAGCAACGATTAGCCTCTTGGATGAGAAAGCTGTTATCGAGTACGAGCCAGAACAAGTAGATAGAGCTTCTCTAGAGAAAGCAATCGAGTCAACTGGCTATCGTCCGATGCGATCAGCAATGACGTTCACGCTCGCTCAGAAACCCACCGAAGAAGAATGGGGACTGATTCCTTCGAGAATTGGTGATATTGATGGCGTGCTCAATGTAGACACATTTCCAAAATCCAGTCGCATTATTGTGGAGTATGATGAGGACCTTGTCACGCTCAAAATTGTAAAACGCGCTCTGAAGGAGATGGGACTAGAGATAGAAGAAAGTTCAGAATCTCAGTCAGATAGGGAAACCCTGGCAAGGGAGAAGGAGGTCCAGTACTATTCCCGGCTGTTGGCTTTCTCCTTAGTCCTAACAATTCCTGTGGTTCTGATTCATTTCGGGCTTCTTGCACCGTATCTCCCAGCGGATTTTCCACACAATCTAGTCATGTTCGTTCTAACAACACCGATTCAGTTCATCGCTGGCTATCCTTTTCTCAAGTCGGCTCTTAGGGCTGCACGCCATGCAAAAACAAACATGGACACTCTTATCATGATAGGAACAAGTGCGGCGTACTTCTATTCAGTTGCGACCACATTCATTTTGACAGGATACTCCTCGTTTTATGATACTGCCGCACTGTTGATCACATTCATACTGCTGGGTCGAACACTCGAGGCTATAGCAAAAGGCAGGACTTCAAGAGCCATACGAAGCCTCATGGACCTTCAGGCTAAGGTTGCAGTAGTGGTGAGGGATGGAAAGGAAATCAAGATCCCAATTGAGGAAGTCGAAGTAGGTGATATCGTACTGGTCAGGCCTGGTGACAAGATTCCTATCGATGGCGAGGTTGTAGAGGGCAAGTCCAGAGTCGACGAATCAATGATTACTGGTGAACCAGCACCGGTAAGCAAGAGTGTTGGTGATTCAGTAGTTGGCGCGACAGTAAACAAGAATGGCGTTCTTAAAGTCCGAGCCACAAAAGTTGGCAAAGATACTGTTCTTTCGCAGATTGTGAAAATGGTTGAGGATGCCCAGACCAACAAACCTCCTATCCAGCGCAAGGCGGACGCCATCGCGAATGTATTCACGCCAGTTGTCTTGACGATATCGATTGCCACTTTCCTATTGTGGGCCGTGGTTCTAGGCCAAGACTGGACTTTAGCGTTGAGCTTCTCGATAGCTGTGCTTGTAGCAGCTTGTCCGTGTGCCCTTGGTCTTGCTACACCAACTGCAATAATGGTGGGCATTGGAAAGGGCGCACAACATGGCATCCTGATCAAGACTGGCTCAGGCCTTGAAGTTATTCCCACAATTGATACAATCGTCTTAGACAAGACCGGGACTCTAACGATAGGGAAACCAACCGTCACTGACATACTTGCTGTATCCGGGACCAATGAAGAAGATGTGCTCCGCCTAGTTGCGGCTGTGGAGAAGAACAGTGAGCATCCGTTGGCCGAGGCAATCGTTTACTATGCTGAGGAGCAGGGGATAGAAATTCCACAAGCTGGTGACTTTGTATCAATGACAGGGTTAGGAGTCCAGGCGACAGTTGAAGGCGCTACTCTTCTCGTTGGCAACGATCGCCTGATGAGTGAGAACTCAGTAGAGGTTGGAGCCCTTCAAGGACACGCTGCCATGCTTCAAGAACAAGGGAAGACGACAGTCTTCGTTTCTGCGGATGGGAAGCCACTGGCCGTGCTGGGGATTGCAGACAAGCTGAAGGACACATCTATCCATGCCGTAAGGGCGTTGGAGAAGATGGGCATCAATGTCTGGATGATTACGGGTGACAAGACGAAGACAGCTCAAGCAATCGCCACTTCGATAGGCATCAAGAATGTAATGGCTGAGGTATTGCCGGCAGAAAAAGCAAGCCACATCAAACAGCTTCAGTCTGAAGAACATATTGTAGCAATGGTAGGTGACGGTATCAATGACGCTCCCGCTCTTGCGCAGGCTGATATTGGGATTGCTTTGGGCTCAGGAACAGATGTGTCTGTTGAAACAGGTGATATCGTTCTAGTGAAAGACGACCTGATGGATGTGGTGTCAGGAATTGAGCTTGGGTCTAGAACAATGACCAAGATCAAGCAGGGTTTCTTCTGGGCACTTATCTATAACATGGCCTTGCTCCCGTTGGCAGCAGGCTTACTTTATCCTGCTTTCGGGATTGTACTTCGCCCAGAGTTTGCAGGACTTGCCATGGCGCTCTCCAGTGTCAGTGTTGTAACCAATGCTCTACTGCTTAACAGGTTCAAGCCGGCGAAGCACGAAGAAGGTCCTGATGTTGAACCAACATCGCAGGAAGCGGCCTTGGAGATTGTGATTGATCCGATCTGCAAGATGGATGTGGACACTGCTTCTGCAGAGCTTTACAGTGACTACAATGGCAAGCGCTACTACTTCTGTGCTCCCTACTGCAAGACAACTTTCGATGCTGAGCCCAGTAAGTACGAAGACCAAGATGTGACACACTAATCATCCGTGTCCTCAACAAAATCGCCTGACTCGGTGAGGATGTCTTTGTAGAAGTCATCGAACTCGCCGTAGACCTCATCATTTGACTCGCTATTGCATTCGAGTCCTCTGCCCACTAAGAGCTTGATTACCTTGATGAGCGTATTTTCTGCCGCTTTATGAGATCCCCAGTTAAGGTTGAGCCATCCTCCCCCTCCGCCACTCGCCACAACGGTTATCGCGCATTTTCTGGTGTCTGACAGCTGCTCCACAACTACACTAATGGTTTGGTAGCTGCTTGTTCTAAACACATACTCATCATGTATGAACAGCCCCACTAATCCACTTTCAATATGCCAAATTCTACTGAACTTAGTGGCGTATCGGCGTTTCAGAACATCCAGTATCTTTCTAGTAAACTCCCTCGGGACCTCTATCGTTTTCATTTGTTGCCTTCCTACCTGTGATGCCTTGCGGCAGCTTCCTCAGGTACCTATTGATTTGAAAACATATTAAGATACGGTCGATTTGATTACCTTCGCAGAATTCGAACTAGGTCAGTCCTTAGTAGATGCTTTGGACTCCAAAATTGTAGCAACATGTTGAGTTGGAACGGACGGAGCGGCAAATCTTAGGTTCAAGACACTTAAATCACGGCTATCCTTCTAGGGTTGAATTACTCCTGGCATTAGAATTCAAGGTTGTGTGGAAAAATGCTACCCTTCTACAAGAAAGTTGCATATGGAATGGGTCGATTTGGCTCGTCATTTTTGCTTACTCTGACGGGCTTGACGGCCTTCTGGATTTACGGCACTGTCTTTGAGATCAGTTGGTTTCTAGATGGTATCGCTCTCGCCGCATCCTATTTGGTGATTGGGTTGACTCATTGGTTCACTGGTTATTACAGCGACACTGTCGAATCACGTTGGGGTCGTCGGAAGCCTTTCGTGATCATTGGTGCGCCAGGTCTTGCCATCACAGGCTTCCTGCTATTTGTACCCAACTGGTTCATCAATACTGGCGACCCTGCTTTAGAGCTGACTGTGTTTGGCTACTATCTTCTAATGATCTGTCTATTCAAGTTCTTCTATGCTTTCCTTCTCACTGCCTTCCAAGCTTGGATGCCAGAAATTACTAATGCGGATGAGCGGCCACTTGTGTCTAGCATGCAAAACACCGCAAACTGGATTGCAAATGGCCTTGGAGTTGTGTTAGGCTTCATGACGCCACTTCTATTCCTCGCAGGCCCGCCTCCTGGATTGAGCACAATCGGTTTCACAATTGTAATTGTCATTGCCATCATAACGGTTCTTTTCTATTTGCCTTCAATCGCTTTCATTCGTGAGAAATCGGACATAGTCATTCCAAAGCGTAGTCTGAGGGAAGAAACCGCCACAGTGATGAAGAACCCCACATACGTGAGATGGATAATCGTAGTGGGCTTTCTCTCGTTCAGTTTCTCTGCAATCACAACTCAGATTGTCGGCTATGCTCAAACTGTGCTTCTACTCACATCCATGGAGCAGATACTCCCGCCTGCAATTGCACTCCTTGTTTCGATTATCATTTTCCTATTTATATGGCTGAAGGCGCTCAAGAAATATGGCAAGGGCCGACTCATGCTGTACTCATTGTTCGTCTTGGCCGCAATCATGGCGATGACACCCTTTCTGGGGGTACTGACTGGAGTGCTGTCGAATGTGGTTGTTGCCTCGCTCTATTTCATTCCACTTGCCGCCTGTATGGCTGTTTATTATCTCATGAAGTATATAGTTCCGGCTGATATCATTCAGGTGGATGAGCTAGCTTCCGGGGTGAATCGTGCAGGGATCTACGAAGGTTTCATGGGCGTGCCTTTGAATATATTCCAAGCTGTTTCTGCTTTCCTACTGGGTTGGTTCATGGAATACTCTGTAACATCAACTGGCAATACACTATTTGGCTATCTATGGTGGGGCCCATTATTCGCTCCGTTCTTGCTGGTTGCCGCATTGATTCTAAGAAAGACAGACATAGACCCTGACTTTGAAGCACTGAAAACACAGCACGGATCGGGAAGCACGTCAGGCACAGAGGAATCTCCTGTTGCTGAGAGTAGCGAGAACGAATAGGCAGCTATTGGAGTTCGGTGTCCTGGGCAGGGATGCCGTTCTCTATTCCTTTTGTCGCCGTGTGCAGTTTGAATCATTCATAACCTTTATATATATCACGTGTGATATCACGTGTGATATCAGTAATGACATAAGTCAATAAGAATAGGTGTAGTAATATGCGACATCCATTGGCCAGAGTGGCGGAGATATTCCTAGAGAAGGGTGCAATAAGCCCTGAAACCGCTCTGGAATGGAAGGACCTAGGTCTTCCAATGGATGGGAAGAAGCGTGTCGATGACCTGCAGGTTGAGAATATTCCTGTTGTGAGAATAAACGGGAAATACTATCTCTCGAAGAAGCTTCTGGGAACATTTCAAAGGCAGATGCGCGAGGCTCACCCGATAGGGCGCTGGCTTCAACATACTGCTGCTGTGCCCAAAGGTTTCCTCCGATATCGGGTCATGCAGCTTCTCAGGGAGCAACCGATGTCAGGGTCTGAGTTGACCTCCGAGATCGGTAATGAAACCGGAGGTAGCTGGACGCCGAAACCCGGGTCCATGTATCCCTTGCTGAAGCGTCTGTTAAAAGATGGTTTCACAAAGGGACTACCTATTGAAGGTGGAATCAAGCGATACGAGCTCACCGAAATGGGCAGGAAATTCTTCGATGAGGATGTTAGTGAAAGCGGAGCGCTTCACGCAAAGTTGGGAATCAATCCGTTTTTCGGGCGTGGTTTCTCCTTTCCGCTTGGACTCCCAAAAGCCCAACAAGGTTTGCTTGCTCCTGCTCAAAGAGTATTCCGTGGACTCGTCCGCTTGCGGGAAGCCATGGTCAGTAACGTTTCCGACGAAGCAATCTCAGATGCACAGGGGCTGCTGATTCGGTTTGCTGACGAGATTGATGAGCTAATCAAGAGAATGTCTAGACCTGCTGATTGACCCTGGTCATTGTTGATTCGTTAGTAGAGGCATGATGAATTGACAACGGCTTCGACCAACAAATCAGAACATGAATTGCCTGTAGGCAAGAAGGTCCCTATTCGGCACTTGATGTTTGGCAAAAACAGTCGATTGCACTTTCCCGAATGCTTATATAGTTTGGCGAATGTCAAACGTTTCAATGAATGCCAAACATCAAACATTATAGAACAATCACATGGTGAAACGATAATGTCAAACTCAAAGGTGTAAAGAAATGACAACAGTATTGGAAGTAGAAGACATAACAAAGACATACATGATGGGAGAGATTCCTGTCAATGCCTTGCGTGGACTCAGCTTTAAGGTTGAGAGCGGCGAGTATATCGCAATCGTGGGTCCCTCGGGAAGTGGAAAATCAACGATGCTTAACATGATTGGTGCTCTTGATAGACCTACCAGCGGGAAACTTATGATTGAAGGTGTTGATGTGTCGACTCTCAGCGATGATCAGCTGGCGGATGCAAGGAAGAACGTTGGATTTGTTTTCCAATTCTTCAATTTAATTCCGCGGCTAGATGCTCGGGGCAATGTGGAATTACCATTAGCCATTGCCGGTGTTCCGAGAGACGAGAGAAAGAAACGCACCGAAGAGGTGCTGACAAGCGTTGGTCTGGAAGACAGAATGCACCACAAGCCATCTGAACTCAGCGGTGGTGAGCGCCAACGTGTGGCCGCAGCGCGGGCGATTGTGACCAACCCGGCCTTCATACTTATGGATGAGCCCACGGGAAATCTCGACTCGAAGACAGCAGGAGAAATCATGGACCTTGTGAAGCAACTAAACGAAGAACAAGGGGTCACCCTGATTGTAGTAACTCATGATCAAAACATTGGACGCCAAGCAGGTCGAACACTGCACATGCTGGATGGAGTCATTGTATCGGACGTGGTGAACTAGATGAAGTCAAGAGACGTTTTTTCATTTGCCTTCGGGGCTGTGCGACTTAGAAAGATGCGCGCAGGACTGACAATTCTAGGCATAGTCATAGGTATCGCAGCGATTGTTGCGCTAACCTCCATAACGACAGGGTTGCAAGTTACGATAACTTCCGAACTGGGCGAGGGATTCTCCAGTGATACTGTGACGGTATCTACGCAATCGTTTGGAATGTTTGGTGGTGGTACATCTGACTTCACGTTGCTTGTGAATGACACCGATACAATCAACGAGATTGAAGGCGTTCAGTCATCTGCTGCCATAATGTCGAAATCAGTAATGCTTGATTTCGGATCTACAGAACTTCCGCTGGGTGTAACTGGAGTTGATTATGCTGCCTACGCTTTACTATATCCTGGCTTTGTGGCCGAGGAGGGATCAATACCAGAAACCCCCGCAAACGACTCCATAGTCATCGGGTCAAGAGTTTCAGACCCATGGGATAACGGTACCGTGCTTGCTGAGGTTGGAGATACCATACTGATTTCATGGACGCATCGAGTTGGCCTTGAGATGGTGGAGGAGAATTACACTGCTGAAGTTGTAGCAGTTCTTGAGGAAATTGGCGGTTTCTCAATGGGGCCGTCTGACCTCAGTCTCTACATTCCGCTTTCCACTGCCCAATCCTTCTTCGACACTGATGAGGTGAGCTCAATCGCGGTTAAACTGGTGAGCGATGATGAGGAATTAATCGAAACCGTGTCTCAGGCCATTGAAGACGCATTCGATGGCCTCGTAAGTGTCACATCACCCACAGCCCTTATTGAAACCATGTCATCAATCTTTGACATCATCTCTCTATTCTTGGTCGGAATCGCTGGCATATCGCTCTTGGTAGCTGGAATCGGTATCTTGAATATCATGATCGTATCACTGATGGAGCGAACTAGGGAGATTGGCATCCTCAAAGCTTTGGGCATGAAGAGTCGAACCGTTCTGGGAATCTTTCTTACAGAGGCGTTGGTGGTTGGACTTGTAGGAGCTGTTCTTGGCGTTGTCACTGGGTACTCCATGGCAATAATATTCTCAGCCTTTTCTGGCTCACTGTTTGGAGGTGGCATGCCTGGAGGCGGCGGTGGCCCATCTGCAGCCTTGATGACGATCACGCCTGTCTTGACAACGGAAATCATCTTGGGAGCCATGGTGTTTGGTGTGTTGGTGGCGGTGGTGTTTGCCCTCTATCCTGCCTGGCGCGCATCGAAACTCAATCCGGTGGACGCCCTAAGACACGAATAGAATATCAAATTGCCAACGCGAACAAACCTCTCTCGGTGGACCTGCGTCGTTTCCCCCGCGGCGCAGGTCACCTTTTTATTTCGGGTACAGGTTTCATCAGTATCGCTTGGCTGTTGATTAATGATGAAAAGGATACCCCGAAACGAATAGTGGAGACGTACATATCATGATTGTGAACATCGTCGCAGCAATAGCATTCCTCTTCACAGCAGTCTGCGTCTTGGATATCTACCGTCGAACAAGGATATATCCATCCGCCATCTTTGCGGCGTTCCCTGCGCTTCTTGGAACGTGGCAGGTCCTTCTCGTAACTGCAAACTACCTAGAAATTCCCGAGCTCGCTAAGCTATCATACATCATTGGTATGCTGGGCATGATTGCTGTCTTCATATTCGGGGAGCAGATATATCGCCGCTTCTCCTTGTTTGAGGTGTTACTTGCTGGGTCTTTCGGGGCGTTCTTAGTTTCTCTGTCATTTGATACTTTAACGTATGAGCCACTGTCAGACAATTTGCTGGCCTACTTCGGGTATGGGTTTAGTGATATGTCGGCTATGCTGGGCATCCTGATAACCACCATTGTCGGAATCTGGACGGGCATGGTTTCTATCAAGATGGTGCAGAAAGCCCGTGTGACTGAAAGGTCGGAGATTATTGCAGCAGCCATGCTGTTCGGATTTGGATTGAGTGCCGGGTTCTTCTTTACAACCATGTTTCAGCTAATGAGCATTTTCGACCGCAACTTTCAGGTATTCGGTCCGATTGCTTCAGCGCTGGGCCCGCTGTTTGTTGTATTCGCTCTTCGTAAATATCCCTATGTGCCCTATCTTCTGCCAGTCAGGGTCGAGGCTATCACCGTCTACCACACATCAGGACTCCCCGTCTACCACCGCAACCTCAGTAGCAAGATAACTCACGACGAGGCGCTATTGGCGGCCGCAATCAGCGCCATAAGTACATTCACAAGTGAAGCAATCGGCAAGAGCCCTCTCAAGTCTGTTGAGCTGGGGGACTATGTGCTGGAACATGCCGCTTACGGCGAGTATGCAGTTGTACTTGTCGCACTCTCGCACAATGAAGTAATTCGAACTGTTCTGAAACAGTTCATCCAAAGAGTCAACGAAACTCTCAAGGATGTGAACCCCAACACCGATGAGGGATTCAAGCTGATATCCCAGACATTCGAGGATGAGATGCCAATTCTCGTAGAGATGGCTCCTCCCGTAAACAAACACGAGTAAAATGTGCAATTGTTATCACAAGCGATTTGATAATGACATTCCAGTGTGTGGTGACTCTGCATCTGATTACCATTTCAACTAGAGCGGAGAATTTGAATCTCAGCTATTTCATGCTTGCGTCCATTGAAAGCTTTTTAGCCTAATACAAATGCGGCTGTGATGGAGAGGAGTCGTACGACAGATCAGGCTATACGAATCACAAATGTCACTAAACGATTCAACGGCTGTCTAGCTGTTGATGATGTTTCTTTGATTGTCCAACGAGGCGAAATCATGGGTCTCCTCGGACCTAATGGTGCTGGGAAGTCCACGCTAACCAACATGGTGTGCGGGCTACTGACCCCGGATGAGGGCACGATCTCAATCCTTGGTTATGATGTCTTCAGAGAACGAAACAAGGCGAAACTGTTGCTAGGGGCAGTACCACAGGACATCGTTTTGTACCCGTACATGACGGTAATCGAGAACATCAAGTTCTTCGGTGTCATGAACGGGTTTGTTGGAGCTGCTCTGGAAGAACGCATAGATGAGATGATTGCCTACATGGGTCTGGACGAGGACGCGCTGAACAGAAACACAGTGCATCTAAGTGGAGGTATGAGAAGACGGGTCAACATTGCCTGCGGAATCCTTCACGACCCGGAGATAGTTCTTCTTGATGAGCCAACTGCGGGCTTGGATCCGCAGAACAGGTTTGAGCTATGGAAGTTAATCCGAGGAATGAACGAAGAAGGTAAGACTGTTGTACTCACGACGCACATGATGGATGAAGCACAGGAGCTCTGCGATCGAGTGGCCATCATGGACAAAGGCAAAATCGTAGCCCTGGACACGCCAAAAGCACTGATTGACTTCATCGACGTTCAGGCGGCCGTGCGTGTGGTTCTGCAAGAGCCCATGCCAGAGCATGCTGCAATCTTCGAGTTAACTGACGGAGTTCAGGGAGTAGTTCAGGAGGTAGATCCAGAAACTCATGAGCTTAGGTTTAAAGTATTGGTAGGCGATGCTAATGAGGCACTGCCAGGCATAGTGAGCGCCACGATGAATGCAGGAGTTAGGGTCAAATCAATAGAAATTATTGAACCTACACTTGCCGACGTATTCTTGAAGATGACTGGCCGCTCAATACTTGAAGCTGAGATGGAAACGGAAGAGGCCGCTCTTGCGGAGGAGGCGGTCTGAGATGCAGGACGCCAAGTTGTTCGGTAGTCAGGTGTTGCAGCACTTCCTCAAGGAGTTCAGGAAGGTAACTCGAAACAAGGAAGCACTATTCTTCGTGTTCCTCTTCCCAGTCGTCCTACTACTCATAATGGGCATCATCTTCGGAGGTTCAGGAACCGCCTCAACATCATCATATAGAGTGGGTGTCCTCAACCTAGACCATGAGCCTGTCGATGTGAATGGGACGATTGTTGTGAACGGTACTCTCGGTGATACATTCAGAGATGTGCTTATTGATGCTAATTTCACTGTTTACAATTACACTCAGTACGGCGACAGTGACACGAATGGTACCGCCTTCTATGACCTTAGTAGAGGTCAGATTCAAGCCATCATCATAATTCCCGAGAATTTCACAGAGTGCCTTACATTCCAATATACACGGCTGATAAACGGAACTCCAACTCCGGTTCCTATCACTCCAACGGTTGAGATCGTCTTGGATCCAACGGATAAGATGGGGGCTCAGATACTGGGACAGGTCTTGAGGGGAGTCGTGAGCGCCTTCTCCGAAGCACTCCAAGAGCACATTATTGAGATAGGGGGTCTGATGGACCCAGAGAGTGTGGTGCTCATGGAGTTCCTGGCCAAGCCCGTTGACTCGACTGTCATCGAGGCTGATGTCACAGTAGTCGAGGTGACTTGGGTGACATACATGGTCCCTGGTATTTTGGGGATAATCATCCTCTGGGCGGGGCTCTCCAACTCGTCAAGGTCCATTGCCAGTGAGAAGGATGATGGAACACTGAAGAGGTTGGTCATGTCCCGAGCCTCACCAGCTGCGCTTCTTGTCGGAGGCTATCTTGCGAACTTGTTCCTAGTGCTGATGTCCGCATCTTTGTCTTTAGTAACTGGCTTTGTCGTGTTTGGTGTGAATCTGAACTGGGATATTCCCGCGTTCATATTCCTTACATTCCTTGTGTCTTTCAGTGC
>JABCTJ010000281.1 GCA_018238375.1 Candidatus Thorarchaeota archaeon
ACTCGCTAAATGCGATATGCAAGTCGTCAAAACTAGTGTAGTGTCCTTCTGTGAAATTTACGATGCTTGAAAAAACCTCGATAATTCCTATGATAGAAAACGCTTCTCGCTTTTCGTGTACCTGCAATTAATTTCTCAGGATGACTCCTTATTAACTTGTGCACAGTGGCTCTTTTACGTAAAAAAGCAAATCTCGCCCTCCGCACCATTCAACTTCTTTGTAAGGCCAACAAGAAAAGTGCCCAGTCAATACTTGTCAACAAGAAGTCAAGATGTCTTGGGAGGACCCACCCCCATGCGAGGGAGGGCGGCTGCATATGCGGGGATGGGTCCGTAAGGCGAGAAGCTTCACTTGGAGCGGAACGAATCCCTGTTGAGGCTGCTGGGAGGTACGGTGGTAATCAGCGCCTTAGAGGAAGCCAGAGCCGCACACAACGATTGCTATTGATAGGTCATCTCTTTGCAATTTAAGCGCCTCATGCCAGTAGTTGACCAATTGTGATGCGTAATCCGTACAAAATCGGACACCCACTCATCCCAGCCGGGAGAATCACACCAAGTGAAAAAAGCACTCAATTGAGGACAATGTATAAAGGCATCATTGGGCGGGTGCTCCTCAGACTCCAAGGGGCGAGCTCTCATGACATCTCTAAAGATTGGAATCATCGGCGCTGGCAATATGGGTGGAATACACGCTCGAATTCTCAGTGACTTGCGTCTATTGGCTGGCATCGCAGACACGGACCAAAACAGAGCCAAGGAAGTCGCCAGTAGGCATGGGGTTAAATTCTTTGAAAGCTATGAGGAAATGATCGAGTCAACCTCAGTCGATGGCGTAATTATCGCCACACCCACATCATCTCACGCAAAAATCACGGAGAGCATAGCCCGCAAATACGAGAATATTCGAGGCATTTTGATAGAAAAGCCCCTTGCAAGCAACCTCAAGGACGCAAAGAGAGTGGCGAAGTTACTGAAGGAGAAGGGCATCGCCGCTGTAGTTTCGCACTCAGAGATCTACAATCCAGTGGTCGGTCGAGCTCTAGATCTGATTAGATCTGGCGCAATAGGTATACCCCAGACCATCATCCATGATAGAAGAGGGTTCGTTCAACCAAGCAGAATCCCTTCACTTGGTGATGTCTTCGAGGACATAGGAGTGCATGATTTCGACATCATGGCCAGGATAAGCAGTGGGCCCGCAACGCTTTACGCTCAATGCAATGATGAAAGTGGCATATACAATGCTGGTACTGTGATGGTGAAGTTCGAAAGTGGTGCACAACACTTCTTCCACCTATCTAGACAATACGCAGGCAGAAGACGCTCGATGGATGTTTCTGGCACAAAGGGAGCATTGGTTCTAGATCTGTTCGGGCAGATCATTAAAGTGATGGACCTTGATCAGGAGCCATCTGCGAGAAGAGGCGCAATCAGACTTCCCGAGAGAGGCGCAACCATCAAGGTGTATGGGGAGCCTCTTGGAGAGGTGATCGGTGACTTTCTAAGATGCATCGAAACAGGTGTTGCACCCAAGGTGAGTGTTGATGATGGCGTTGCCGCCTTGGAAGTTGTGGAGGCAGCAAGAAAGAGCGCCAGTACTGGCCGGATTATCGACTTTGATGTCAAACCTAGGGAATGAAACAACTGCTAAGAACTTGGACAATCTTGGACACCATCATCTGAGTAACACCATTGTATGGATCCATCATGTCCTTGACAAATGGGTATGTACATTCGCACTCACATCTTTTGAGCGTTTTGTAGGTGGTTATAACATACTGCTCGGGATTGAGTGGTGTAGATGTGCAATGCTGATTGCTAGGGCCTTCAAATACGAACTGGACCCAAACAACCAGCAGAGCACCAAGCTCGCTCAACATGCTGGATGTGCGCGTTTTGCATACAACTGGGGTCTGCAGCAGAGAATTGCACTCTACCGTCAGAATCAGGACAAGAAACGTTTTACCAGTGCGATTGCACAGCACAAGGAACTGAACCGACTCAAGAAAACGGTTTTCCCATGGATGTACGAGGTTTCCAAGTGTGCCCCACAGGAGGCCCTGAGAGACCTTGAACGAGCCTTCAAGAACTTCTATCGGGGATTGAAGTCCGGAAAGAGAGTGGGATTTCCCAGGTTCAAGAGGCGGGGAGTACATGACAGTTTCAGGCTCACTGGCACCATCCGATTCATTGGTCGAATGATTCAATTGCCACGATTAGGAAGAATCAGGCTCAAGGAGAAGAGAGAGAGTTACTTCAAAGGAAGGGTGCTGTCGGCCACCGTGACCAGAAGAGCTGACAGATGGTACGTATCAGTGACTGTTGAGATGGAGATAATTACTCCTGAACCTCCAAGTGGTGGACCTGTAGGAG
>JABCTJ010000004.1 GCA_018238375.1 Candidatus Thorarchaeota archaeon
GGTCCTCCGCAATTTTGAACGCCATGATGGTTGTGTCATAGGCCTCTTGGCAGCTCTGTGTGTAGATCTGAATAAAGCCGCTGTCGCGTGCTCCATAGGTATCTGACCAATCATTGTGAATGTTGATTGGTCCCGATAATGCCCTGTTCGCAACGGTGAAGATAATGGGCATCCTCATCGAAGATGCAATGTACAGTATTTCCCACATCAGTGCAAGTCCAGCGGATGCTGACGCCGTAGCTACTCTGGCTCCTACAGCTGAGGCTCCAACACAGGCCGACATTGCGCTGTGCTCAGACTCCACTGGGATGACCCTACAGTGTACCTCCCCATCTGCTGCGAACTTTTGATAGTCTTCCACAATGATGGTTTGCGGAGTTATAGGGTATGCCGCAAGAACGTCAAGGTCACACTGCTTCAACGCGTGAGCGATAGCAGCGTCACCGGTGAGACCTTCGATTGATATTTGGTCCTTGGGTATTCTCTTGACTGCTGTCATCTTATTCATTCTCCATCCTTATGCTGTCAGTTGGACATTGGTTAGCGCAAATTCCGCAGCCCTTACAGTATTCTAGATCGAACTCGTAGATGTACTTCCCATCCTTTTCGATGAGTTTAACAGAATTGTCCGGGCAGTAAATCCAGCAGAGGCCGCAGGTTCCATTTTTGACCCAGAGACAGGTCTCGTCCGTATGGATTGGACGTTGTGCACGCCAGCCGCCGGTCTTGTACTTCTTTGCATTGCCTGGCTCGATGATATTGCCAGCCATTGGTATTTCGTTGTATTTCTCGCTCATCCTGTCTGAGCCTCCTCTATAGCTCTCTCCATTGCAGCTTTGTTCAACTGGCCAACCTTTCCGGGATATCGTTCGAGAACCTCATTGATGACGGTCTCGATCTTAACAATCCCGGTAGCTATCACTGCCGCGGCCATGCTGGGCATGTTGTAATACGGACGCCCCATAATATCCATGGCAATGGTACTAGCGTCGACCGTTACGACCTTTCCGCCCATGAAGTTGAATCTCTTACGCATTTCCTCAGGACTCTTGTCTGTATTGAGAACAAGAATGCCATCTTTCTTCAGCCCCTCGGCAGGGTTCACTACATCAAGCAGAGTTGGGTCAATGCAGACCACGACATCTGGCTTGTAGACTTGAGCGTACACCTGAATCGGTTTCTTGCTTATTCTCAGGAATGCTCTAACAGGTGCTCCTGTGCGTTCAGGACCGAACTCTGGGAATGCCTGTATGTAGTTACCCTCCGCAAGGGCCGCCTTTCCTAGCATCTGGTTGCTGGTGATCACTCCCTGACCGCCGCGCCCGTGCCAACGGAATTCTGTAATGCCTTTTGCGAAGTCAAGCGCCATCGTATACTCACCTAGGTGATGGCGCAGGCACCAGTTAAAATGCACTTATGTATTGTGGCGTGAGCTCTCAAGCTCTGAGTCAGTCACTAATGTTTTCCCAGAGCTAGTATTGTGCTTCTCTTGTACAATAATTGAGAAGCAAATCGAGAGCGGCCAGGACATTGGTCCTGAGAATCAGGGTCAGAAGAGGAGAATGGGAACGCAATGAGCTACGCTGTATCTTCATCATAGACCTGGCCGCTCTAGGCGTTTATTACGTACGCTTTGGAAATTGTACTGTAACTCACGTCATCCCATATCAATGGGAGATGACATTAATAGACTAACTGTCAACGCATCTTCTTCACAGCCAGAAGCACAATAGCGACCATCAAGACACTGACCAACGACGCAGCGGCCACCAGTTCGGTTCCTGCCCCTCCGAAGACATCCGCCATTATGTTCGCAATTACCGTGTCATTGACAACGTTTTCAGAAGCATCATAGACAAAGAGAGTGAAGTTGTGCTGACCCGACTGTGCGCCGATTATTTGAATCTCTATTTCCTCGCCATCCCAGTGTAGCGTTTTGAAGAGAATGCCATCTTTGTGGATGGTATACTTATACGGGAATTCATCTCTCGGAGTCCAGGTCACGTTCGCGCCTGATGAACCCAGCTCAAAAATCACGTCTGATGGACTGTTGATTGTTGGCGCACTTGTATCGTTTAGAAGATGCGGGTATCTGTCAACGGAGAATGCGGATCCAAGCTCAATCTCGTATGGTCCATCGTTGTCATAATCGGTCCAATAGTTCCCTATGCTTAGGTTGTCATCCCATAGGTTATCTTGGCCGTAATCTGCAGCGTTACTCTCTTGAGTGCCCGGGAACAGCTCCCCGTTCCAACCTACGCTATTCGCATAGATTGAGCAGCTGGATGTGTTCGTATCCAGAGAAACCCCCCTCAACATATTGCGATAGATCTTGTTACCAACAATGGAGCAATTATCAGACCATCCAATGTCGATTCCATAGCTGTTGCTGAAGACCTTGCTGTTGGATATCGAGATGCGATGCGACCAGTCAATGTCAATACCTCTATTGCATCCGTGGACAGTGATATTATCAATGGTACAGTCGCTTGACTGAACGAGCCATAGCCCCTCGCTTGACTGAATTATTTTGCACCTCTCTACACGGCCAAACGCAACTTGGTTGAACCGAATGGCCGCTGAATACTGCACTGATTTGAAGTAGCAATCCCTGATAACAAAGAACGCCGAAGTTGTGGATATTGAAATGCAATAACCATCGGCTGTGATATTCAGACCCTCAATGATGTATGGATCACCATTGGTACCACTGCCAGAGAAACCCCAGGCGGTGAAGCCATCATTACTGTCAATTACGATTGGGAAGTGCGTTTCATAGGCTTCTAGAAACGGAATGAATGTCTGTGCCAAGCTAGTGGCTGCTATGACTTGATGACCTTGACTCCACTGTAGACCAGTCATAGTTAGGATGAAAATCAGACCACATAATACTGCTCTATGCCTGCTTATCACATGGGAGTCCTCCTTACGTTGGTCGTGGTTTGACGTGATGTCTTATGGTGTCCGTCGCCTCTTGAAGATTATGAATAGCACAATTGCAGCAATGAGAACACCACCGCCTGCAAGTGCAAGGAACTCGACACTGAAACCTCCAATAGGGTCCAATGGGAAACTGGGTGTTCCGTTTGGTAGGACGTTGGGATACCTGTCTACACTGTGAGCATTGCCATCAATCGTGTACTCCCCCGTTCCATTGTAGTCGCTCCACCAGTTGCCTGTGTCTATCCCATTGTCCCAGGTGTTGTCAGACCCGGAATCAATGGCGTTACCTTCTTCATTCCAACCAATGGCATTTCCGTAGATGGTGTTGTCATACCCCCTAATGCTAATTCCATGGCCTGAATTGTTGTAGATAGCATTGTTTACGATTGTGCAATTGATTGCGGTCATTCCGGGGTGATCGCTGATGCCGGATTGTTGGTTCCAGTAGATTCTGTTTCCTGTTATCTTGCAGTTAGTCACGAACCCAAGATCAATCCCGCCATTTTCCCTCCAGAAACGTGAGTTGTTGTAAATGATGTTGCGCTCCAAGACGCAGTCTTCGGAGTAGAACACCTTGATTCCCCCGTAAAGATGACCATGGACCTCACAATCAACTACTTCGCAATGGTCTGAGAAAGCGATACAGACGCCCATTGAGCCGTTGTGGAACTCACCATTTTGGACAGTGACCCCGTCGCAGTTGACTAGGTATACCGCACCGTACACTGTGCCGTCAATGACCCTGTCCGATTCGTCAATGAAATAACCGAGTTCCTTGCCGTTCACTGTATTGTCGATGACCAAATGTTTCCAACTCAACACGGTCAAGCCATCTATGGTAATCCCGCATCTATCGAGTGAGTTCCCTGTCACATTGAATTCGGTGGAATCGTAAATTTCTATACCTCGATAATCAATGTCGGACAACGTATTGTCCAATAACACGCAATTATTGCACTCGTGGAATCTCACTCCTGATTCACAGTCAGAGAAGGTATTTCCCAACAACACGCAATCAGTGCAATCGTGAAAGTACATTCCTAACACACAGTCAGAGAAGGCATTTCCATCGAACACATTACTATTGGAAGTCAGCGCAACAATACCATTTGAGCTATTTGAGATATCATTGTTTCTTATTAAACAGTTCTCGACAATCGCCATATCGATTGAGCAGTGATTGTCGTAGAGTGTGTTCTCTTCCACTATCCAACCCGATGAAAACCACATCTGGATGCCACTGTCAATACTATAGATACCCTTAATGGAGTGGATTGTGTTGTGGGCGAATCTTGAGTTGCTAGAACCATAACCCAGCTGCACACCAGACCACGTGCAGTTAAACACTGTGTTGTGGACCACATCACTATTGATTGCTAAGTAAAACTGCATGCCGATCGTAACGTTGTATATAGTGTTTCCAGAGATTGTGACGTTGCTCATCAAGCTAGCCCCCATTCCAGAACTGCAGTTGAAGATAGTATTTTCAGAGATGATGCTGTCGTTGAGCTCGTCGCATGCAATTCCCGCGTTTTTTTGCCTGATGATACAGTTTCCTACAGCTCCGTTGGTGACATTGCGGAGCCGGACTCCATACGAATAAAGAGTGCCAACAGACGCGAAAAAGCAGTTCCTTATCTCGAAGTGCTTTGTTGTATTCACAATGTTTACGCAGTCGGCATCTGATGTTATGTTCAAGTTCTCAACCACGTACGGATCTACCTCAGTGCCACTTCCCGACCAGATAGTTGTATTGAACTCATCATCTGACGTGATATTAATCGGTGCTGCTAGCACATAATCTGCAGGGATGCTTTTCACCTGAGTTCCAAGCACTACATTGTGACCGCCAGACTGCCGAAATACTCCAACAAGCGGCACAGACGAGATGGCAATAAGCATACTCAGCGTTAGAACAAAAACTGCTACCTTTCTACCCAAGATGTTTTCCTCCAAGTCCCCCCGTAGGACTGGTCAAGGTATTAGCCTTCTGTGCTAATGTGTCTTTCGACAAATTCACTCTGAGGGTTCATCTCTAATGGAATGAATCATATCCGCGTGCATGGCATTGAGATCCATGAACAACTTCCTGTATTCATCATTTATGATGTCGATGTAAACTGCATCTTTTGCTCTATCAATATCGATAAACTTCAGTGACCTCTCCAATGCTCTTGGATAGTAACCGTAGACTACCAGAACAAAGAACAACACGAGTACCACGGCCAAACCGATCACAGGTTCAAGTAATGGGCGGGAATGCCATATCGCCGCATTGATTCCTAGGAAGAAGAACAGAGCCGGATAAAAAAGGACAAATACTGCAGCCCAAGCAATGAACCGCGCTCGGCCAGTTCTGAGCTTGCCGCTCCCATGGAGCATGCAGGTTGGCACCCAAAATGTCACTGCGCCTCTCGCAGAGGCTAAGATGAGGTCCGCCTTGTCTTTGCCATCTGCCCATGTACTTACAGCGTTTTCATCCCCTCGTACCGCTGAGGACCTCTCCGTGATTGTAACGGATACTAGGTCCTCTGGCTCATCAAGGCAGACAGGACATCTTTCTGGGAATTCCACCTTGGATATCTTCGCTCTCACAAGTGTAAGATTAGCGAGTTCATGATTCTTCTCAGCATCTTCGCTCATCCTTTCCACTTGCCTCATTTTGGTGGCATCACGATGATCTGAACACTTGTTAAGGGTCTGTTGTCATTGGGCTCGGAGGCATCAAAGGTATCGAATGTCATTTCGTACAAGAAACGACGTTCCCGCATTTTCAACTCATGCGCCACACGGACGGAGAGTCCGATTCCTTTGAAACCGTATCCTCTTATCGCGACCATCCGTTTGTCGGATCTTACCAAGTCTTGTATGGTGGCCGCTATCCTGCGTACGTCAATCTTGCCAACCTTGGGTGAGATTTCAAGTAGCACGTATTCGCTAGTCGGAAAAACCGCAACATCTTCCTCCATTGCGATTGAAACAACTTCTTCTCTCAGATTGAGCTGCTCAGGGATTCGGTCACGAAGGGACATGATTGCGACTGAATAGAGCCGGACTAATAACTTGAGCGACTTCCGTAGCTAGAACCCAATGCTCATATGCTCATTGAGCGTTGATTTCTTGGAGGATTCACCGATGGTAAAAACCAAGACCCTTGCTATCGTTGTGGCTGTGGTAATAATCTCATCATTCGCTGTTTACGGCTACTGGTCTACAATTACCCCCCGAGCTGACGTCAGAATCGGGTATCTGAACCAAGACCTGCACCAACTCGCTCTGCAAGTAGCTTTAGTGAACGGCTACTTTGATGACGAGAACATCACAGTCGAAACCGTTGTTTTTGGCAACGGGGCTTTTGAGATGGACGGTTTTCTTGCAGACCAGATAGACATGGGATATCTCGGCGCAGCACCTGCATTGACGAAGCGACTCAACATGGACATCCTAATTACAATACTTGCTTCGGTCAACTTGGAAGGTTCCGCCATCATGGTGAAGAAGTCGGAGTACGACTCGGGTGCCGTAACCAGCATTGCGAATCTAACGGGTAAACGTGTACACCATCCTGGGGTATCAACAGTTCAGAACTTCCTTCTCCGTCTTGCCTTGGAGAATGCAGGGATGACTTACGACGATATCATTCCCGTATTCACTGTACCTCCACAAATGGAAGGTGCCCTTTCAACGGAGGCTCCCGCATTCATAGCATGGGAGCCCTACTGTGCTAAGGCTGAATATAATGATGCAGCAGTACTTCTGATGAATTCGGGTGAAATTTGGCCTAATCATCCCTGTTGTGTTGTTGCTTCTGCAAATAGCTTCTTGGAGGCTCATCCGGATGTCGTTCAGAAGGTCATCAATGTGCACAAGCGAGCTGAGCAATGGATTGTCGATAATCCAATAGGAGCTATTGCCATTGCGGTTGACTGGCTTGAGATGGACCAGAGTCCCGTTGAGAACGCATTCAACCGAATCATCTTCGACTATAATCTGAACATGACCGGTCTAACGATGTATCTCGAGTTCCTCATTGACCAGGGGCAGGTGGATCTTCAATTGAGCGAAGTTACCAGCTTCATGAACGGCTTTGTTAATGCAACGTTCGTCGAGTCATAAACGGCAGACACAAAAGAAACACCGCGGGTCGTCTTCAAGAGCAAGATGACTGTGGCGCTTAATGAACCTCGTAGTGAAGATGACTCACGACCCGTCCAATCGAAGAGCTGGATGGCAAAGTTCGACCCAAGAGATGTGGTCTTGAAGATCCTGCTTCCAGTCATCATCTTGATTGTCCTCTGGGAGGTCATTGCACAGCTCTCAGTGTCGTCCCTATCAGGAATTGTGGAATCATTCCTGAAGCTTGCATTCGAGGGTGACAGTCAGGGGAAACTCCTTACAGAACACATCTTGACAAGTCTTGGTCATGTTACTCTCGGATTCTTGGTTGCTGCACTAACAGCGATTCCTCTAGGAATCAGCATTGGTCGGTACAAGGTCATCAAATCCGTCTTTGGACCAGTTGTTGAAGCGATGCGTCCCATTCCTCCGATTGCTTGGATTCCTATATCGCTTCTTTTATTCCGTGACATTCTATTCGCTCGAATTTTCATAATCTGGATTGGCTCTTTCTTCCCGATTCTCATCAACACAACAGCTGGTGTCAATCGCACAAACCCAGTTCATTTGGATGTGGCTGAAACTTTTGGTGCGACAGAATCTGAAATCTTAACCAAGATAATTATTCCCTCAGCTGCGCCAGAGATATTCGTAGGCTTCCGCATTGGTTTTGGCATCGGTTGGATGTGTCTGGTGGCTGCGGAGATGGTCAATGTCAATGCGGGACTTGGATATCTCGTACTAATCATGCAGCAGTCAGGTCAGTCAGGTGCTATGATTGCGAGTATGTTATTGATAGGACTCATTGGTTTCCTCATCAGTTACTTCTTCATGTTCATGGAAAAGCGTCTACTCAGATGGAGAAGGGAGATTTCTGTTTAGGATCTCTGCATTAGCATAGCTTTCTCTTGCTCTATCTTAAGGATATCTAGAATCCGAGCCCGATATGCAAGGCACTCGCTAGTTGCTCGGCGGCGAGGTCTGGAAATGTTGATATCGTATTCCACAAGCATCTTCGCTGGGATGTTACTCATGACCAGAATCCGGTTGGACATGAATACTGCTTCATCTACATTGTGCGAAACAAATACGATGGTTGAACTGGTTTCCTGCCAAACTCTCAGAAACTCTTCTTGCAGGTGATTTCGGGTTTGAGCATCAAGATTTGAGAACCCCTCATCTGCGACCAAGATATCTGGCGATGTGATTAGGCTTCTGGCTATCTCAGTCTTGCGCGCTTGGCCGCCGGAGATCTCATGAGGTAGATGATCCTCATAGCCTTTCATCCCGACCAGTGCAATCACCGCATCAGAACGGCTTCTCATCTCCTCTTCTGATACACTCTTTATTTCGAGTCCGAACTCTATGTTCTTACGAACTGTGCGCCAAGGAAGTAGTGATTCCTGCTGGAAGATGCAACCCACACGACTGTGGCCCATCTTCACTTCAACATCATCTATGAGTATTTTACCCGCATCGGGTTCAATGAGTCCTGCAATTATCTTGAGAAGTGTTGTCTTGCCGCACCCCGAAGGTCCAAGGATACCCAGAAATTCTCCATCCTTGACCTCAAATGAGATGTCGTCCAGAACCAAGGTTGAATCTTGTTCCCCGTTATCAAAGGATTTTGATACGTGACGCACCGAGAGCTTGGGCACTATGGTTTCACCGGCCTTCTAGGCCTCATTTCCGGTTAAATAGTGTGCCCTCTGGATTACTCAGATTAAGGGACTGCACCCAATAAAGGTAAAAAAGGCAACACTCTCACCACATAGTGACTCAGATGCCAAGACCACTGTAGATGTTAGACTAACTTAGTGTCTGAGCACCAAGTCTTCAGATAAATGGTGACCAATCATGACAGCCCCTCGCATACTCTTTGAGATTCCCGATGAGCTGAGTACTAGTGCCATTGCCGTGGGCGATGTAACCAACTCAGGACTTTCAGAACTCTGCACGGGTGGCCGTGACGGGGTTCTCAAGCTGTATAGTGCCAGCAATAAGACCGAAGTACAGTTCTTGGCGCAGCAGGATCTGCAGGGCAGCATTCTTTCGATTCGCATTGCTGATGCCAATAATGACGGTCTGATGGAAATCATTGTCGGACGCAGTGTAAGTGCCGGTGAGATACCAGGTAAAACCGGTACGCTTCAGGTGTTTAGGTACGCTCCAAGTGGCCAGCTAGAACTCCTTGCAGAGCATCCGGTGGGGAGCTTCGTTACAACAATCAGCGTTACGGATGTCACTGGGGACAACAAAAACGAAATCATGGTTGGAGGCAGCGATTCTACTCTTCGGGTTCTCAAGATGGACACTCAGAATAACATGACGGAGTACATTCGTCATCAACTAGATGACATGCCCATTGCCATCGGCACTTGCGATGTCATTGGCGATGAGATTGAGGAGATAGTTACCGGAAACCGCGACAAGACGCTGCGTATCTTCAAGGTTAGAGAGGGCGCGCTGGAAGAGATAGAGGTCTTGGAACTGCCTAGTCCAGTTATTTCAGTCGCGGCAGGCGATATTCTCGGCGACCGGAAAATGGAGCTTGGGGTAGTTACTCACGACGGCTCTATTAGGATTTACCGCAATGAGGAGAGCAAGCTTGAACTCTTCACGAAGTTGGAGAACATCAATGCCCTGTCTGTACGAATAGCAGAATTGAACGCTGACCACATGGATGAAATTGTGATTGCTACCTCTGACTTCAAGATTTTATTTTACAGCCTCTACATGGCTGAGCTCAAACAGCTCGCCACCATCGATATTGGCGCCAAGATTCTCGCCATCAGTGTTGGTGATGCTGGCGGTGACGATAGACGAGAAGTGTTAGTAGGGGTTTCCGAAGGGCCTCTCAAGGTCATTGAAGGGCTATACCAGATAATCCCCAGTTTCGAGGTTTCTCAGGATTCTGAGGACAGTACTCGTCTGCGTGGTAAGGTTACTGTTGCGAATATCACGGACCAGCCAGTGATGGGGATCACCGGGAAGATATACCACTTCCCGAAGGACAACATGGAGGTCAATCCACAGCAACTCAAGTTCGACTTGGGGCCTGGCGAAACCAAGGCCATAGATGTTGAACTAATACCGAAGGCAGAGGGAACAATTATTGTTCGTCCGATTGTGCTCATGTGGACCGACGACGGAGGTCAAGTGCGTCAGGTCACCACGCCGGAAACCGCGATTCTTGTAGAGAAAGATCAGGTTGCCTCAGCTCCTGCTGAAGTCGCTCCCGTTTCAATGCCTGCCACTACGGCGGAGGCGCCTACGATATACGAAGAGCCGTCCCCATTCATACCTCCCTCAGGCACAGGCTTTGGTGAGGTTTCAGTTTCCGAAACTGCTCCCGTCGAAGCTGCCGCTGAATCGGAAATGACCGCTGGCGACCAAGCTCAGTTGAAAGCGGCGGAAGACCTCTTGGACAAACTATTCGGAGAGGATTCAGGATTATCAGAGTTGGATGACGTATCAAAGCTGATGGAAGAAGCGGAGCAGGCTACAACAGAACCTACTGCGCCAGTCACAGCTATTGCTGTTGAGAGCGCCGTTGTGGTAGAGATTCGAGCCAGAGAGCATAAGCCTCCAAGACCCGGGGCGGCCTCGGATGCATATAGCTACTTGTTCAAGGTAATGGTAACAGGCGAAGGAGCAGTCGGTAAGACCGCGCTTGTTACAAGATACACTACCGGTCAGTTCCAAAAAGACTACAAAACTACGATCGGGAGTCAGTTTGCTGTCAAGCTCGCACACATCTCACCGCCGGAATCTGAATTCGCAATTGGGATTAAACTTCAAGCTTGGGACGTTGCAGGGCAAGCTCGCTTCAAGGCTGTTCGGAAGATGTACTATAGCGGAGCGGCGGGGCTAATATTGGTGTTCGACGTAACTAGAAGAAGGTCCTTCGTAGAGCTCCAAAAATGGGTGGAGGAAGCGGACGAATCGGTTGGACAGAGAATTCCCATAATCTGCATCGGCAACAAGATTGACCTCCCCGACCGTGCGATACCATCAGATGAAGCTAAGAAGTGGGCTGAAGACCAGGGTTTCGTTTACATGGAAAGCAGCGCGAAAACGGGTTTGGGAGTATCAGACATGTTCATTGTGATTGCTGAGCTTATGTGGCGAGAAACCCGGGCGCAGTCTGACAATAATCAGGCGCAGTTCTAGAGATTTAGGCCGACCGGTGTTACAATCATAATGTCCTGTGCTCCAGCTCCAAACGCAGCCAAGTTCATACCGGTGAGTGGTATAATCGCTGCTAAGCTGGCCTTGATGTTGTCCGCTTGAAGGGGCGTGTTGCCCAGAGCTGCCAGAGCTCCTAGCATGTAGGCATTCAACGCTCGTGCGGTACCGATTACTCTCAGGGCAGCACCCGCATCTACAGGATACACCCTAGCACAGATAGTCGCAAGCGCATCGACAACCTCGTCGCTACTAGGGTGTCCGTCTTCTTCACAGCGCGTCGCTGTTGTGCGGACCTCCATCGTGCTGAGAACAACAGTTGTTTGCGGTCCTGCATAGTCCACGGCAGCACGCAGGGTTTCCAAGGGTTCAAGACCTAGCAGCATGTCAACCCGCCCTCGTGGGATCAGCGGGCCAGTGTCGTGGTCTGCAATTCTAATATGTGTGTACACACTTCCGCCTCTTTGCGAGGCCCCAAAGATTTGCCCAACCACGGGTTTCATTCCTTGAGTACATGATGCATTTGCTAGAGCCCGGCCACATACAAGGTTTCCCTGTCCTCCAACACCGGCGACTAGAATATTGTATGCATTACTCAACGATATCACCTCTGTTTGATGGCTCCATGAGGACATACTGCGATGCAAGCGCCACATCGGACACAAAGGTGTTCTAGTATGACTGGATGTCCCGCTTCACACTCCCAACTTATTGCGGTGCAGCCGAAATCATTCACACAAATTCGGCATTTCTCGCCAGAACACTCCTCAAGGTCGATGTAGACCTCTGGTTCGGTATCGTAGTTTCCTATGCGTTTCTGCTCCTCCAGTCTGCAGACGCTGGCTAGTATGATTACATGCAGCCCTTTCTTCAGTACTGTCCTGTGTAGCAGTTCCACCATGGATGGAATATCGAAAGCGTCACTTGTGACGATAGAGTCCGCTCCAATTGCGTTTACAACCTTCTCGATGCTGACATGACTCTCGTTCTTTGCCTGGTTTCCTGAACCCGGGTGCGACTGGAAACCCGTCATGGCGGTCGTGGCATTGTCTAGTATCACGAATGTGATGTCTGCGTTCTTGTGTTTGGCATTGACCAGAGCCGGGATGCACGCATGAAAGAATGTCGAGTCGCCAGCCACAGCAAGGACCTTGGAGTCGAACCCGAATCTACCAAGCTGCCCCAAGCCGCACGCAGTTCCTATTCCGGAACCCATTGCCTGCATGGTGTTCATAGATTTGTCATAGAACACTCCGAGTGAGTAACAACCAATGTCCCCTGCGACCACCAGCTTGCCTTTCAATCTCTTGCGGACTTTGCGGATTGCATAGTAGACGTTACGGTGGGTACATCCTGCGCAGAACGTAAGCGACCTGGAAAAAAGCAGTTCACGAGCCTTTTCAACAGCCGCGAGGGTCTCGGCGTCAAGTGACTCATAGCTAACACCTTGAATTCTGGCGATTGATTCCGACAAGATATCCGCATTCATCTCCCCAAATGCCGGGACGTTTCCCGTTCGCTTCCCGTGGAACTGAGGCATCTCCCCAACGGGATGATTAGCAGCCAGCGATCGAACATCATCCTCAACAAACGGATCAATCTCCTCAACAAATAAAACTCTCTCAATACCCTTCATCGCATTCAGCAGAAACTCCTTTGGTAGAGGGTGAGTTGTGACAAGGCTCATGCATCCCACTTTGTTATCCTCTAGAAGTTCCACTGCTTCCTCTACATATCTGTGGCAAACCCCTGTCGAAATGGTCAGGAGCTCAGTCTTGTCGCGACTGTCCAAGTTGTTCCACTCGCAATTCTCGAACTCCTTTGAAACAAGCTCCAACTTCTCCAGAAGGTCGCGATGTCGCAAATGCGGGTTTGGCACATTGTACAGCCTCTCTGGCAGACTGTCCGTGACTCTCCATTTCCTCTTGGGAATCTCTCCCAGCTTGACAGTCGCTCTCGAATGACATAGTCGAGTGGTACTTCTAACGATGACCGGAATCTCGAATCTTGTTGATAATTCAAATGCGTAGGGAATGATGTCTTTCGCTTGTTGACAGGTGGAAGGCTCCAGTAGAGGCAAGTAGGCAGCTTTCGCGTAGAATCGTGAGTCCTGCTCATTGCTTGAGCTGTGTCCTCGAGGGTCATCACACACGACCACGACAAGACCTCCCTTGCCAATCCCTGAGAGGTTTAGGTTGAGCAAGAAATCTGCAGCCACATTGAGGCCCAGTGATTTCATTGGGCAGATTGCAGGAATGCCTGCCCAACTGGCACCGGCTGCAGCCTCAAGTGCAACCTTCTCATTAACGCTCCATTCAACATAGATGTCATGTTCAGTGGCATCCTTCATCAGTGTCGAAGTTATCCCGGTAGAAGGAGTTCCCGGATACGAAGAGCAGAATCCTATCCCCGCCTCTAGGGCACCCCTGGCAATGGCTTCGTTGCCACTCATTATCATACCGTAAAAATTGGATTTTGCCATGGGGGTCACGCTTTCCCCTTAGACTATGGTCGAACTCAAAACACTTTCGAATCATCCGAAAAGCTTCAGAAAAGGAAGAGTGAAAAGAGAACAGGAGTTCCGAGGCTGGATAGAAGATGACTGAAAAGAGCGTGACCAAGAAGAAGATCGGTTCACTTCTCTCAATTTCACATGATAAGGATGTAGATGGTCTTAACTCCGC
>JABCTJ010000043.1 GCA_018238375.1 Candidatus Thorarchaeota archaeon
GTACATGTAGTGTCAGTCCAGGACGAGAACCAAGTCCAAGGATGACTCTACCGTCACCGTCAGTTGGCCGGGGACGTAAAATGCCCGTGGAGAGGACGTGAGACTAGTGGCAGATCCAGTAGGATCTTCAGAGCAGACCTCAAAGAATCAGGAACCGAACATCAGTCAATGACCTTGATGTCTAGGATTGTACAAGTTTCGGGCAACGGTCCTCATTATCCCACGTCTTGGCGGGAAATTGCGGCTGTGGTTGTGCCCGTTGGAGTGTCATGACGTCATCGTAGCGTAACGCGATTTTTTGTCCTAATTTGGGCAGGGCTCCTTTTGCATCAGGACCATATCGCATTCTTAGGCGCTCGCCAGTAACGAGCTCTACTACGATGTAGCCGTTTCGGTTCCACACTTCGTCTGGTAGCTCAACCTCGATAATCGTAGCATCAATGGGTCGTGACATGCCAATTCCTCCACTATAAGTAACGAACATTTCATAATAAGACATGCGAATGGAGGAAATCGCATTGTGCATTTAGGTAGGTTTAATTCCACAGAGAGCATAAATGCAGTAGGTGCATTTTTGAAGACAGCCATTATCATCTACGAAAGCAAATATGGCAATACAGAGCAGGTGGCTCAGGAGATTGCCGCTGGGATGGAGGAAGCCGGAAAGATTAGTTGCACGCTCAGCAAACCAAAGGACCTTGACCCAGCTGAAGTGACGAAATTCGACGCGATTCTGTTTGGCTGTCCCGTCCACATGAACAGAGCAACTCGAGGAATTCGGGGGTTCATAAAGAAAGTTGGCAAGGCGGGCATAAAAAGGAAGACTGGAGCCCTCTTTGAAACATACATGGGTACTCACAATGGGAAGGCCATCGAGAGCATGAAAGCTGTAGTGAGAAACAAGGTACCGGGCATAACCTTGGTCTCAGAGGGACTATCCGCTGAGGTTATGGAAATGAAGGGACCTCTTCATGAGGCTGAAGCACTAACAGCCCGGGATTTCGGCCGCGACCTCGGAAAGAAGCTCCTGGAGTAGTTGGGCCCTGTGAGTCCAATGAATCCTCGGAAATCAGACCTCCACACTCACTCCCGCTTCTCAGACGGCGCGGAAACAATCGGAGCAATTGTTGAACGCGCAATGCAGTTGAGGCTTGAAGTTGTCGCGATTTGTGATCACTTTTGGCCGTGTATAGGGTCCAATCAGGGGGGAATTGGACTCATCCGCGAACGCAGAGAAGCAATCGATGTAGCTAGAGCGGACTTCCCGAGGATCAGAGTTCTCGATGGTGCAGAGATAGATATCATGCCAGATGGGACATTCTCTCAGGTCGCGGGAGGCCACGAACAGTTTGACCTTGTCATAGGTTCCGTACACTGGGGCAGTGACTCATCCAGATGGGCGTCCGCTGTGATTGGGGCATCCAAACGAGGGGTGATGCATATACTAGGTCACTTTGATGGCTACCTATCCACATACAAACAAGCTGATGGTGAAATCGTTGCGTCTGCATTGGCAGAAAATGATATTGCAGTGGAACTGAATTTGAGGTACCCACCGAACAACCTTGAATTCTTCGAGACCGCTAGGGACCAGGGATGCCTTTTCACACTCGGAAGCGACGCACATCGGTTGAACGGAGTTGGACGAAATGAAGAGCAAGCTAAGCTTGCAGATGCCCTCAATCTTCCTCTATGGGTGCCGTTGCCCGAAACTTGCACAATCGTGGACAACAATGTCCTTGACTGATGTTCGGTTCCTGATTCATTGAGGTCTGCTCTGCAGATCCTACTGAATCTGCGACAAGTCTCACGTCCTCTCCACAGGCGTTTTCAGTCTCCGTCCAACTGGCGGCGACATGATTACGTGCACGCCCTAGCAATCAGCATTGAACGTCCACACAACTCAATCTTGAGCAGTATGTTATAAACACCTACAAGACATCTAAGATTGTCCAGGTTCTTGGCAGCTGTTGCATGCCCCCATAAAGCAAGCGAGTTGTTTCGAAACCAAAAAACTAATGCTGACTAGGACACTGCTGTGAGAGCGTCATGAACGAGAATAAGCTGCTATTCCTGTCCGAGGATTGGCTGAAGAGATTCATGGAACTCCTCAACAGTAGCCAGGAGTACGAAGAGGCGGCGAAAGGCTGGGAAGGTGATTTCATCTTCCAGATTGATTCAGATGGCAAGACGGTAACAGAGCCAATTAGAGCGTATGTTGATTTATGGCATGGAAAGTGCAGAGCAATTCATCCTGCTGCACCCGGGGAAACCGCTCAGTACATTTACTCAGGAACTCTCGAAAATTGGAGGAAACTCCTCAATCGAGACATCGGCCCCATCAAGGCATTAGTTTCACGCAAGTTCAAGATCAAAGGAAGCATGACGACAGTAATGCGCTACATTGGTGCCGCCCAAGAGCTTGTGGCGACAGCAACAAGAGTGTCTACAAGGTTCCCTGATGAATGATACACATGAGCCAGAAGGCTTTTCTCTCGATTCTCAATTGACAGTCAACAGTAGACAATGGAGATTACTCCGATGAATAAAGAGAAGCTTTTGTTCCCCTCTGAAGAGTGGGTAGCCAAGTACTGGGAACTGCTCAATGCAAATGCCGCGTACAAGGATGCTGCGAGCGACTGGGAAGGTGATTTTGTTTTTCAGGTCAATCCTGACGGGGATATTGTCAAAGAGCCTATGAAACTCTACATAGACCTCTGGCACGGCGACTGCAGAGAGGCCAGAATGGCCAAGGATGACGATAAGGCGGAGTATACCTATTCGGGAACTTATGCAAACTGGAAGAAGTTATTCGCGGGAGAGATAGACCCGATAAAGGGACTAATGTCACGTAAGTTCAGTCTTGGCAAAGGCGACAACATGGGCAAGATCATGCGCTACACAAAAGCCGCTGCCGAGCTTGTGTCAACCGCAGCAAGCGTACCGACGAAGTTCCTTGATGAGTAGCCGATTTGTGGCATACTTAAATCGGACGGATAGATCCCGGTAGACTATGAGTGTCATCCATACCGAACTGTGTGACCTAATTGGAATCAAGCACCCCATACTGCAGGGAGGAATGGGTCCGTACAAGACACAGGACCTTGCGATTGCTGTTTCAAACG
>JABCTJ010000058.1 GCA_018238375.1 Candidatus Thorarchaeota archaeon
TCGGAGGTGAGCCAGACACGCCCTCTTCGAGTGCCTTGTGGGTTCCCTGCTACAAACTAAGTAGTAAAGTAGCATATCATTAGTCCAATCTACAATGAACGGTTGAGATAGGTGCACGCAAAGGAACATACCTTACGACATCAATCTCGCTAACGGCGTGTCAACTAACAGCGCGAGGCAGTATCCCAAAGGACACTAGTAGCCCCATTCCTGCCCGAGTCTCTGCCTGTACCAGCGTTGACCGCGCTTGGTCAGCGTGTACTTGCCACCTATGTCCTGGATCAAGCCCATGTTTTCCATGTTCTGAATCACACCGAAGAGTTTGTCATCAGAGGCACCGGTGACCTCCCTCAACATCGGGAAGGTCATCTTTCCATTTCGTTTCAAGTGCTGGGCAACTTCGTATTTGCCAACTGCTCTGGTTTCCCTTCGAGTCATTATATGACCACAGTTGGTGCAGAGAAGATCGCCCTTGGAATCATCCCTGGCGACTTCCTTGCTCCCACATATCGGGCAAGTTGTCTTTGCAAATCTTAGACCGCGTCGATGTGACATATGTACGACCGAGTGGGGGAACTCCTATGCGTTGATAAAACTAGCGACATGACACGACAATTGTGTCACCCAATTTCAGACCCGGTACGTGCAAGACATACTAATGGCCACAACTACGGTGCATGATTCAGTTCTCTACGACTCCTCAGTCCCCGGTTGCGGCAATCCCATGAGTTCTGCATGCATTGAGTTGGCCGCGATTCGACCAGCACCCATAGCCAAGATCACTGTTGCTGCTCCTGTTACTATATCGCCGCCTGCCCAGACCATGGGTACATTGGTGCGGTTATTCTTGTCTACCTCGATGTATCCCCATCGGTTGAGTTCTAGGTCTTTCATGGTCTTCGTTAGGATTGGATTGGCTCCCGAACCAATGGCCATTATTACTTGGTCACACTCTATCTTGAAGAAAGCACCCTCTATCGGTATTGGCCGCCTGCGACCACTGTCGTCGGGTTCTCCAAGTTCCATTCGAATGCACTCCATACCAGTAACTCTGCCATTCTCTCCGAAGAGCTTGACCGGGTTTGAGAGCAGCTTGAATTCAATACCCTCTTCTTCAGCGTGGTGAACTTCCTCACTTCTTGCAGGTAGTTGTTCTCTGGCACGACGATAGACTATGGTGACATCCGCACCTAGGCGTTTAGCTGTTCGTGCAGAGTCCATTGCTACATTTCCTCCGCCGACGACGCAAACGCGCCTGCCTGGCGGAAGTGGTGAATCGTACTCGGGGAATAGATACCCCTTCATTAGGTTCGATCTAGTGAGATACTCGTTGGCTGAGAAGACGCCATTCATATCTTCGCCATCGATTCGCATGAATCTTGGAAGGCCCGCGCCAACACCGATGTAGACGGCATCATACCCGAGTTCATCAAACAATTCGTCGATGGTCATAGTCAGTCCTACAACAACGTTCATCACGAACTTGACACCTAGGTTCTCCATGTAGCCAACTTCAGCCTTCACTATCTCTTTCGGAAGCCTGAATTCTGGAATGCCGTATATGAGGACGCCCCCAGCTTCATGCAGTGCTTCATAGACTGTGACCTCGTGCCCCTTGAGAATGAGGTCTCCTGCGACGGTAAGTCCTGATGGCCCTGACCCTATCACTGCTACCTTCTTGCCGGTGGATGGGTCTTTCTTTGGCAGCTTGACTAGGTTATTATTTCTCTCATAATCTGCAACGAATCGTTCGAGAGCACCAATAGAAACCCCTCCGAAGCGCTTCCACAATGTACAAGCTCCCTCGCATTGAATCTCCTGTGGACAGACACGACCGCAGACTGCAGGAAGAACATTGGTTTCCTTAATCTCCCTAGCGGCTTCTGCAAATTTACCTTCAGCTACAAGCGCGATGAACTCAGGAATGTGGACGCCAACGGGACATCCGGCAACGCATGGCATATTCCTGCAACTTATACATCTCTGAGCTTCCAGCATGGCCTGCTCAGGTGTCAATCCGAATGGAACTTCTTCGAAATTGGCTGCACGTGCAGCAGGGTTCTGCTCTGGCATCTTCGCTCTGGGGATTGCCATCCTCTCTTTTGCTGTTAGAGTCTTGCCGCCCATCAGACCGCCTCCTTGCCGCAATTCTTGCATCCGTCGTCTTTGATTGCTCCGTCATCTCTGCTTTGGTGGAACTGATATGCCAAGTTCTCTTCACCAACGTAAGCACCCGCTCTAGCGAATACATTATCCCAGTCTACTAGATGCCCGTCGAAGTCAGGTCCGTCAACGCAGGAAAATTTGGTTTCGCCTCCCACAAGGACTCTACAACATCCACACATCCCAGTGCCATCGACCATGAGTGAATTGAGGCTGACAATCGTGGGGATACCTGCAGGCTCTGTCGCTCTTGAGGAGGTCATCATCATGTACGTGCACCCAACGAAGTGTGCATGGTCAATCTTTTCGCCCCTTTCCTCCAAGATCTTTATGGCCTCCCAAACATGGCCTCGTACTCCCCGAGAGCCATCCGCAGTGGCGATGATGACTTCGTCTGCAACCTCTCTAATCTTGTCCTCGTTGTAGATGAGGTAGGATGTACGAGCCTCTAGGAGCGCAATGACTTTGTTCCCCTTTTCCTTGAAAGCCCTAGCCAGTGGGTAGATTCCTCCAAGACCGTAGCATCCACCCCCGAGTAGAACAGTTCCAAACCTCTCAATCTCTGTGGGTTTGCCTAGAGGTCCTACGAGTGTGTAGACGGCTTCACCCAGCTTCAAGCGAGTGAGTTTCATGGTTGAGACGCCAGCTTCCAAGTAGAATATCGTGATTGTTCCTTCTGAAGAGTCCCAATCGGAGAGTGTGAAGGGAATTCTCTCACCCTCTGCATCTGGAATCAGAATCACAAATTGCCCAGGCTTTGCACGACGAGCGATGGCTGGCGCTTCAAGTACAAGGCGCCTTACATTTGGAACTACTTGTTCGTTGATTATTATTGTGCCCTTCATCAGGTCACCTCCTTTACCTGAGTGTCTGCGCTCTCTTGTTCTGATAACCTCTTAACGAAATCATCCATCGATTCGGTAGACAATGGACGTTCTCTCTCTGGTAGGGCGTTAATGAATGTCTTCAGGTCCCGTATTCTCTCAGCAATGATTGCGCCCCTGTACACAGGGTTCCAGTCAGCTGCCTTCCGAACCGGTTTAGTTTCAACTATGGCTCCCGAACCTAGTTCCTT
>JABCTJ010000068.1 GCA_018238375.1 Candidatus Thorarchaeota archaeon
CTTGGTTTTCGAGCCCACCGGTCTAATCGTTTTAGCTTCTGCTTGATATAGTAGCTCTCATGAAAGATGATTCCGATGGCTTCACCGTCATCAAAGTACTGATCATCCTCTATAGCTACCATCCGTATCTTGATGATTCGGTCCCTAATGCCCATTATCAGTTTGGCAGCATTGAATTCAGATGCAGTCAAATTCTCTCTGCTCCCCAGCGCATTCCCTTTAAAGTACAAGCCTTGAATCGTGTATTGAGCATGAATGAACATTGTTACCTTTTTAGAATTTCGTTTTTCGAAGCCTCCTGCCACCTTGAAAACATTTATATCTTAGACAAGTCTAACTTTTTCATAAGTTAGACGAGTCTAACTTTTTCCAATGCTGTGCGGGCAAATCATAATGCAGAGAGGTATTACCAACATGGCCGCGGACGACAGAACACCAGTGACAAACATCGAAGCCAAACCACTGACAACAGTAAGGGATGGAACAATGTGCAGACTAGTTGACGTGGTCGAGCGGGGACCAAGATTTCGACGACGCATGGCAGGTCATGGAAGGCGAGGAGCAGGACACGGTAGTCGTCGCAGAGGGTTGATAGGGCATCGCCACCGAGAGATGGTGAGACGCATTATGGACCTAGGTCTCACAAGGGGCTGCACATTTCTATTGGTTCATGGAGGAGGCAGAGGTCCTGTATTGGTTGAAGTACGGGGAACAAGAATAGCTCTCGGTCATCAGCTCGCTGTCAGAATCCTTGTTGAGGAGGTTTAGAGAAACTATGAGGATTAGTGTCGCCCTAATCGGGAATCCAAACGTCGGCAAGAGCGTTGTATTCAACAACCTCACTGGTCTTAAGCAGCATATTGGCAACTGGCCCGGTAAGACTGTTGAAATGAAGGAGGGATACTTCACTTACAAGGATCAAGATTTCGAAGTCATTGACCTCCCTGGAGTCTACAGCCTTAGTGCCCGTTCGGAAGATGAGGAAGTAGCTCGAGATTACTTGATAGACAACCGACCTGATGTAGTCGTGGACATTCTAAACGCTTCACAACTGGAGAGAAACCTCTACCTTGCACTTCTACTTATTGAGCTCCAAGTGAACCTCGTTATTGTCTTAAACATGTATGATGTGGTCAAAGATCGTGGAGATAAGATTGACATCGAAAGGCTTTCCGAGCGTCTAGGCGTGCCAATCGTTGTGACCACCGCAACGAAGAAGGAAGGCATGGATGAGCTGAAAGAAGCCATTCTTAGAGCTGCTCCCAACCACGTTGCAGCGAAGTTGGCTGGTGCCGCCAATGCTACGGGAGAGCAACACAAGCCGGGCGAAGAACCCAAGAAGAACCACTTGCACTACCATCCGAAGCTCCATCATCACGGTCAATATGAACGTCTCCGGCCCCCCGTAATCAAGTACAGCGGCAGAATCGAGAAGCGCTTGAAGCAGATAGTCATGATTCTTGACAGCGAACCAGAGCTAATGGAACGCTTCCCGCCTCGCTATCTTGCGCTAAGAATCCTCGAACGGGATCCCGATATCTTATCACTCATTGAGAATCAAGAACTCAAGGAAGCCCTTCTGGAGGTGACCTTATGAAAGTGTCAAACGAAATCCTCGATGTCGAAGAAGGAGTGGACCCTCAGATTGTACTAGCTAACGAAAGATATTCAATAATTGGCGAGATTCTGTGCGACGTCTATGAGCCGGGTGATGCAAAATGGAGATGGAGTGACTCGTTGGATAAGGTGTTCCTCAATCGATACCTCGGACTACCCATATTTCTGGTGATAGTCTGGTCCATGTTCAATTTCACATTTCAGGCATCAGCGGTCTTTATGGCGATTATCGAGGCTATCTTTGAATGGTTAGGCAGCTATACATCTCAGATTCCAATCCCATGGCTTGCATCCTTGCTTACAGATGGAGTAATTGGGGGAGTCGGGTTCATACTTGTATTCGTGCCACCGATAATGTTCATGTACTTTGCAATCTCAGTCCTCGAAGACAGTGGGTATCTCACGAGAGCCGCATTCGTTATGGACCGCATCATGGTCAGAATGGGCTTACAGGGCAGATCATTCATTCCACTTCTGCTGGGATTTGGATGTACTGTGCCAGCCATCATGGCAGCAAGGACAGTGGACGGCGAATCAAATCGATTGACCACAATCCTAGTGAGCCCACTTATGTCATGTGCCGCAAGATTGCCAGTCTATGTATTGATTGCAGGAGTCTTCTTTCCGGATATCGCAGGGACCATTGTCTTCCTGCTGTACATCTTGGGGATTGTAATGGCAGTCACAATGGCATTGGTCTTCAAGAAGACCATCTTCAAGGAGGAAGCTACACCATTGCTCATGGAACTCCCGATGTACCAAATCCCAACGTTTCACGGCTCCGTCATTCATATGTGGGAGAGAGCATCGCTCTTCCTGAAGAAAGCAGGAACATATCTTCTGTTAGGGGCCATTATCCTGTGGTTCATATCGAACACTGGTCCAGGCGGATTTGGTGTGCCTGTTGAGGAGTCCTTTGTTAGTATAATCGGGCACCTCTTTGAGCCAATTTTTGCACCGCTAGGCTTCAACTGGCAGATTGTCGCCGCTCTGGTCTTCGGCTTGCTGGCGAAGGAAGTAGTCGTCGAAGCAATTGGTATCATCTACGCAGTTCAAGGAGAGGCTGCATTAGCTGGGGCTTTGGCTGCAAGCATCACCCCAGTTTCGGCACTCGCGCTCATGGTGTTTGTCTTGCTTTACACTCCCTGTATCGCAGTAATTGGTACGGTAAGAAAGGAAAC
>JABCTJ010000080.1 GCA_018238375.1 Candidatus Thorarchaeota archaeon
ACCCGCTCAAAACGCGGAGAGGTGGCCGAGTATGGCTTAAGGCGTACGCCTGCTAAGCGTATGAGATTCACGTCTCCGAGGGTTCAAATCCCTCCCTCTCCGCCACGCCGGGCATAAGTTACTTAACTAATATATTCATATTAATATTTATAATGGTAGTTAATCCTTAAGCACTTGAAACTGTCGGAGAATTTTGAACCGGGTGATAACCTTCTTTGTACCGGAATATCGTCAGAATGAGTGATTTTCAGGAGATTTCGATAAAAGATCGACCGCAGCGCACCGCTGAGGTTCTGCCGACTGTGGTGCGCTGCTCTCCGCCTCCGCTCCGCTCCGGTTCTGTCGGTCGCCCCACCCACCGCGCGAGTATCATTACCATGATGGAGTTCAGCGCGGGGCGTCCTCCGGCTGCTCCGTCCCTGGACATTGTCCAGGAACTCCGCAGGAGTTGTGGCCTGCGGCCACCTCTTCGCCGCCGCCGACTCATGTCTCGCACTCGATTTTTTCCGAATTTGTGCAGGCCGAATTATGGATCATTCATGCAAGCTGCATTTTTGCATGTCGGTTTTTTTCGATCATCCCATTCGAAACATGCTTGCTTCTTAAGTCGCTCCGGGTCTGTATTTCCAAAGGCATCTTGGAGCACCTGGAGCTATAGAAATATCCCGAACCTCTCCCGAGACGTTGAAGTATATCTGTGAGCCCGACACGGACTACGTTCTCTGGCTGGATTTCTTAACTGATCAAACTTCAGGGGAAGGGGTGTACGCTTCTTCGAGGCTTTTGACGATTATCAAGCATCCGTTTCGTTGACCTGGCAGAGTTACGGGAGGTATTATTAACTAAAGTATAGAAATTGACGAAAACAGGTAATATGTGAGCGCGGTTTGGGTTTGGAGAAAACTTCAGAATGTCAAGAAATCCAGTTTGCTGTTGATTGAACGTGACTAAACTTAAAAGGAAATACACACAGAGAACATTAAAGATATTGTTCGCTTTTAGCGGAAATCAATGTGCACATCCAGACTGCATGAATCCAGTTATTGTAGCTCCAACCGATAAATCCGATGCTTTAGTCCTTAATCAAATATGTCACATATATGCTCTAAATAAAAAAGGACCGAGAGGTAAAGTGGGGCTAACCGAGAAGGAACTCAATGCTCCCGATAACCTGATTTTGTTTTGTCCGACTCATCATGTCATCATTGACGGTCAGCATGAAACCTATCCAGCCGATATGCTAAAAGAGTGGAAACAGACACATGAATCGAAGAGCCAAAAACGCTTCTCAGCAGACTTAGATAATGTTCAACTGGATGTTTTCTCTCATCCGTATTTTCCAACGGCACTTGTCGATCAGAAAATAGAGGATGAGATCAACATACTCCGCAAATCCCGATTCTACGTAGAGTTTGACACGGTTCGCTCTTCGCTGCAGCTCGCAAGAAGGCTTGTAGAGGGAGAACTCTCTGGTGGTTCTGATGCTGTTAGGAGCCGAGCATTGGCTTGGTGCGCACGTTTCCTGTCACCTACCGAAGAATTAAGCAATGCAGAAAAGTACCTTAAGCTCGCGACAAGCTTAGGAACTAGCCACGAAATCAAAATCGCACACGCCTTTATCTCTTCACAGAAGGGTAAAAAGAAAGCTGCTCTGAGTGCTCTGGCTGACATCGATTCGCCGATATCTCGATCTGCTGCCCTTATGGTCGTTGCACATCATGATGGTTCACAGGAAGCTGTTGAATGGCTTAAGACCGCCAACATCCATACTAAGGACCTCGACCCTGACGGCAAATTGATATTTTTGACACGTCAGCTTGAACTCGCTCATTGGGAAGATGCACAGATATGCGTTGATATGCTGACTAGCAATGATCTACGTGAAGTACCGGTCCTCAATCATATGGTGGCAATAACCCATCTTCTTAGTGCAGTACCTAACGAGCTTCGCGCCGTTGTTGTCAACCAACTACCGTTCGAAGCAGCGAGCTTTCCACTTGCTGCTGACACGGCTGCGATTGAAGCCTTAAGGATAGCACACCACCACTTTATCGCGGCTGCGAAGGCTGCTTGTCAGCTAAATTGCCCTCGTGCAGCAACAATAGACGATGAGTACGCCCTTTGGCTTGAGCTTAGGGACCCCGATGAATCCGACAATGGGATGGAGCGGTTAGAAGCCAAGCTTCGTGATCCCAAGTCTGCTCTTCGCCTTGTTCACCTTGGCCTTCAATTCGGAATCCAGTTGGATCTGGGGGCAATCGAACGAGAGATCGAACGACAAATAGCCCTTCACGGCGCAATCACACACGATGCCGCGATTGCCCGCTATGCTCTTGCCTTCACGCAGAAAAATCCGGAGGATGTTGCGAGCTATGTCACTCGGCATTACGACGAGCTTGCTCACTCCATTGACAAGAAGACGATGCAGTTTCTACAGATTGAGATGCTCTCAAGAGCTGGGTTGCCTAAGAGAGCAAATGAGTGTCTGGACACACTTCTAGAAGAGGGACTTTCTGAAGCGGAGGAAAGCCGCCTTCGGGGAATAATCAACGAAGCAGAAGGAACTGATCCGATTGAGGTTCGCAAGAAGCAGTTCAAGAAGACAGATTCCCTGGATGATCTGGTGAGCATCGTTAACGAACTTGAAACCAGGCATGATTGGGATGGTCTTTGCGAATATGGCGAGATTCTATACGAAAGAACCCGCTCGTTGTGCGATGCGGAGCGATTGGCGGTCTCTTTAAGGAATACTCAGAAGAATGAACAACTCATCGAGTTTCTGAAAACAAACGGAGCTCTCTTAGCGCAATCCAAGAACATGCAAATGCTTTATTGCTGGTCTTTGTACCATGAGGGTATGCTGCTGGAGGCTCGTTCCGAATTGGCGAAGCTGGGTGATGATCGGGATAATGTGAACTATCGAGCTCTACAGATCAAACTTGGAATATCTTTGGGTGATTGGAACTCCCTTCTTGCATTTGTAGCTAACGAATGCTTGGAAAAGGATAGAAGAAGTGCTCAGGATTTAATAGGCGCAGCTAAACTGGCCCTTCATTTAGGCTCGCCTCATGCAAAAGAGCTGTTATTTGCAGCGGCACGTAAGGGAAATGATGATGCCAATGTATTAGCGACCGCCTACTTTTTGGCTTCGAACGCCGGTTTTGAGGACGACGCAGAAGTCTTGCAGTGGCTTCACGAAGCCAGCTCTCTCTCTGGCGATGATGGCCCAATCCAGAGGATGACGCTGAAGGATATCCTTGATCGGAAGCCTGATTGGGATCGTCGAGAGTCTGAAACATGGCAACTACTAAGTAGTGGCGACATTCCGATTTATCTTGCAGCTCAGTCCCTCAACAAATCTCTTATCGATTTGATGCTTTTCCCTGCTCTGACAAATTTGTCGGAGAACGATCCACGTCGGAGAGGTGCTATTCCCGCATATAGTGGAAAACGACAGCTGACACCGTTCAATACCGACGGAGCAGTTGGAATAGATGCCACCGTATTGCTCACCTTGAGCTGGCTGAATCTACTTGATAAAGCATTGGATGCTTTCTATACGATCCATTTGCCGCATTCAACGCTTACATGGCTTTTTGAAGAGAAACAAAAAGTTACATTTCATCAGCCTAGTCGGATTAGGGACGCGCATCAGGTTCGTAATATGCTTTCAACAGACGTTCTGGAGAAACTCATACCGACCACTGTTCCAGACAGTTATCTCTCCGCTCAGGTTGGCGAGGAATTGGCGTTGTTGGTAGCAGAAGCGGAAAAAGTGAGAGACGATGACGATACTCAGCGCATCGTTATTCGATCATCTCCGGTTCATCGGCTCTCCTCTTTAATGCAGGAAGAAGCTGACCTGACAGTGCACGGGGCCGTGCTGAGTAGTTGCCAATCCATTGTAGAGAACTTGCGGCAAAAGGGACAGATCACGGCAGAGGAACAAAAGAAAGCATGCACCTATTTGCAACTCCACGAGAAGCCGTGGCCGAATCAGCCGGAGATTGTTGATGGAGCAATACTATATTTGGATAAAATCACTATAACCTATTTTCTTCATCTTGGGATATTGGAAAAACTACAAACCGCAGGCTTTAAATCGATTGCAGCACCTAGTGAGGTGTCTGAAACTAATGAACTACTTTCTTATGAAAGTGTTTCCGGCAAGGTCAACGATGCCATAGAGCATATACGATATGCTATCAATTCACGAATAGAGTCAGGAAGAATAAAGATTGGAAAACGAACCCGAGTTGATCAACCTGAGGAGAGATCAATATCCGAACATCCAACTTATGGCGTAATGTCTCTAGCAAACAATTGTGACGCAATTATTTCAGACGATAGGTTCCTTAATCAGCATGTCAATATCAAGAATGGCAATGCTCAAGCACCCATTTATACAACTCTGGAACTTCTAGAAGCGCTGCTCTCCACCGGTTCTATCACGGATGAAGACCTATTTGAGTATAGGACTCAGCTTCGTCGCGCCGGTTATTTCTTTGTACCTGTAGACGACGACGAACTCGCATGTCATCTTAACGCTTCTACTATCAATGACAATAAGGTTATCGAAACAGCTGAACTGAAGGCTATTCGGGAGAATATCCTTCAAGTTCGTATGAGCACTTGGCTTCAGCTTCCGAAAGAAGCACTATGGCTAGATACATTGCATAAAGTCTTCATTCGAGTGCTAAAGGGCTTGTGGAGATCTGACGCTGACTATTCTAGCCTTCGGACTCGTTCCGACTGGATAATAAGTCAGATTGACATCCGAGGCTGGGCTCACAACATAAGCGCTGAGAATGGAGATAGCATTGTCAAGAATGTACGGAGAACACATATCCTGATGGTGCTTACACCCCCGGTCGATGTGTCACAGGACGTCAAGAACGAATACTGGAATTGGATCGAGGATAGGATATTGGCTCCCCTCAAAGAACAAGAACCCGATCTGTATTCCTGGATTGTCGATTGCCAAAGAAGACAGATTGCGAGAATAGCTGATATGGACCTGACCAAAAATGGAGCGACATGATGAATGAACCATATGTCAGGACCGCACTGGCGCAGGCAGCTCTAGAGTTTGCACCTCCGCTGATACGCAAGACCTTGCTTGAGGAATCAGATTTTCGGAAGGAGTATGATTTTGAGGTGAAACCCGTTCTTTCCTTTGGTGTATCTGGTGTTTCTGTTCAACGCTCCATTCTGTTCGAAGCTGTTCGTAAGGTTCTTACAGGCAAGTTGGTAAAGGCTGTGACTGACACAGATGGTCAGAAGTGGAAGCTAAAGAACATCAGCGCGGAAGAAGAGCTACCTAAATTTGTCCTTTCTCGAGGTAAGCAGCGCTTCGTACTACCTTACTTTGCTGCTCTTTCACCCGATAGCACCACACGTTTACGTTTTCTTGAAAAAGTAACATCTGACGTCAATTTGCCCAGCAGTTCTCAAGAAGCATGGCGCAATGTTCTTGCAGAACGTTCTCTCGAAGATGACGAGATTGATTCGTTTCACAGAGAGCTTCGCGATACGCCGATCGCAAAGGCGCAGTCCATACTAAGACAGGTTCAAGATGGACAGATTGGCATATCCTCTCTGGTTCCTACTTCACGTAGATATTATGAAAGACTGGTTGGCGTATATAGCGGGAGCACTTCCATAGGCGATTATGCTGCCAGTAGCGGCAGAACGCTTTTTGCTCAACTATCCACGTGGCGACCATATGATGGTTTTCTTCTAAGCCTCTTACTGTCATCACATTCTTCAATAACGGCTGAAATCAATATTGATCATATGGATAGTGAGGACTTTCTACGAGTCTTTGACTTATTGGATAAGCATGGAGACAGAACTTCTCAGTTGGGCGCCATTGAAGTCGGCTTATACATACTTTCGTCGAGACCTGAGATAGAACCGGGTCTTATTCGTCTCATTGAACAGATTCGTGATGATGATATTGACAGGCAGGCAAGCGGTTTCAAGCTTCTTTCGGCATTGTTTCTTCTTGTAGATGGAGAGTTGTCAAGAACCCGGTTGTTCTCAGCGGAACCTCCCTTCTACAGAAGATTGGTGGCCTTGTCACAGGCTGCTTTAATCCATCGTCAGCTCCTGAATTCAGGTATTGATATTGAAAAATTCTGTGAATGGTCATTTAACATTCGTTACGAACAATATTGCATGCAATCACTCACTGACATGCGAATCGAACCGCGTTGGAATCCCAACCTTGCGATGGCTTCGCAAATAAAGGCTGACTATTTCGGTCGTATTATGATCGCAGCAAAGAACTTCGAAGGAAATATCAATGGTAAGTTATCAAATCTCGTTCTCGGAATTGGACCCGGAAGCCTCCACTCGCTTAGTAAATTTCCCCTTCCATACTTTCCTGGGCCTTTAGAAGGAGCTGAGGAAGCTCCGAACATTCTACCTTCTGTAATATCTGAAGCAATTGAGACACAGCTCGATGCAGTGGAGGTGGGGCCATCGTCGTTTATTGCTCTTGTGAATTCCGCACTAATTTTTCGCGTCAGTTCAGATCAAGCAGAATTAGCTGCAGATGCATTGAAACTTGGTAACTATCGACTCACAAACGTAGAAGACAGATCGCAGCTTCTAGCCACATTAAATGGATTAGCCACGGTCGCTGCTGTTGCTAGGAGTCGTGCTCTCGCGGACGAATTACGGATTCTTATCCGTAGATACAGAAGCGGTGCTCAGTATGCCTTGTCAATCGAAGAGATCATTAGGATTTGCCTAGTAGCTGCTGCAAGCCGTGCCGATTTGAACGATTGGAGAGATTTTACCGGTGATTGGCTCACGGAATTGGCATTTGGCTATTTGGAAGACGATGAAGGAGAAGTGTTCCATTCGCACTTACAATGCCTCTGTCATGCGGTTCCAGATCTATGGGTTTCTTGTGGAAGAGCGGATGCAGCATTGAGATCATATATCGCCAGTTGGCATCCAGGCTGAATGGCATATTGATTTGTTGTCCCAAACTTATAAGACCTCTCTCTTGCGGAGTAGGGTTCGTTACTGACAGCACGTATATAATGTTATCTTTCAGCATTTCGGAATGCAAATCGAATGCTGTTATCCATAGAATCCAACCCAAGGAGGTGGAGTATCATGGGACTTGAAGAAGATGTGAGAGCACTCTTACTTGAAGCAAAAGCAGATGGTCGAAAAGCAGTCCCGGACATTCTCCAGGGAATCACCAAGGAACGTGTATACCAGATTCTTGCGATGATTGATCGCAACACTGACGACATGGTTGATGCAGTGTTCGCTTTGCTTGATGACCAACAGCCGAGTTGGTTTTCAAAAGCGGATTCTAGTCTTAGATTCTGCGACGGAGCCACAATTGCTCACATCGGTGCCCATATCGGTATCCTGCAAAGGGGTAGTACGCGGAAGCTGGATCGAGAGGGTCGGGACTATTGGGTTAAGCCCCTGTGTGATGTGGGAGTCATGGAACGCGTGATTCTGTATAAGGATACCGGGAAATTCATCCCTGGTCATCCTATCCCCAAATCACCAAACAGTTCATATCGACTTTCCGTAGATTTTGTGGAGTTGCTCAGAACACCAGTGAATAGGCTCGATGAAGAAGTCGGAGCTTGGATCGATGCAAACGCTGTGCGCCAGCGTCTCGAGCTTCAGGCTCTGATGGCAGTGCAAGCAAGTCGCCAGATTGACAAGAAACATGCGACCCTCATTAAGGATAGCATTCAAGTATATGTGAAGAAGTTTTTACATGAGTATGAAGTCCTGTATGTCGATGATCAAGATGGTGAGAGAATCACTGAAGAGGATCAAGATCGACTTCGAAAAGTGGGATTAGAACTCAGTTTGAAGGATGCCATGCCAGACGTTCTCCTATGGAAACCAGGGACAGCATTCTTCTGGATTATAGAAGCAGTAACCAGTGATGGAGAGGTCGATTTGCACAAGGTTGTACAGATAGAGAACTTTATTCAGCGCTCGCTTCCAGACGCGAAGGTTGGATTCACCACGACCTACAGGCGCTGGCAAGATGTATCTCGTCGTCAAAGAAAGTACAAAAATCTTGCTCCAAACACTTATCTTTGGATTCAAGAGGATCCATCAAAACACTTTCGAGTGGAAACATTTAATGACTAGGATCATGGCAAACTTATATTTCACAAGACAGTCGATTTTGTTAAGGAACCTGGGACTATGAAGTTGATAGCGGGGGAAGTAGTCCTCTGACTACTTCGTCGTACTCGGTCTGGGATACAGGTATCTTCTCGATGGCGTTCTTCCCTATCTGCACGAGAGTGTTCCGGTCAGGATAGCGAAGTGTTCTCAGGTCCGTAGCGTTGACCTGAGTGTGTCCATTAAACTGTCTGAAGAAAAGATCGACCGGAGTGCTGTTCAGGAAGATCATGAGACCGAATGCGATTTCTCTATCAAGGCCTTTGCCACCAGCATGGTAGTAGTTGATATGGTTCTCTATTCCAACCCTCTCGGCATCTCGCCTAGTGGGGTCGTAAACCACAGCAACGATTCGCCGTCGCTGTTCCTTTGAAGTGAATCGTTTGGTGAGAACATAGTATCCTTTCGGAACCAGTAGAAATCGCGAATCTTCGCAATCGAGGATTGCATTCGGCTTCTTCCCTCCTAGCTTGGGCCAATCCACAAGGCTTGAGGAGAAATGGCAGGGATAGATGAGCGGGACAGTATCAACCTCAGGCTTAAGGCGCAGGAACTTCTTCGCACGAAAGTCGATGACCCTGCCCGTGGACACGACTATGTCCAAATCATCGAGCGTTGCTGGAAGAGAAAGCATCCATTCGGCGAGGACCGCATCAGAAGATCCGGTCGGCAGATAAATAAACGTCTCTCCGTTCGAGGAACGTACCACCTCTTCGTAGGAGGCAGAATGAGGTGTGAATGATTCATTCACTGTCTTGCTCAATGACACCTGGATGGGGTCGCCCATTTGCTTTCCCTTGACGGCATGAACGATGATATTCTCCTGAAGGACACCGTCGTCGCCGAAGGCTTTTTTTCGAGATTCGAAGACGTGAATTTGTTTTAGAGTCATTTCGGTGAGGAGCTGCTTGCGGAAGGGCCGAAAGTATGGACCATTGCAGAAACTCCTTGGCATTATCACAACGAGTTGACCTCCGAGCCTTAACAGTCGAATTGACAATGCGACAAACGCTGCGTACAAGTTCGTTGCATCCAATCCAATGGATTGGAGCAAGCGTCGCTCTCGCGAATGCGCTCGGATTTTCTTATAAGGTGGGTTGAGAATTGCAGCGTCGAATTCTAATGAGCAATCATCAAATAGATCATTATCGAGAGCGGCAACAGCTGCTTCGATAAAATCCTGGTGACGAAGGTCTGATGTGAAGGTGACGTTAGTATTCTTGGTGATGGATTTACAGTCCTCTGAAGTATTCTCCAGGTGTTTAAATAGGACGTCGTCCAGTTCGAAGGCCGTGCAGCGAATAGATCTGGGATTCTTTCTTCTGGAGCAACACTCTTGTACAAATGCGGCTGTGAGACTGCCGGTTCCCGCTCCTGCATCGAGGAGCCTAATATCTCCCGGAATATCATTGAACATGTTAGCCATAAAACAAGAAATATCCATGGGGGTCATGAATTGTCCGAGAGCGCTTCTCTCTTCTCTATCCAGTTCCTCTATTGTGATTCTTCTACGCTTCTCAGTTTGATCGAGTGTGTTGGCTAAAGTAGCGTTTTCGATAGCTTTCCCGCTCATCTAATATCTCCTTGCAACCAGGATACAATGTTTTAGACGAAATGTCCAGATTCAAATGACCAATATTGCTTCTTCATTAGTATCATTTCTTATCTGATATGAGGAACAATACTAAACATACGTTTAGGTGTCAACTCGCAGAGTTCTAGCCACCATGCACAGATCCTGATACTTGCACGCTGCAGATAGCAATTCTTCAGTCTGCCTCTTGGTTAGCAATGAGGATTCAGAATAATGCATCATATAAACAAACTCCTTGGTATGCGTTATCTTGCCATGGAATTTAATCCGCATCGGGTTCACAGACCATCTCCTAGGGATCGAGTAGAGGTTTGGGACCCTCTCATAGCTCAAGGTGTTTCAGGATGTGTATGGTGATAAACAGCTGTTTAATAAAGGAAAAGGATTTATTATTACTGTATTGACCTGTCGCTACGGTGACACGTTGTATTCTCCGGCGCATAATGCTTCCGGTGCATGAATCGAACAGGGTGATTGGATTGATGACGGTATTGCGAGGTTGACTCCGGAAGGGAAATAACCAGTTTCCTGTGGTCAAATACCTTTTATAGAGTATTTATTCGAGAAGATGATGTCGGCATGGGAATTCAGATAAATAGCGGTCTGGACTATGCGAGAGCATATGATTACACTATACAGATGATACTTTGATGGTAAAGCATCTGCGAGTCCAGCACAAAAGGCCAGCACAGACAGACCTATCACATAAGAAGGAACTTTGAACTGATGAGAGAACTCACGCTATTCCACATTGGTGACGTGCACTACCCGCAAATTATCGACGAGAGCACCGCAGACGAGAAGGATTCAGGATTCGATGATGAAACCCGACGGAAGATTGCCCCCAAGAAGTTGAACATCGTTATGAGAGATATCGTATCACGGGCAGATAGTGAGAAGGGTAATTGTATCTTCCTCCTTAGCGGCGACATCACAACTTACGGGGACGAAAAATCCTATAAGTCCTTTGTAGAGATGCTGAGACACCTTCTTCCGAAGGAGTCCAAGCCTTCCGAGATTCACGTGGTCCCAGGTAATCATGACATAGTGCGCAATGATTTCGCGGATAACCAGCAGTATGACCACATGATAAGAACATGGGATGGTGTGTACAAAGACGCTGAACTTATACGCCATGATTCGGTCCGCGAGGAAACTGTAACGGTGTTCGATTCTTCCTCAGTGACGATCCTATCGCTAAACACATGTGTGGGTTGTGGCGGGAAGCGGAGAATTGTGGGCGATCTGAGAACTAAGATTCTTGATGCAATATCATCGGATGCGAATCCCGCCGATTTCTACGAGAAGCTAGACACTCCCGCAGTGGATGTGGACCATCTGATATCCGTCGAATCGTCGATCAAGGCTCGTTCGAACGGAAAGAATTTACCTGTGATTCTAGCCCACCACAATCTACTACCTCAGCATGAACCCCGTGTGGAGATCTACACGGAACTGATTAACAGCGGGTCGATGCGTGCACATCTACTTAATACGGAGATCCCCCTGATAGTGTGTCATGGCCACATCCACGACGATCCGATAGAAATCATCACGATCCCAGAATCAAGAGGAAAACTGGTCGTTACTTCAGCACCCCGTATCACTAAAGGTTATAATTGCATAGAGATCGTTGTCGGTGAACGGGGCTTCTTTCTTGGTTGCCGAATAAAACACTATCGGCTGCAGGGAGGTTCTACGATGTCTCTTAACAAGACACATACTATCCGTTTCTGCAGTACATCGGAGTTCCACGAAAAAGGGCACAAGCGTATTATGGAATGCCTGGGACCTCTGAATTGCGATGCCACAACAAGGGGAGTAGATTACCGCAAGCTTCTGAGAGGCCAGGATACGAAATGCCGCAAGACTACGCTTATGAGTATCCTTAAAGAGGCACTCTGGTTTGGCCTAGTCGAGATCAGCAACGTCGACGAACCAGATCTGGACGATTGGCACATCCGAAAGGTAGTTCCATAGTGAATACTTCACCTTTCTCAACCGCACGTTTTGAGTACGATGCCAAGCATCTCTACTACCTCCCTGAAGACATCATGGCGCACATTGAAACGACTGTGCCGAAGTTCCTGATTGGAAGCAGGGGCACAGGAAAAACAACATTCTTGAAGGCACTTTGGTGGAAAGAGCGCTTGCAGAACGCTTCGTTGCAGCATGCGCTTAGTGATGGGCCTCTCTTCGCAGAATATATTGGGCTTTATCTG
>JABCTJ010000084.1 GCA_018238375.1 Candidatus Thorarchaeota archaeon
GCCCAGAGTATGAAACGATTTGGGCGTTTGGTCCACAGTGCGGCATTAACGACCTAGAATGGATTGCGATGGTGAATCACCGCTGCAACCTATTTGGTGTTGACACAATATCGGTAGGAAGCACTATTGGTTGTGCCATGGAGCTCGTTCAGAAGGGTAAGATGGAGGCACCTCTCAAGTTTGGTGACACGACAGGTATTCTCGACCTGATTGAGGATATTGCACTAGCACGCGGTCTCGGAGCAGAACTGGGTGAGGGTTCCCGTACTCTTGCTTCACGCTACAGTGCACCTGAGTTTGCTATGCATGTTAAGGGACTTGAAATTCCCGCATATGACCCAAGAGGAGCACAAGGCCACGCTCTTGGGTACGCAACATCTAACCGTGGAGGATGCCATCTACGGTCCTACTTGATTGGTCCAGAGATAATGGGCTCCCCTGTCCGAATCGACCGTGATAAAACTGAAGGAAAGCCGGACCTTGTCATTCTCTTCCAGAATCTTTCTGCGGCAATGGACTCCTTGGTGGTCTGTCGTTTTACGAATTTCGCCTGGACAGTTGATGATTATGCTGATATGGCTGCTGCTTGCACTGGGCTTCCAATAGATGGCTCCGCCTTACTTGCCATTGGTGAACGAATCTGGAATCTAGAGCGCCTCTTCAATTTACGTGAGGGTCTTACAGCGGAAGATGATAAGTTACCAGAAAGATTCTCCACGGCTCTTTCTGAAGGGGGGTCTCGCAATCGCGTGGTTCATCTCGAGGAGATGCTCACAAAGTACTATGCGTTGAGGGGCTGGAACAAAGCAGGTCAACCCACTAGGAATACCCTCAAGAAGCTGGATATTCCTGGATCCTAAAGCCTGAATGGGGGCCGATGCAACTGGGTAGGACGAGCCGTAGAAGAAGGAAGTTTCGCAGAGGACATGCACCATATCTAGGCAAGATACGGCTGTTTTGGTGTGACGAGTGCAATGTTCCACGATTCGAGGAAACGGAATGTAGTATCTGCAAATCAACGCCTCGAAAAATCCCCATCTCTCCCCCAGGTGATCCATTCCCAGCAATGGACGGTCACCTTGAGCGTGCTATCCTTGCGATAAATCGCCAATTCGGTGAAGGTATTGGTGAAAGAGTCCTCCCTCCTGACAAGACTATCGTGATGAACAAGGTATCATCCTTGGACGCAATGTACGAAGTAGTGGTCGATGGACATATTGTGGGCCGATTACGATTCGATATTCCCGAACATAACTACACCTTTCTACTTACACTCGAGGGCGGTCGACGGATAGGGGCTCTCACGAGGGAGAAGTGGGTTTCGCTTCACGATGGGGTATTGAAGTTTCTCAAGGATGGAGCGAACCTCATGATTCCAGGGGTGGCTGGTTGCGACTCAGGAATCAAGAAAAATGATGAAGTCATGCTTATGGACTCGGATGGAGTCGTTGTTGGCGTAGGAATTGCTAGAATGAGCGGCGTGGACATGGCGCACAAGGAGAAGGGTTACGCAGTCAAGATGCGTGATGTTGCTGACGCCAGTGCCCCAAACATCAATCCCAAAACAGCATCATGGGACGACGCCGTGCAGGCTAATGAGAATGACCTGATCTTGATTGAAGAAGAAGCCACCAATTTCATCAAGCGCACAGCTCAGAGAGAGGACGCGCCAATGGTCGTGGGGTTCAGTGGGGGTAAAGACTCACTCGTGGTCTATCTTCTTGTTGAGAAGGCTCTGGGATTCAGTCCGCCCATGTTCTTCGTGAACACCGGCTTGGAGTTTCCTGAAACAATCCGCCATATCGAGGAGTTTGCAGAAGCCCACAATGCTACAATCATTGGTCATGATTCGGGAGAACAGTTCTGGGAATCTGTTGATGTCTTTGGTCCCCCCGCGCGAGACTTTCGATGGTGCTGCAAAGTCCTAAAGCTGGGCCCCGCAGCCAAGTCGATAGCAGAGAATCTGGGCGGACGTGTACTCACCTTTATGGGGCAGAGGAAACTAGAATCATTTCAAAGGTCTCAGGAATCTCGCGTATCTTCCAACCCTTGGGTACCCGGTCAGAAGTCCGCTAATCCGATTCAGAAGTGGAACGCTCTGGAAGTTTGGTTGTACATCTTCAAGGAGAATGCGCCATTCAACCCCCTTTACAACAGAGGATATCACAGAATGGGGTGTTATCTATGCCCCTCTTCCCCTCTGGCCGAATTGGAAAGCATACGTGAAACCCATCCTGCCCTCTTCGAACGATGGAATGAGAAGCTTAGGACTTGGGCGAAACGATATGGGTTTGCAGATGGATGGGCAGAACATGGTTTCTGGCGTTGGAAGAACCTTCCTCAGGGCCAACAGAATCTGGCCGACAATCTTGGACTCGAAATAAGGAGTACTCGAGCAGGACCCAAGGACCAGTTGAACCTTAACATTGTGAAAGGCGTGTCACCATGCAAAGATTCAGGTTCCAGCTTGGAGGGGCAGTTCTCTGCAGGAGTAGACCTCAACCGCGTATCAAAAGTCATGCCCATCTTCGGCAGCACGAAAGTTTCTGAGAGCCTTGGCGCATTGAGAACTAAATCTGGAGAGAACTCAATCACGCTGTTCAGCTCCGGCTCTCTTGTCGTAAGAGGGAATGATGAAAAATTAATTGAGCGGCTGGCGGGTCAAATCGGTCGAGCCGTGCAGAGAGCGACATTCTGCCAAGCCTGCGGATCGTGCATACCTCAGTGTGAACACGGAGCTCTGAATTTGAACGAAGGCAAGGTGTCAGTTGACCCTGAGAAATGCGTTAACTGTCTGAAGTGTGATAACTGGCCATGCCCCACCTACTTGGGTTAGATAGAAGGGAACTTAGCTTTCCATCTCCTGTAAAGCTCTGCCGACGTGAGAATCTCGGGGTCCGACTCGATGATGATGGACAGCAATTTCCTGTATGCATTGTGGTACTTCGGGTGACCGAAGTCCTCTTGATCTGGATGAATCACGAACACTGCAAGACCACCTCTGGACTTGATGTAATCCAATTTCTTCTTCCAAACCTTCAGCATGGACTGCTCTGAAAGACGATAGTAGTAAAGTAGAGTCCAGTCCTGAGGCATTGAAACTGGGAATTCCAATATACCGCTTCTTTGCCATTCAGTTCCGTTGAAGTACAGCGGATAAAACGGAAAGATTGTTCTACTCCCAGTAGAGGCGTAACCGGTTGTTGATGCATCGGTATCTGGAAAAGAGGAGTCCCAGTGAAACCCCTCCTCAGTCAAAATACGCACCATCTGCTTAGTGCGATGTAGTAGAGGCGCCCGGTAACCAAGAACTGATACACCCAATCTCCTTCCAATGGAAGCAGCCTCTTTGATTCGCTCTCTCTGCTCCGATGATGTTAGATATGCGAACTTCCCGTCATGATGAAGGCCATGAATACCCACATCAAAACCATCATCTAATAGCGATTTTACTAGCTGTTTTGAAACGTCGTATTCATAGGACTTGGGTACAATATTGAATGTGGACACGAAGTTCATCTGCTTCTCAATTTCAACAAACTTGGCAAGTCCGTAATCATAGCCAAGGCGTGTATCCACATCATGAGTCATCAATACACCAAAGTCTTTGTCCCAGAATTCTCTCTTCTCCTCAGTGGTGGGATCCAACCTATCCGCAAGGTCGTCTATCGGGAATGATCTCCTCTGGGCACCTGAAGACCGCTTCCCCATAATGGAAATGAGTGAAACAAACTTATCCCGGACTTGGTACGGGATGTGCTGAGTCAGATTGAGGTTCATCCCGATCTGAAATCCTATGCCTGGGTTGTAGGGTATGTCCATCTCATTCCTGTAGTAGTCACTCTTTGAGATTTTCAAGCTCTCTCCACCATCAATCTAGGACATGTACTTGAGCCAGTGACCATATCTACTCAGAAAACCGCTCATCATGACGCTTACATTTGTGTGTAGCCCGCCCCATTCGCTGGTTTCGAGGTCAAACCACCAGCTGCCTTCTTCCTCCAACATCTTCCTCTGTGTTTCATCAAGGGTAATAAGAGACACTACTAGAGTCCTGTCCTTCACTAGACTCCATACATCATCTGTATTCTCAAACATGAACAGAATGTGGTTATCAACCTTTGATGAGGGGCCCTTAGGAGTTCTAAACATGGCGGCCGCGTGGCTCTCCTCAATCCTAGGGTCTTCAATGATCCAGTCTTCGATTCTAAGATAGCCAACTAGATCAACTAGTACATTCCTCAGAATCTCACGCTTTTCTGCGTCTGTGAACCTCCTGATGTACTCTTCATCTCTTCGAAGTACCTTTGCGGGGACTCCTGCAGCAAGGGCGCGTGCTGGAACATCCTTGTTCACAACAGCGCCTGCGCCAATGGTGGCTTCTTTGCCTATGTGCACATTAGGTAGCACGAACACTCGCCATGGAAACCAAACACCATCTTCAATCGTGATTGGTCCAAAAGCCACTGGAAATCCATCCAGAATGGGTTGCCATGTGCCATGAGTAAAGAGGTAATTGTAGCCTCCAATGCCAACTCTCTTGCCAATCTTGATTGGATGCGTGGGGTTCAGCACACTACCCGAGAATATCATGGATAGGTCTCCGATTTCAATGACTGATTTGTCAGTCTTCAGGCCTCCGATGTAGACCTGTTCCTGTATCGTGACCTCTTCTCCGATTGTTACTTTGTGTGTATCGATAATCACGAGCATTCCAAGTTTTGAGTATCTACCAAGACGGAACTCGTTCGCCCTGATCATGCATGCCATCCCTATTTTCGCATGATCTCCAATCACTACCTTCTTACACTCAAGAATCGAGAGTAGGCCTATTGAAACGCCCTCACCTATCTCCGCGCCTTTCCGCCTATAGTATGCTATCTTGATTCCTGATGGAAGCAAACCAATAGTCGCCATCTTACCAATGGGCATACTAGTTAGGTCTGGGTCGTCCTCAGGAATTCGTCCGAATAAACGTGGACAGAGAAAAACCACAAGCAGCACGATAAGGCCGAAACGACCTGCAAATGCATTATAGTTAGACAATACGCTATCCAGTGGAAGGGCAAGAAAGTAGAGACCGTCCACCAGATTGAATGCGAAGAAGAGAATCGCCCAAATGAATCCAATCCGAAATAGAACTCGGCCATTGTATTCCGAGTTTATGTATCTGAAGAATACACGCGACACAAACAGAATGAGCAGGATTAGCACCAATGATTCAAGGGCATATGATGTGTAGACATCCATCAGGGAGTGCACGTATTGCTGCCAGAGATTGCCCAATACCATTGCTATGGATGGTAACACAATCCAGAAGGTCAGCGCATAGGCATTCCTGTTTATGTTCGTCTGATGCATGTCTTCACGTTCCTAGCTGTCATAATCCAATGACCCAATACGAGGTTCCAATCAAGATGAATCATCTGTGGAATCAGCCTCGGTTATGCGTTATATATTACCATTGTCCTGCCTCGTCCCCTGCAACTCAGTGTATGAATACCATGGTTCACTTCTTAGAAGTTACAAAAGGTTAATTACGACCACCATAGGAAGATTTGCGAAACACATACTTTGGCTAGGATGGTCAGAAGAAGATGCTCAGCGCGATTTCTCTAAGCATATACGAGTTCAGAAAGTACCTCGTGCTGAGCTTGGTCATCTCAATACTTGCTATCCCTATTGCAGATGCGATGGTCATCGAACGCGATCGCAACAGAAACGAGATGTACGGTGAAGCATTCTGGATATATGGCTTCGGCGTATACAACATGACAGACCAAGAGCTGGCTGAAGCGCTACCCCCTGAATGGGATTTCAATGATGGGGAGCACGTACTTCCAGGATATCTTGGTAACATTACCTATGAGTATCCTGTATTCGGGCTAATCTTTTTTGCAATCGCAACCTGGCTTTTTCCCGGAGTGAATGATCTACAGCCGCTCTGGATAAACTTCGTACTTGTGCTTGTGTTCAACCTGAATTTAGTCCTCATTGCGATTCTGCTCCGTGATAAGATTTACAAAGTACAATGGGCTCGTTTATTCTTCGCTGGGTACTTCATCTACGGTCTGGTAATGTCTGCAGGCGGGGGGAAGCTGGAACCAATTGTGGACTGTCTCCTTCTGATGGCACTAGTATTGCAGAAAGAGGGGCAGATGAAGAAGGCGATGCTCACCCTGGGCTTGTCGGTGCAGACCAAGATTTACTCCGGAGTGGCATTTCCATTGATGTTTCTAAGTGCCCCCGGCGCGTCGATCTGGTTCTTCTTGTCATCTCTGCTAACGATAATTCCCTTCACCTTTTTTGGAGCCAGTTTCGA
>JABCTJ010000089.1 GCA_018238375.1 Candidatus Thorarchaeota archaeon
CTCCAGATGCATGGATATACATCAAACAATATCTACGTGATCTACAAGGATGGTGTTGGTGAAGATACATACACTCCTGTTCATTATCCAGCTAATCATACTTCAATGGATACAGTCTTTGGAATCCTAGAAACGGAGATGGGAGTACGAGATACACTGTTCTTCTACACTACTAATCATGGTGGAAGTGGAGGGATAAGTGTCTGGAATCCGATGGATCCTGCCGGCGGACTTACTCATTCCCAAGTTTCAGCTTGGCTTGATGATATCACATGCAACAACATGATCATAGTTATGGAGCAATGTGTATCAGGTAAATTCATTACACATCTTAGTGCTGAGGATAGAGTCATCCTGACAGCGTGTAAGGACGACGAATCGTCATATGGGTGTGATACAGAAGGAAATTGGGACGAATTTGTCTACCACTTCATGTGCGCGCTTATTAGCTACTCATTCCACGCACCTCTTTCTACAGTGGATGCAGATTACAATAATGATGGCTTGATCTCAATGAAGGAAGCTTTCATCCATGCAGCACTTAGTGATAGCCGCAGTGAAACTCCTTGGTACAATGATAACGGGAATGGGCAAGGATACAATGTGATGCATGCGGCTTTTGGTCTACCAGGCTCATATGGAGAAAGCGTATTCATGTAAAACACACAGCAAGAACTTCCTTCACCTTTGATGGAGGCCCACACCCAGAGTTCGGTTCACGCGATGTGACACCAGGCGTCGACAATAATTTCCTCCCTAACGGGATGATGCCCTATATGCCGTAGTAGCACTGCATATTGCTAGCTCTACTCAGCCATACGCTGAGTAGGGTGTTCCTTTTCTTAGAACTTGAATCCAATTCATACTTACTGCGTTAAGGTGAATCCTTTTAGTATAGAATTTCAGTCATCCTATCAGACTCAACCATTGATACTTCTTCGGGGACTGAAATGAAGCGCACTACTATTTCTGGAATAGTGTTTCTAATTGTGCTTGCACTTGTAACACCGGCTCTCACAACATTCGCGCACCTCTCTTTGGATAACTCTCCAGAGCTGAACTCATCCCCCGATGCAGTATCACAAGTCTACATTCCTCATGATGTGATTTCTATTGATGGAAATGAGGATTTCTTATCACAAGCCGCTCTTGAAGGATGGAATGGTTCAGGCACGGAAAACGATCCCATTATCATTGAAGGGTATGCAACAGCTGCAGAAAACCTGTACAAAGCTGGACATCTCTTAGATGAATAGCGAATCGAAGACCCTTTTTTGTAGGTGTTAATATACTCCAGAGAGGGACCTGTACATGTAGTGTCAGTCTAGGACGAGAACCAAGTCCAAGGATGACTCTACCGTCACCGTCAGTTGGCTGGGGACGTAAAATGCCCGTGGAGAGGACGTGAGACTAGTCGCAGATCCAGTAGAATCTGCAGAGCAGACCTCAATGAATCAGGAACCGAACATCAATCAAGGACATTGATGTCCAGGATTGTACAAGTTTCGGGCAACGGTACAGTATTACTGGATCACTGCATCTATTCCGAGCAATTCACACCGACGTCCATTTTGTATTCAGAAGTAATTTCCTTGATGGTGTTGACCAGAGCTGGTGCGGATTTTATCTCAGCAATGTATCGAATGGTCGGATATATGGCAACACGGTGACAAACTCTGCAGTACCATTCCATGTGATTACGATTCACAACTGCATTTTCGAAGATAATCTGATGTATCATAATGGCAATATGGCTTTTGCACTGGAATGGACATGCACTAAGAATGCAATTCGAAACAACACACTGTATGACAATTTCGGAGGAATTTGGCTAGATTGGAATAACACTGGCAATATCGTTGCAAACAACAGTATCTTTGATAGCTATGGTGATGGAATTGTTTTGCTGGAAGATGCCAATGATAATCACATTGCCAATAACACGATTGTCGATAATTCAATGAACGGAATTCTTTGTAGAGGCTACGACAATGAAATCTCTGACAACTTAATTCTGCGAAATACCCATAATGGAGTTCTATTAGTTGATGGTGGCAACACAATCCGAAGAAATGTAATCCAGAATAACTCACGAAACGGAGTGATGATGTACACATTTTCACAGCATAATGATTACAATGTGATTTCTAACAACTCCATTTTGCAAAACCGGCTATATGCTGTAAATATTGGAACCGGATGTGCGTACAACACTATTTCGCGAAACAATATCATCAACAACGGTGAAAAATACCAAGCCTATGACAAAGGCGAGAACAACACCTTCACTCAAAATTACTGGAACCCATGGAACTCTACAGATGGTGATGGTGACTCGTTTGTTGATTATCCCTATGTCATTGAAGGGAATGCTAACAACACAGATAGATTCCCTTTGATTGAAATCTGTGTAGGATTACCACTTGGATATGAATTTGACCCCAACACACCGGCAATGAGTATCGCAACTCCACCACCCATCGATTCTGATCTATTTTCAACATTTGTTGGGATTATGGTTCCTAGTTCGACCTTCATAGTTCTGCTTGTGGTACTTGTATTCTGGAAGAAACGACAAGAGTCTTTATCATGAGTTTCTTCATTGCATCTGATTTTGAAGCATTTTCTTCTATTTGCCTATGAAGGCGAAGACTTTTACTAGTAATGTGAGAATACTCTAACAACTAGGTCATTCGCTCAGATATGACTTAGAGAGAGGAATTGTCCCTCCACGGAAGAGAGAACAATGATGAGCACAACCTGGTTCATTGCCAAGGAATACCTGAAGCGAATGGAAGTCAGCTTTGAGGAGCATGGTCGGAAGACCTTCAGCCTCCATCCATACGCGCTTACTGAAACAAAGGAGATAGAGGTATTCCCAGGCAAGAATTGGATAACTCTCACGACCAGGTTAATAGATCTCTCAAACCTCTCCAAGAAAGAGAGAAACGGAGTCTACGAGAAGCTACTGAAGGCCAATGCGTCGCTTGTCGAAGTGAATTTCGGAATCGACAAGAAGAACTGTCTAATGACAAGAAGCGTAATCCCTGTAACTGGCATCTCTTATGACGGATTCAGCTCGACGTATGCTGCTCATATAGCCGGAATCAAGTTCTGGAGAACAAAGCTAGCACCAGCACTCAACATCGAGTAGATTCATCAATCTAATAAAAAAGAAAAAAGGGTGAAGAGGGGAGTTTGCCCCTCTTCTATATCCTATCGTCGCCGTCTTCTTGCCAGAACAACAACAAGAATCACAAGGACTGCGAATCCTCCAAGGAGGACCATCGTATCAAGTCCACCACCTGGACCCACAATGCCTTGTCCAACGATGTAGGAGCCTAATGGTGACTCAAAGTCACCGAAGTCAGTGTGCACGACCGTCTTGTAGAAGACCTGCACACCATCGTCGTATGGTGGGATATTGCCAATCCACCTTGTGTCAGTTTCCTGCCACATCGGAGTCGATTGGTCAAGGTTCCCTCCATCAGTGCCATAGAGTAGGTCAGCACTGTTCACCTGCACGTCAGCGTAGATATCAACCCCCACTTGTACAGTGTCAGTGTCGTTTGGAATCGTTGGACCGATGCTGAAAGCACCAAACTCAACATTTCCAGGAACGCTCTCTGTGCCGTGGGCAGAGATGTAACTAACGAAGACCGGGTCTTGATATACGCTGTAACCGTCCCATTCTGGAAAGCCTATGGTCACGTAGAACATGGTGGAGCTGAAGCTCCAAGCAGTAGCGGACTGACCACTATCAGACTCATAGGCTGCACGAAATGTGCCTACTGGCGTAGTGTAACTCAAGACGTCATACGGAGCAGATGTGTTCTTGCTCCAGTCATAGGTGACACCACCCATGATCATCTCAGCAAACTGGGCTCCGGCAGTCTCAAACGCAAAGGTCTCAGCGCTTACTGTTTCCTCACCGGACGTGAAGCTGCCGTTCGCCTTGAAGGCGAAGTCCTGCACATTCACATCAGCGAAGTAGTTCAACGCAAGTGACTTGTTCTCGAGATTGCTGCGACCGCCAATCATATCGACGTCCCAGTTACCGACGTAGTTGTCCACCTTAACTTCAGCGTAGTTATTCAGCGTTTCACCAGTTTCATCGATGTATCCCTGGAAGTGCACAAGGAATGAGATTTCATCAATTCGCACCTGTGTCGGGCGCTCATCGAATGTCTGCATGTCTGAGCCAGTATTGACACCATCGTACCAACCCCAGTATCCCCATTCGGTGAATGGGAAGGCAGTTCCGTTGACACCAAAGAATGTCACGCCCCAAGTTACTTCATCAGTGATATTGACACTCATCCATCCAGATGAACTGGAATCACCAAAGGCCATGCCTGGAGTGACAAAGGACACGCTGTCCACAGAGTCCGGCATCAAATAGTGAGAGAGTTCGCTGCCTGATGGATCGAAAAGGTCAACACCCATCGTACCATCGTCATTGAGGTCTTCCCAGATCATAAGACCGCTGAACTCATAGTGCATGCCAATGTTAAGCCAGTGTTCTACTTCATCCTGCAGTACAGTAGTTCCGTAGTTCTGGCCAACACCGAAGCTAAGCCAAGTCCAAGTCTGCTCGTTTGAGGTTATCCAGTCCCAACCGTGCTCCTCAGCATCTGCGAGTATATCCTCCCAGGTGACGTCTCGAGCCATCCAAGAGATGTCCCAGTAACCTGGTCGAGGTTCTTCATCCTCCGTTAGGAGAATGTCCCTCACAGCATCCATTTGAGCAGTAGTCAAAGCGCTCATGTTGCCAGCAAAGTACCAATCGAAGGACTGACTCCACTCGTAGGTCCATGTGAATGAATCAACACCCATCCATGAGTGGATATTCATTTCATCGCCCCACGCTGTTGCGTTGGGATCCCAATTGATGTTGGTCCATAGGGCTTCCCAGGTGTGTGTCCAGCTATCAGTCGATGAATACTCCTCTTGCACGAAGTATTGGTCATCAGTAGTGTCGAGGTTGCCATCTAGGTCGAGTGCCCCGTTATCCGGGTTGGTCGCCCAATTCTGCATGCCCCACATGCCCCACTCAGGGACTCCAATGACAAGATCGTAGAAATTCTTGTATACTACGCTCTCGATTGGGGTGGGCCCGTAAATCAGGGCGTGGCCCCATCTCAAACGATAGCTATGGATGCTCTCGTAAGAGGGTGTTGCATTTACGGGAGTGCCAAGATAGTCAAGGACATAGAGCTCCTTGCTACCACCTTGCATGTTCAAAAATAGGTCGCCGCTGTATGTAGCGTTGTGTATCTTGAACGCCCAAATCGATGGGCCCCAGCAATGGATGGCATAAGTACCACTCATGAAGTTGTAGACATCATGGCTTCCATTGAAGTAAGTGTATACTAGATAAGACGCCATCTTTGGAAGAGGATCTGGGCTTGACACCTCAATCTCTGTGCCGTTAATGGCGATATACGAGTACCATGACTCGTTCTCCACCCCGTACCAGTATGGCCACTCCTGCATAGAGTATAAGATCTCACCTTCGAGGTCATACTCGAATAGGAGCAGGACATTCGTGTTGTTAGCAATCCAAGTGGTGCCATTGAATAGGTCGACTACATAGTAGTTATTCATCCAATCCCACCTTGGCTGACCCATCATGTCATCCGTGGAGTACTGAATAGTTTCCACATTGGTGAACGCAAGACTGTTGTCGAATGTACCGACATCGCCCTGATAGCCAACCGGTGTCGAGTCCTCCAACCAGATATCAGTGCCATTCGCCACAGTGTGGAACATGAGTGTGTGGTTGAGGGAGTACGTTATGCCCTCAATGTCCACGTAGTAGTTAGACACAGTTGTGTTGTACACTGGATAGGTTACGCCATCATAGACAAGCGACTTGGTTGTTGGTACCTTTCCGCCATCACTCTGAATTCTGTTCAGCTCATCATGCCATTCAGCGTTTGCGCCTGGGTACGGCATCTCCAACTCGGCACCATTCTCATGATACCAGCTGCGACGCGTGTTGTGCGTGACAAGCATCACTTCATCACCGTCGTATTCAGTCGTGTAGTAATGCTCAAACCAACCCACAGCCTGCCAAGATCCGTCGATGAATGCTTCATTGTGGCCCCATGTCTCGTTGTAGATCACTTGGTAGAGATTGCCGTCTAAGTCAGTCATGTAGTAGGTGTTATCCAGACTCTCCCACCAATAGTCATTGAGCAGCATTATGTCGTCGGTAGGACCGTATCGAACGAACCAACCCTCATCCTGATACGAGATCTCGACCTTGTCGTAAAACTCAAAGCTCAGAAGATTCCATCTCTGATACTCCATTCCACCTTGATGCACGTCCCCATCCAGATCAACCCAGTAGTCGCGGTGAGTTCCATAGGATTCGTAGCCCCAATCCCACTCCATAGCTGTGAGGAATGAATCGCCAGTGGTTGTTGTTACATTGTAGATGTATGCCATATCGGTGTATGTGACCAAAATCTTCGTATCGTTCAGCAACTCGTAGTAATAGTAGTCATTGCCGGTTTCCGGATCCCAGTGGTCATAGAAGAACATCTCAGTCCAGGTAGTACTTGACCATGGGTCATAATTCTCTCGGACCTTGATTGGTAGTTCCTCGTCACCAAGAACAATATAGGGACTCTCAAGTCCAATCATGTAATCAGAGCCAAGTGAACCGTTAGTGAATTGGTATACGAGCTGATTCTTGACAATTGGTTCCATGTAGACCTTGTCGCCAAGGTAGTCAAAGCTATAGATCCACTCGCGCTCCCAGCTCAGGACCTCATGCTCGCCGTACTCGCTGGAGTAGTCTTGGTACCAAGTATTATTCATGAAGGCGAATTGCCACCAATAGTTGGTGTCAGGCACGCTCTCAGTCATGTTGACAAGGAACGTGACGTGAAGGTCTCCTTCATCTACCAATGATGTGAAGCCATTGATAGTGCAGAAGTCTGCAGGAATCACAGTTTCAGCACTTCTATGTGGAATGTACTGCTCTTGCCATTCACCAGTGAGATGGTTGTAGTACCACCAAGCCCAGTGCCAACCTTCGACCTCGACCCATTGCCAATCCGTGTAATTGCCATATGCCCAATCCCACATGCCAGTAGTTTCATTGTAGGCATAGAACCAGCCAGTACTGTTGGTAAGGATCCAATCCTCATATACACCGTAGGTGTAGTTATTCTTCTCAGTTCTGTTGAATGCTCTAAATGTTGGAATGCCTTCCATATCAACAGAAACCTCGTAGGTGAGCTCAGACCAGCCCCACTCATCCTCGGTCCAGTAACCACTGTACGCGTTGAGAGTGAGCTGTGAGGCATCGATATCGTCAGCCACTAAGCCGCCACCTTGAAGCCTACCGCTAATCATGAAGTCGTCGCCCTTGTCAATCTGGAACATCCAGCCAGTGGGTTCTGTTCCATCAGCCCTGAGTAGCTTCGCAATGGTCACAGGGGTTTCGATAGCAATCTGTTTCGCCATATCGTACTCGCCTTGAGTCTGCCTTGGATACTCACCTTGAGTAGCTGGCCAGTATCGATAGTTGTCAGGCCCCATTACGTCGTCTTGAAACATGAATGTGTTCCACATGTCAGTAACAGGCATTTCGTCTGTGAAGTGACCAATGAAATCGACCACAAAATCAGGACCGATTGTTGCTGCAGAACATAGCGAAGTGTTGAGCTCGTAGAAGATGGGTAGATCTTCGGGGATTGGTTCGAGAACAGTTATCTCCTCATTCCAAGTATCAGGGACATACTCCTCATACGGGTAACCCCAGTATGTGTAGCCATAGTAAGTTTCGAAGTCAGTTCCGTTGTACTCAAAGACGAACTCCTTCTCAACCCACCAAGTTTCGTTCACAACCTCGTAGACCCATTCCTGAAGATCATCGTCCCAGTAGTCTCGTAGGTGGGTCACATTGACCTCTTCGCTCGTGCCGATGTCAAGCCACTCACGTCGTTGATACTCGCCAAAGACGTATTCCATGGTTGTTACTTCAATTGTTTCGTTCCATGCATACGTCTGTAGAGTTTCGTCATATTGCCAACCGCCATTGCTGGTGACAAGCTCGTCATGCCAGCCAGTTTCATTGACCCACATATCAATCCCACTTGGGATATGGAACCTTAGACGTACGTACTCAGGTTCATCTCCACTGATGTTGAATCGCATGATGAAGTCCATGCCTCTGCTCACGGAATAGAGCGGATCGCCCTCCATGTCAATCTTCTGAAGAGTGTAGCCCCCTCCGAACGAGTGTGCCCATGCAAGGTCGGCATGCATCCCGACGGCTATGCCCTTGAAGTCCCAGCCGGAACCATAATTGTAGGAGCCGATCCAATTCCAATTGGTGTCTTCCACGGACATATCAATCTGGTAGAGACCCTGAGGTGCATCGCCAGTGAATGATACCGCGAAGTCGACATAGTAATTGCTAGCGTCACTTGTGTTTGAGCACAGTCCAGGAGTTATGTCTAAGAAACTAGGTTGTGGCGGACTAAACTCCTCAGAGGAGTTGTATTGCCAGCTTCCAGCCATCCACGGGTCGTAAACATAAGGATCAGCGTTAAAGTCCATTTCGAAGTTTGCAGAGAAGTTCCAGTCTGCGGTCGTGTACCAACCATGAACGCTAACACGTCCTAGATCTGCGCCTTCAGTGAACACGTTCTTGGGTACAGTCACCACAACGTGAATGATTTCGCCAATTTCTGCGTAGCTATCTCCAGTCAGCAGAGAGCCGTTTTCGTGGTAAACCTCGAACGTAGGACTCGGTCCGAATAGCCAGTTTCTGTGATCCCATGACCACTCATCGCTAGTGCTGTTGCTGTTTTGGTCCCACCAGACGTGAGTACCTGCTTCAGGCTCATGTGGCGGACCTGGTTCCTGTGCGTAAGTGAACTCAAAAACAGAGTCACTCACTGGATGAATAGGCAATGCAGCATTGCTACTTGCATAGACCATTGAGCATAGAAAAATCGTAATTGCAACTAGAGAAACTAGCGTGCGTTTTGTTTGATTTCGTTGCATTTGTTCTGTCCCCGTGCGCACCGCGGATTGAACAAGGTCGGAGTCATGCCTCGCGATTAGCAAACTCCATCATACCAACTCGTATCCGTGGCGCGTGTTGATAGGATATATTAGAAATGATTTGGAATTAAGAATATAAAACATTCGTGAATATATGAAATGATAATCTGCGGATAACTATACCAGAAAGGGACGTCCATTTTTCACTGGACCGATAGAGGGCTTTGAAAAAAAGAGAGGAGAGCGGGCACTGGCCCGCTTTCGTCAACTACATGCGCCGCTTTCTCTGGAACACCATGACCAGTATCACAATCATGGTCAAACCAACGCCAGCCAGCATCATATAGGTGGAAGACAGATCTTGCGGTCCCGGCCCAGGTGCTGGTTCAACTGGTGTGGTTGGTTCGGTCGGTTCCGTTGGCCCTTCAGCCTGCACTTCGTATGATTGCTCACTTGAAACTGCCATGTTCCCCAGCGTGTCGTAAGCCACGATTCGATAAGTCACAGCAGCGCCAGCTGTCTGTGCAGGTATGTTCGCAGAGTAGATGTCACCTGCCGAACTCATTGTGATGTTCACCCAAGGACTCGAATCAACACTATACTGAAGGATAGCAGCCTGTACTTCAGTACTGTCCAAAACAGTCACGCTGATTGTCACGACATCAGCCGACGTTGGACCAGATGGCTGGCGACCTAGTGACAATAGCGATGGCCCTGTGACATCCGAACCAAACCCGTACTCCGCCTCTATCCACCAACCATCATTACAACAAGCGGAGTAACAAAGGACTCGATTAGCGCTGCGATTAGCAAGAAGAACACGATCAGAGCATAGGTTCTCCAGATGCGTTCGTCTGAAAGGAGACTGCGAGTCTTTGACGGGATAGAATCCCAATCCTCTGCTTCAAGGCTAGGCCACATATCCCGAGCAATCCGTATGGCAATAGCAGCTGCAAACAGGAATACGGGAATCTCAACCACCGCGTGAGGCAAGATGTGTGCCAAGAAGAAAGGCAGATTACCATACATTGCGTTGATGATACCGAGGCCCCCGAGGATTAATGCAGTCGAAAGGACTTCAGCAATAGCAACAGACATCAGGCTCATTTTGATGTAAGTAACTAGGGGATCTTCCGCCTTAATTTGAGGTCTTCCTCTTAATGCAACTCTATACAGCAGAGTCAGAATCAAGGGCAGAACAACCAACGCGATTACCGTGAACTGATCATCGTACACGAAGTATTCTAGGCAGAACAATGTGACAAAGAGCGGCAGCCACCAAATGCCCATATCACGACCGGTTGCTTTGCGGATACCAATCACTACGAGGTAGAGCAACAGAAAGACACCAAACACCAGCAGAGCTCGAAGCGCCATGTTGGCCGCCAAACCCCAAGGCCAAGCATTGGGATCAAAGTAACCACGGTCCATATCAAGAAGTGTCCAAAAGCCAGTGCCCACAGCAACCACCAGTAAGGTCATGCTGCTGAACCATCCCATGCGATTGTCACCGGAATCCTTACGCTTGGCTGCAACAAGCCATAAAATCGACGCCCAAAATATCGGTCCAATGATGAGCATTAGAAGAGTCCTGATGAGATTGTGTTCGGCTATTATCAAGAATCTGTTGTCAGTCTGCGTTATTACATAATGCTCCAAGACCGCTTCCAGGCCGTTTGGCGCAGCAATCTCAGCGAAGACAGAGTCAATAGTCACGCCGACCAGACCGGGGTCGAGGAAAATAGTCAACAGCCAAACACCAACAACCGAACATACAAGCCCAAGAGCAAACAACTTCACTGCGTCAATAACGTCCTGTCGCTGAACATTGAGCAATGGTCCTGAGACCTCACCAGTCTGTTCCTTCCATTTCTTTCTATACTCAAAGAAATACAGGACGAAGAGTGCTGTGCAGACGTATATCGGAAGGTTCACTATGAATTGTAGCGCAAGGCGCGCCAGATATTGCTCGTTGCCAGGAGCAATTATTATTGGACGCAATCTATAGAATTCGCTTCCGCCCAAGTTGGCTGGTGTCGCAGCTATGTTGATTACATAATCCATCCCAGGTAGCAAATACCAAGTTGCGACGGCAACTGTCAGTCCAGCGATAAGGGCGAAGAGCTCGTTATTGCCCTCGCGGCCCTTGGCAAAGTGACCCATTATTCCGATAAGGAGCATCGAAGCTAATGGGATTGCTAGCATCAACAGCGTCCATAGGGTTGGACTTATCATCAAGAAATTGTTGTCGGGAAGGTTCATGAGATTGTAGACACTGTATGCAACTTCCCCAGGTAAAAGAAAGAGTTGAGACATTGCATCATGTATCAATTGATCATACGAGTACCGCAATGTCACAGCCATAACGCTCCCAACAAATGCACCTGTGACAAGAAGGCCCGTCACCAACCCCGATACTGCAACCCTGGTTTTCCCGCTGGACTCATCAGTTATGCTTGGGTCATATGTTCTGCTTGGAGTATCTTTACTGCTTCTGCGGTAGATTTTATCGAACATCCTCTTGTAGAGAACCACTGCGAAATCTTCAGTAAGCGGAAGCAAGAGGATTGCGAAGAGAATCGGGGGGGCTGCAGAAACTAGCCCGGCGATGTAGTAGTCCACCATCCAAGTGAGTCCGTTGAGAGCTATGGCTGAGCCTGCGGGTGCGCTTAGAACTCTCCAAACATCAAATGCAATGGTCGCACCAGTCCACAATACGTTCAATCTGAAGAACCAGCCTAGTACGCCCCGCATCATCTCGCCGCCAATATCGCGATCGCCTAGCTTGAGACCGGCTCCCTTGGCAATCCGGTTGGAAGCCGGATAACCGAAACGGTAGATCCAAGTCAGGAATATCAGTACACCCAGCACATATGCATCAGGAGTCACGTAGTTTTCATTCCCAGTCATGCCGAGCAAATAATTCTCAAAGGAACCCAGATAGGCACTAATCGAGGGCAGCAACGTAGCAAGACCGATAATCAGATAATCCTTCCATCCCTCCTTCCAAGCTTTAGCCTGCACTTTGGGATCAAGTGGCTGCGGTTCAACCCCCTCAAATCTGATATTATCCAGCCGATCTCTCAGTCCCGAGTAACCGTCGCTCTTCGGCTCTTTCCCAGTTATTCGACCAATCAGATTCTTGAACTTCATCTGCAAGGGCTCTTGTATTGCTAACTTGATGCCTAATACGAGCATCCCAAAGAGCGCTGCAATGAATGAAACCATCACCCAAGTCAGGTATTCCTGAAGCGCGTATGCAACATGAAACAGAAGATCAGTTAATGCTATCCAAGAGAGAAGCGCCATGGGAATGTTTGCATCAAATCCAGCTCCCACTGTTGAAGTAGAAATTATTATGTGGTATAGAAAGAATGTGAATGTCTTAAGGTACATGAGGGCTATAAAGGCTTCAATGAACTTGTTCTTCCGACTTCCCAGAAACAGCAAATAGATGACTGTAACAATGAGGGGAGGCAGTAGTTCAAAAACAACTGTGAGAAGATTGAGCGTGACCATCTTTCAAGACTCCGTCAGCCGTCCGAATGCCTAACTATCGCTTGCTCGTAAAAAAGGTTCGTTGGACAGACTATTCATTCTGTTTCCAGGAATAGCCCAGTGTCTACCATACCACACCGCTTATAAGAAAGACACTTCACTATAGTGAATTGTGGGTGACTCCAACACGTACAATGTGGTGAATTCTTATGGAGATTAGTAAGGAACTAACAGACGCAATAAATGAACAAATCAATTTCGAGATGTATAGTGGTTATGTCTATCTGTCAATGGCAACCTGGTTTGAGGAGCAGAATCTTGATGGCATGGCACACTGGATGAAGATCCAAGCTAAGGAAGAGTACGAGCATTCGATGAGGTTCTGGAAACATATCACAGACCGTGGTGGCAAAGTCACGCTCAACGCAATCAAGGCACCTAAGACGGAATGGGAATCAGCTTACGAGGCATGGGATGATGCTTACAACCATGAATTGACCGTTTCAAAGCTGATATTCAAGATAGGCGAGATTGCTGATAATGAAGGTGATAGAGCAGCAGGTTCAATGCTCCAATGGTTTTACGACGAACAAATCGAAGAAGAGGAGCAGACCCAGAAAGTCCGAGATCTGCTCAAGATTATTGGTACCTCCACAAACGCCCTATTCATGCTTGATGGCAGACTTGGACGAAGAGGCGCTTAGTCGTTCCTATCAATCGCCTATTTCGCGGCCGGGGTATGCACTATCCGGGCTGCGATTCTTATTCTTTCAGTAAAGTACTCGTACGGTTTTGATGCATTCAACAAACAGCAGAGTACTTATGTCGCATACTCTGTAGCAGGGGCCGGGGCTGACCGCATATGCTACCTGATGACCTCATTAAATCTGTCAATGATACGGTTTCCGGGATACGAGCCCGGGACTATGTCAATGCGCTCTCAGAATTCCATCGCATACAGGCTAGTCCGGGAATACATGATGCCATTGTCTACCTCAAGCAGGAGATCAAGAAGGTTTCAAAAGCAAAAGTAAAGATCTTCTCATATACTGCAGATGGGGCATCCCCTATCGAAACATGGGACACTCCTTACGGGTGGTTCCCGAAATCCGGAACCTTGGAACTTCTAGAGCCCGAACAACGCACCCTCGCTGATTTCGATTCTGAGCCGATCTCGCTCGTTGCTCATTCACGCTCTACTAACATGGAAGCGGAAGTGGTCTTCGTAGGCAAAGGTCTGAGCCCTGAGGATTACAAGGATAAGGATGTCAAGGGCAAGATTGTCTTGACTGAAGGCTTAGCCCGCATGGTTCATCGTGTGGCGTGCATTGACCAGAAGGCGGCGGGTATTCTCACTTTTGTTGCACCATCCGGCATTGATGAGATAGCGTCGCTAAGAAGATACGATGCAGTCTGGCCCAGTCCTGATGAGGGCGAGAAGGTGAAATTCGGATTCTCCTTAACCCAGGCAGATGGCGTACAGATCAAGAAATGGCTCGCAGAAGGCAAGAAAGTCAGAGTAAAGGCGAAGGTTCGTGCAGAGCTGAAAGATGGTACGTTGGAGGTCATCTCAGCACTCATTGAAGGAAAAGATACTTCCAGAGAATTCTGGCTTTTTGCACATGTGTGTCATCCTCATCCAGGGGCCAATGACAACGCGTCAGGAAGTGCAGCTCTCCTTGAAACATTGCGATCGTTGACTTCGCTTATTCGCAAGGGCGTGATTGAAAAACCAGATATCTCGATCCGGTTCCTGTGGGGACCTGAGTGGTCAGGGACCATCAAGTTCATCCACCATGAAAAGAAACTCCTTAAGCGGTGTCAAGCCATGCTCAACATGGACATGGTTGGTGCAGATCCAAGCAAGTCCGGCTCAATTTTCCATATGTACAGGACTCCGTTCTCGCTCCCGAGCACATTCAACAATGTGGTTCGGCACTGGTTATGTGAAGAGAGCAGCAGGGAGAGGAGTAGAGCATCAGGCGGCACCTTGACACCCCTGCCATGGAGCTACAGCAAATTCTCAGCAGGGAGTGACCACTACATGTTCGTAGATGCAACAGTTGGCATTCCATCGGTAATGCTGAACCAGAGCCCAGACAAGTTCTATCATACGTCCACAGACACGGCTGATAAGATCGATCCAGCGCAGATGGCCTACGCAACACGGGTTGCAGTCCTTACAGCATTGACCTATCTGTATTCGGGACATACGGTTGAAGAGGCAATCCTAGCTGAAGTTCGGAATGAAGCCATCGATATCATGCAATCAGTTGGCACACAAGGTATTACAGAGCTAGCAACGTGCAAGGGAGATCCCAACAAGGTCTACCCGAGAGTTCTCAGGTGGCTGGGCATGGCTCTGGACTTAGGGAAGACAACGCTAAACAAGGCGGCCACTGAATGGGCCCTCATCTCGGAGCAAGACAGATTGAGAGAAGCTTTGAAGACAAGCCTTGACATGGCATATACCTCAGAGATGATGATTGCAAGGAAAGCCTATGAAGGAGCTTGTGCGGAGGTTGGTCTTGAGGCAAAGGAAGAGCACAAGATTGACCTTGATACAGTGGGGCTCGATGTTGAAGTCAAACGCAATTTCAAATATCCGTTGAGTCCATCCATGATGGCAGAGAAGCTGAAAGACAAGATGGACAAGTACATGAAACTGAAAGAGAAGGATCATCATCTGTACGTGCGCATTGACGAAATGCTAAACCTCTGCGTAGACTGGGCAAACCTCAACGAAATCTGGGACAGACTCTGTTTCCAGTTCGGTCATTTCGATTCTCAGATTCTCGTCAGCATCGTTGATGACCTGAAGGAAACGGGTGTGCTAGAAGTGAGGGATGTGTAGGACCTGAAGGAGAGTCCATGGTTATACAAGAAGGTCGTATTTGCTGGCACATTTGACCATCTACACGAGGGACACAAGCACCTCCTGAGAACCGCCTTTAAAATCGGTGAGAAGGTTGCCATTGGGCTCACTAGTGATCATATGCTCACTCAGAAGAAGAAAGGGGCTTGGATACAATCATACGAGGAACGTCGACAGGCTCTTGCGGAATTCATCATTCCAGAATGTGGTCTGCATAGGTGCACTATCTTCCCCATAGAAACAAAGGAAGGTGGCGCTGACAAAATGCAAGACCTGGAGGCACTGGTTGTTTCTGACGAGATTGGTGTTGTTCAGATGGCGTTCAATATCAATGCCATGCGTGCAGAGAACGGAATACCCAGATTCCATATTGTCGTAGTGCCACGAGTGAGAACCAAGGACGGACGACCGCTTTCTTCCTCAAGGATTAGGGATGGAGAGGTGTTCACCGATAAAGAACTCGTTTACTGAGAACCGGGGAATAGCTGAGCCTTGGAAAACCGAAATTCGAATTCAGAGTTGTCCATCAAGTCAACATAGACTGTGTTCCTCGCTATGTCACTTGCAGCATCACGTAATTCTGGATTCAACAAAATCATGTCAGCTCCAGAGCTAGCCCCGCCCAGAATCTGATCTACCCTTGCATTCAGGAACTGTGGGAAAAGCCCTATCTTGATTGCATCGCTGATGTTCAAATCAGAACCAAAGGCGCCCGTTAGAAGGAAACGCTCAACGTCGCTGGCAGATATGCTCGCTTCATCTATAAGAAGCTCGATTGCAGCGAAGATTGCAGCTTTGGACTGTTGCATCATTCTGATGTCAATTTGGGAGATGTATATCGGACGTCCTGTCCCAGAATCCGTAGCCTGAACCAATATGTAATGAACCACATCCCCACGTCCAGACAGCCATGTGGACTCGATATGTCGGGCGAGGGACCCCTCAGAATTAAGCAGACCCGAATCAAGAAGAGCACCAAGAGCAGATACTGCACCGGTTCCACATATCCCCATTGGCCTCCCGTGACCAATGATATCCACTCTTGGTCTGTAGCTTGCAGTGTCTATCTGAACTGCACTTATCGCTCCTTCGTCTGCGGGCATGCCACAGTCAAGAGACATGCCTTCGAGTGCAGGGCCGGAGGCAGCAGACGTTATGAGGAGATTACCCTTGTGACCAATAATTATTTCCGTATTTGTCCCGACATCCGCAATAACTGTTGTTTCGGTGGAGGACATTAATCCTGAAGCCAGCACCACCGCAATAGCATCACATCCTACAAAGGAGCCAATGAGTGGTGGAGAGTAGCACATTGCCCCATTTCCTAGGAGAATGCCTAGGTCCCCAGTAGGCAGGTCCAGCGAATTCGGGGTCTTAATCTCATACGGAGGTACGAGTAGATCATCAACTGGCAAGTCATAGAACAGGTGATGCATTACGGTGTTCCCGACCACAACCATAGACTGGATATCACCGAGGGCCACCCCCGCATCTTGTCCAGCGCTCTGAATCCCCCGGAGTACTCCACCACGCACAATCTCTGAAAGATTACGTGCGTTATTCTCTGAAGCGACTGCATGCTTTGCTCTGGACACAACGTCGAGGCCAAACGGACTCTGAGGGTTGCGAAGCACACATTGAGCCAGTAAGTTCCGGTTCTCTAGGTCCAATAGGTGGATAGTAAGTTGTGACGTGCCAATATCTGCAGTGACACCGAAATGATCGGAGCACGCCATCTCTGTATCACACACTCCAAGTTACGTGCAATAGGCGCGACAGTGCGAGTAAGATCGCATCACCTGACAATCAGTACAGGGCAGGAGGCATGGCTTGCCACCTTATCGCTGATAGATCCCACGAACATCCGCTTCCAGCCGCTTAACCCGCGGGAACCAATTATAATCAGATTGGCTCCACGTTCTTCCGCAATCGAGATGATCTGGTTGGCTGGGTCCCCATGCGATATCAGTTCGGTCACCTTGCAGTTCAGTGATGAAACAACGCTACTAGCTCTTGCGAGTATGTCTTCACCGACTTTCTGCAAGGCAAGGAATGGTTGGTCTGAAACAGTATCGTGATAGGGTGTTGCAGACACCAGCATTGGCACCACGTGAAGTAGCAGAATCTCTGCACCCATTGCGGTTCCAATAGCACACGCATAGCGAACAGCCTTGTTTGAATGTTCGGACCCATCCACAGCGATAAGAATTGTCTTGAGTTCTATTGCTTCAGATTCCTCGCGCATCAAGCACCCTCTCAATTCAGAGTAGCCTGCCGGCCTTATCTCTTTTTCCGAGTAGCACGTATCGGTAGAAAATCTATGCCCCTCACTTGCTTAACGACTCGAAAGCAATCTTTCCATGCACCAAGTCTTCCAGTAGGTCCGCAAGAGCGTCCCGTTGAACCCGGATCTGTTCCATGGAGTTGCGATCTCGCACAGTGACAGTCTTATCCTCAAGTGTTTGGTAATCAATGGTTATGCAGAACGGGGTGCCTATCTCGTCCTGTCGCCGATAACGCCTTCCAATGGAGCCGCCTCGATCGAAGTAGGTTATGAGACCCGTGTCCATGATCTCCTCAAAGATTTGTCGAGCAGGTTCAAGGAGCTCAGGTTTGCCCATCAATGGAAACACTGCAACCTGGATGGGTGCAATTTCTGGCGGGAACTTCAGCCATGCACGTTCTTCATCCTCAACGTATGCATTATCTATTGCACAAAACAGCGGTCTCTCCACTCCGAACGCGATTTCAAGAACATTGGGCACAACAGGTTTCTTGTCTACCTTCACGCTGAGTTTCTCCTTGGAGTGCTTCTGGTGTCTGCTGAGGTCGTAATTACCTCTGTCATGGATACCGCAACACTCCACCCATCCGTGACTATTCGTGAAGACCTCTATGTCCCAAGCATCAACAGCATAGTGTGCGCGTTCATTTGTGAGATGCTGCCTGATCCTCATATGATCCTCAGAGAAACCCATGTTCCTGAAGATTGAGTACGCGAGATGCACACACCAAGCGTACGCCTGTTTCTGGAAGTACCCTTTCGTGAGAGCTGCTGAAACCTTGGTGGAAGTGACTTTGTCGCTCCCAGATTCTTGGACCTGATATGGCAGCAGAGGCAGCTTATCATCGCGGATATTTTCAAACCTGGGCCAATCGTGTTCATCTTTTTCAAGGAGGAATATTTGACCTTCCACTTGGGTGAACTCCCTAAGACGGAGCATTCCCTGACGGGGAGATATCTCGTTGCGATAGGCCTTGCCAATCTGAAATACTGAAGCAGGAAGCTTGTTTCTGAAAAAGGTGAGGAATCGCTTGAAAAGCAAGTACGTTGATGTGGCTGTTTCAGGCCTCATGTATGCCTCTTGGTCCAGACCAAGCGTTGTCTTCAACATGAGATTATACTCTTTGACCGGACCGAGGACTCCTTTGCACGCAGCACAATGAATCTTAAGTTCCTCAATCTTTTTGGTGATATTCTCCAAGGAAAGTCCTGCTAGTTTAGCATCCGGTGCTTGTTCTAATATTAGATTGTCAGCACGGTACACCTGTCCGCATTTCGTACATTGAGTAATCGGGTCGATAAAGCCCTCAAGATGACCAGATGCTTTCCAAACGATTGCCGGCGAAACTGTTGGGCATTCAACCTCCCAGAAGTTAGCTCTCACAAAAGATGAACGAATATTGTCTTCGAGCCGATTCTTCACAAGCTTTCCAAGAGGCCCAAGGTCGAAGAATCCAGAGCTGCCACCGTAGATCTCTGGGGATGGACCCCAGAAGAAGCCTCTTTTCTTGGCCAGTGCAACAATGGTTTCTCTGAAATCACTCGTCGGTTTCATTCGTCTGAGCCTCCGAGCACCGACAGATATGTCAAACTTAAAACTATGGTCTTTGCAAATCATCTGTGTCCTTGTACTACTGCGCCCATACGACAGTATTCTTATTAGGAATGCGACCGGGGCGATAGGGAGGTTGAAGCATTGGTAAAGGATTCCCGCATCTCCGGATTCTACAAGCTCACCAGAGAAGAGCGAGTAAAGAAGCTAGCAGAGCTCACCGGTTTAGGTGAGGACGATCTAGGCCCCCTGTTTGATCCTAGCAAAGTGGACCTCGAAGTTCTGGACCACATGATTGAGAACGTTGTTGGAACCATGCCAATTCCGCTTGGCATCGCCACGAACTTCCTGATAGATGGGAAGGACTACCTAATACCGATGGCTATTGAGGAGCCATCCGTGGTAGCGGCAGCGAGCAATGCCGCTAAGATGGCACGAACGCATGGTGGATTCACTGCCACTGATACGGGACCTATCATGATTGCCCAGATTCAAGCCATCAATGTGCCAACACCATACTCCGCGAAAGTGGAAGTGCTCAAAGCAAAGGAAGAGCTTCTTCAACTGGCTAACGATCAAGACCCGATTCTGATTCGCTTTGGAGGAGGAGCCCGAGACCTTAGAGTAAGAGTCATTGATACAAAAGTAGGACCAATGCTAATCACAGAACTCATAGTGGATACGCGCGATGCAATGGGTGCCAATGCCGTAAACACAATGGCAGAAGCTCTTGCTCCGGTCATTGAGAAAATCACTGGAGGCAAGGTGCTACTCAGAATACTGTCCAATCTGGCTGAGCTGCGTGTTGTGCTGTGTAAGGCAACCTTTGACAAGAAACTCCTTGGAGGCGAGGAGGTTGTGGATGCCATAATCGCCGCTTGGGCGTTCGCTGAAGCAGATCCATACAGATGCGCCACTCACAATAAAGGAATCATGAATGGCATCGACGCAGTTGTCATTGCTACCGGGAATGACTTCCGAGCCATTGAGGCAGGAGCTCACAGCTATGCTGCTGTAGGAGGCTATCACTCTCTTACAAAGTACGAGAAGGATGCCAATGGAAACCTTGTGGGCAGTATCGAGATCCCCATGGCTGTTGGACTTGTTGGAGGAGCAACGAAAATCCATCCTGTAGCTAGGGCCTGTGTCAAGATTCTTGGAGTCAAGACCGCACTTGAGCTAGCCCATGTTATAACAAGTGTGGGTTTGGCCCAGAATTTTGCAGCGCTAAGAGCACTCTCCTCAGAGGGAATACAGAAGGGCCATATGTCACTGCATGCAAGAAACGTAGCGGCTACCGCTGGTGCCAAAGGCAAACTCGTAGACGTTGTCGCAGAGCGGCTCGTGAAAGAGAAGAACGTCAAGGTCGAACGTGCAAAAGAGATTCTTGAAGAGCTCAAAAAGAAGTAGTGGAACTGATTTCTCAGGTTTTCTGGAAAACAAGTACGCATCTGAATGCATGACTGAGTTCATCGATGAAACTAAAACTCAATATGAACATCATTCGTTGAGCACATTATCAACAAGATACCATTTTTCGAAGCCCTTACGTCAGGGCAACATATTTCTATGCTACACGGACACATAACGATACCCCTTGGCATAGAACAAGCCAGGCATGAGTGTGTTTTCCATGGAAGACGAATGTAGTCAATGGGAGCGGCTAGCTGGAGAGTTCGTAGAAGCAGGTCAATTCTATCAGGCCGCAAACCAGTACAAACAGGCAGCAGATTGCTACCTCGAAAGGGTTCTTGCCATGGCGAGGAAGTCTGCTGAGTATTACCACATGCATGCTGAGTCGAGCCTTGAGAAAGGTAACCACCGGGCTGCTTCAACTTCATACTTTGAAGCCGCCACGCAGTACAGGCAGACAGATGATCTTTCCACAGCACTAACTCTCTATGAGAATGCTGCTAGGGAATCTCTCTTGGAGCAGATGACCGAAACGGCTGCGCAATCCTACCTTTGGGCAGCCTATGCTTGCCATAAGTTGGGTAATGCAGAATATTTCTTGACATGCGCGAAGAATGTGGGAGACCTATACGAACAGGCGGCCAAAAAGGCACTAGATGAGGGCAAGGCTGAACGAGCTGTGATTGATTTCTCTCTGGCGGCAATGGGTTTCGCTACGATTGATAGAACCAAGGACGCAAAGGAACTCATCAAGACTGCGAAGAGGATTATTGACAAGACGAGGTGGGATTGGCTTGGAATACTGCTATCATTCAGTGAAGCTCTCACCAACAACAAGCTGGATGAAGCAGCCGATCTATTGAGGAAGTTCAAGGAAGAAGATACCATCAAAGATGTCATGAGCGCTTGCCTTGATATTTTGGATGAGAGGGAGATGCAGAAGAAGTAGGGATACTATCCTACGTTTATCTGCGATGTCGTGATAATTTCTTGTCCACTGCGACCATCAGTAGCCTTGACAGTGATAAGCTCTTCTCCATAAGAAATCCCTCGCACATAGACTTGGAGTCGCATTTTCTCATTTGGACCCAAGAATTGGATTATCTTCTCGTCGCTTCCCAACGAGATCTCAATACCCTCAGATAGCACGATTTCAATAGATATATTCTCAGCCGGGCCAGCTCCTGTATTGCTGAGTGTGACATCAAGGAATGCATCCTCACCCAGTCCACAAGAAATACGCTGTGGCGTCATTTCTATCTTAAGGTCCGACGGCGCCTTCGTGATCAGGAAATCAATCGTGTTACTGACCTTGTGTACATGAACCTCATCGCCTTCGAGCGTCAGCCTGAACGGGCCAACGATGCCACCCCCGCTAAGAACGGGCATCACCTCGAATAGCCATGATTCCTCCATATTCTTATCCGGACCAATCTTCGGTTCCTTTGAGAAGACCAAGCTGTTTGATAGGGTGTACTTGAAATCACAAGCTTTGACAGGAACCGGACATTTGTAGCGGAACTCAAACTCGATGGGAGTCTTGGCGTTCACCTCATCATGCTCCTGTCCGGCCCACTCGACGCGAATCTCGGTCTGAATGGCCAGACGAATGGATCTGAATAGAAACTCAAAGAGATGCACCTCCGCAGGCAGTGGCTTGACTTTGCCAAGCGCCTTCTCAAGATCCTTACTACTGATAGAACGACCTTCAAACAGTATTTCTACAAATAAGCTCGCAAGACTGAGTCCAGCCATCTTTTTCAGCTCAGAAACTGAAAATCGCTTTTCAGCTTTCCTTAGCACGTTCATGCTCGTATCGAATCGTCTAACAGATAGATGACAGAGAATGGCCAGCGCGATTGCTCGTCCAGATGCCCGGACTTTCTTGGTCCGGAAAAAGTGATCTGAAGCCTCCGAATAGAGATCCCCAGCCTCACCGAAAGTGCTCTCGATCAAGAGCGTTTCTGCGGCCGCGCTCTTCATCAACGCAGCCCTTGCATGGTCATTGTTCTCCAAAGCGCAGGAGGCGGCCTCACGGTAATATTTGACTGCGAAATCAGGGCCTTCGCCTTCCAAGAAAAGCTTGGCGGCTTTCTCAAACTCAATGCTGGCGTAGTCAGGATATCCGTCCTCTAGCTCTCCTAATGCCTTCTCGACGTGCTTCTTTGCCTTCTTAACTGGGTCTCTAGATAGGAACTTAAACATTAATGAGGTCCTCAGTACTTCCGTTACACTAGAATAGAGCATTGTTTCTATCCTTTATTGATTTCGGCTTAGGTGAAAGATGATGACATCGCTCCCGCCATATTGGGTAGACCCACTAAAAGACCAATTCACTGTAACAATAGCAGACAGCCGGCCCACAGAAGAGCACTTCGAAACTACCATAGAAGAGAATGTTGTAAAAGCAGCTGGAGGCGGCCAAGCCGGAGATCGCGGCATTCTAAGAATCGACCAAGAAGAATTTGTTGTGTTGGATACAATTCTGAGGGACAGCGTTGTTGTGATGCTGACAGAGAAATGTGCCACTAAAGGTATGAAGGCCACATTGATCATCGACATGGACTGGAGATTATCGACTATGCGGAATCATACAGCTGAACACCTCTTTGCCGCCGCGTTGAAAGAGAGATATCCAGCTCTCAGTCCAGGCGCAATGTGGATTGATGGCGATCACGGAACCGTAGAAATGGTGGGAGCTAGAGTCGGTCTTCGAGATTTATTCTCTGCTGAAAAGTCCGTCCAGAACACCATACTCCGTGATATCCCTGTTTCAACTGAAATTGTGAAAGCCTCAGAACTCGACAAGTCGATTCGTGTCCGTGAGGGTGTCGAAGCAAAGCACGAAACGGTGCGGGTAGTGCGAATCGGAGATTCTGATGCCGCAGCTTGCTCTGGAACCCACGTCCTTCGCACAGGAGATATCGGAGTCTTCAAAATAATCGACTACAAGATGGAAGAAGAATCTGTGCACGTTGAGTTCTTGACAGGGAATCGCGCAGTGACCATTCTCTATGATCTGTTCAATGCTGCACTAGAGCGCAGACGCAGCCATCCATTCGAGCTAGAACAGCTTGGCGCGGTGCTTGATAAAGGAAAACAAGTAACATCTGAACTCGCAAAGGTGATGGAGAAGATGGAGCACCTTCTTGACCGGGGTCCAACAGTTGAAGACATCGGCGGAATTTCATTCAGGCACGAATTTCTTCCCGGCTTTGAAGTGAGCAGCCTCAAGCGTATTCTCAAGAACATCACACTGGATGGCCCCTCCGCTATACTCTACTTCGCACCAGGCGAAAAATGCAATCTTGTATTCTGGTCGAATGACTTGCCACATGAGGCGACCTTCTACATTAACGACGAAGTCACCAAGCTCGGCGGCAAAGGAGGAGGCAGTAAGCAGGTCTATACCGGAGGTTTCTCTGATGTGGACAACCCAGAAGGAATTTACGACGATTTGGTTGAACAAGTTAGAGCGCATCTGCTACACGGGTAGGACTATGAGAAAGTACTTAGAGTAGGAAGGATACTTTCGATAACCTCTCTCCACGATGTAGCAATTCCCTTCACAGAAGATAAGCCTGTGGTAATTGCCTTAGCATTCTGACGTTTCAGATAGCGTGGATCCATCCTCTGCAGGGGGTATTACTACGCTATCCAGTCAAACTCTGACTACCCAGATCCAGCTTGAGCAAGTATCAGATCATAAACCGCTCACCGTCTTCAGCCCTCCGGGGATATTCATGCAAACGAACAAATACCCCATTCTCTCTGGAGGTGTCCTAGCCTCAACAGAACCTTTAGAGTGGCTCTCGATATACGACCACCCAGAAGCTTGGGAGGGCCTCAACAGAGATGCTATTCTCTCCATGCGTCGGCACCTCTACCAATTTGCAATCAGTATCAACGCACGTGACATGCAACCTAGAGATACAGTCGAATCCCTGCAGACAATTGCGCTTTCCGTAACGCCGGTAGTGCTCGGTGTGGAGGTTACCTCCGTGCCTTCACGCCACCTTCACACAAGAGGAGGCCTTCTCCCTTGCAGCCCAACTGTGCAGGTGAAGTCATTAGATGTCTTATCTGATCCTGAGATAAGCAATGTCGCCAAAAGAATAACTGAGAAAGACATTCCTGCCAGCGAATCAATCTGGAGTCTTCTTGACTACGATTATTCCTTGGATCGAGTTGTACGTTTGATGTCCGTTGGACTTCTTGGCAAATTAGCCAACCGAAGACTCGTACCTATGAAGAGCGCATACAAAGCGGTCATAGATTCTTTCATCAGCAGAGCAGTAATGGAGCTTGTTGAGAAACCATTTGCTGATGCAACAAAAATGCATCTGGCGAATTTATTTGGGGACACATTTACGATTATAATGCAGCCTGGAGAACCTAGAGTGGACTATGTTAGAATCGGGCAACTAGGGGGAAAGACATCTAGAGGTACAAGCTTCGAGGACCTCAAGTACCCAGACACGGACCCAAGAACCTCAGTGTTTGCAGATCATGCAAGATTTTCCATCTATTCGGAACTTGTCAGGGAGAAGACCAGCTATCACGTCACTGTCTTCCATTCATTTCAAGATCAACGCAATGCCATCCTAGGACCTTGGATTGCGAGGGCGGGAGTGAAGAGAGCACTAGAAACCTCTCCAGTTTTCCTTGATTCAGAAACGAATGTTCGAACGATTCTCGAGTCAGTGCTTCGTCCAAGTCTAGATGCGTGGGCACATGACACGCCACTCCTTGAAAGGCTTGGATTAGGCGGAGAAAGTCTGTCAAACGGTCCATTTGCTACTTTGGCCAATTAAAAAAAAGAAATGGAGGAGGGGGTTGACCCCCTAAATCTCCTCTTTTGCTTCTTTACGAGATATTCCCTTGTACATCAGAACAAGTCCAAGCAAGGCGAAGATGCCGCCGGATACTATTCCGAACATTGGGAATAGCGGGGGCAGATAGCCTAAGCCCATTGCCAATAGACCAGCGCCAACCAGCAATGCGAGCAAACCGATTCCGATGCCCATTGCACGGAACGCCATGGATCGGGGATACTTGCTCTCAATGACGTAGCCCGTGGCCGCCGCGACAGAGGCCTTGTACTTCCCCTTTCCGTAACGGTACTCGAGCTCCCAGACGGGCACATGAACGAGGTAGGTTTCACCGACATCAAGGTTGTCAGTTCTATGTGTAACCTTGGTAACCTCATCCATTATGAGCGCAGTCTGCTTGTCGTGGGCAATCTTCTTGGCTTTCGCCCTGGCCTGTTCCTCATTCATCTGACTGTGAAGGACCTTGCCGTCAAATTCCTCCGCATGAGCATGACTAAAGAACTCCTTAGCCCGTGTGGGGATTGGGTGTCGTTGTACATCCTCGTCAATCCCGGAAGTACCGGGTATCTTGATCTCATGTCGCCTTGTGAATTGACCGGATTCCGGCTTTTCGATGAACCGGATTCGCTTGTAGGCGCCTCTGCGTTGTGGCCACTCGTTGTGGAACTCCGCATCACGGCCAATGCCGCTATACTCCGATTGAGCATCCACTCTGCTGATCCAGAACGGGTACCAAATCTGTTTGTACTTGAGGAACCTAGCTGCGGCAGCCAAATCTTGCGGGGCTCCAAGCTGTTTGGATACCCAGTCAAGCAATGTTGTCTGAGCCTCAGTCTGGTTGAAGTGTACGCGAATCATATAGTGGTCTTTGAACTTGGTGCCATCGGTTGTCTGAGCTGTCCCGCAGTACGGGCAGATCAGAAGAATATCACCAGGTCCAGTTTCAAAATCCGCATCACAAAATGCACATCTCGCCATGATTATCACCCCTTCTTCTCCCGCTGAGTCATCAGCAACGTGTTGAAACCAAAGAGCGCCATCACAATGCCGATGATAGCGGCAGCTATGCCGCCAAAGTGTAACATCTCAAGTGTTGCTCCTTCTGCAAGACCCCATGAGAATACTTCGGCACCAACGCCTGCGAGCAGAGTCCCAATAAGGCCCATCAAAGTGTACATAATGCGCTGACCGCGAGTTATTGGAATCTCACCAAAGACCACTTTCCCAGTATGGCCATCAATTGCACACTTGTACAGGTCACCTTGGAACTTGTAGCGAATCAATGCAAATGGAACTTGAAGATAGGTTGTTCCTCTTACATTGGTCGTGGTCCTACAATCGAATAGCTCTGTGAGCCCGCTCTTCGCCTGTGCGCGATGTCTATCCGCAACACGACTGTGTACAGCATTCTCGGATTCCTCCATGCCAATCTCTGCATTGAGCATGATGGGCTCCAAGTCCTTGAT
>JABCTJ010000168.1 GCA_018238375.1 Candidatus Thorarchaeota archaeon
AAATAGTTTAGTTCCATGAAAATAATGAAACAGACTATCAGGCTCCCTAGAGGAATTAGTAGAAGATTTGATGAAAATATGAGAGGAAGGACCACGAGTAAGGCTAAGAATGCAAAGCCCAGTTTCCTAAGTATTCTACGTATATACTTGGTAAGAAACAACTGATACGGCCTTGCTGGCATGGGCATCATGATGTACTCATCAGTTTCGGTCAACTCGACTGAAGGCCCCCGCCCAAAGTATCCCCCAATCACTGCCGAAAGACTGACCAAGCCTAGAGCTGACATTACCATGTCTCTGTCAATGGTAGCTTCGATCATTGTGGTCACGCTAATGAAAAGCTGGTCGTAGCTGCCTAGAATTGCTATAATCGAACTTACAATGTAAGTTCCTACTAGCATTATTGCGTAGAACAAGAGCATCGAAGGTGTTGTAATTGTGCGCTTCAGGTGATTGAATAGCATGCGAATCTCATTGACTAACAAAGAGAAAGTACTCGCTGTCATTTGAAACACCTACGCTTCCGGTATGCCACCAGTTAGCTCCAGGAATATTTCCTCAATCGTGTGTGCGTTAGGCGTCTGAACAAACAGCTCCTCTCGAGTGCCTCGTCCCACAACATCTCCTTCATTCATAATAACAAAACGATCACAGAGGCCTTCTGCAACTTCAAGAATGTGAGTGGATACTAGAATGGCTGAACCTTCATCACGTAATTTTTTCAAGAGTACCTTTAGACTCCACGCTCCACGAGGATCAAGTCCGTATATCGGCTCATCCAGCGCAAGGATGTGCGGTGGAGGTCTCACGAATATGCCCACTAGGAGAGTCCTTTGCAGGTTGCCCTTTGAGAGAGTACCGATATAGGCATCAAGAAGTCCGTTCAATTGGAATAAGTCTACATATTCCTTCATCCTGAGCGTGGCATCGATTTTCGGAATACGGTAGATTTTGGCGATGAATGTGAGATATTCGCGAACCTTCAGGTTCGGATAGCAGGTAGGTCTCTCAGGTATGTAGCCAAGCCTCTGTTTGGCTTTGAGTGGATGAACGCTCATGTTGAATCCATTCACCTGCACTGAGCCTTCTGTTGGTCTGATAATCCCTGCAAGTATTCGCAATGTGGTTGTTTTCCCAGCACCGTTGGGTCCAACAAGGCCTACAATTTGGCCCGGACGCACAACAAGATTCAGGCCTCGCACAGCAACAGTTTTCCCAAACTTCTTAGTCAAACCACTAATTTGAATAGCTAGATCGTTCAATCGGGTTTTTTTCCACGGAATCCCTTCACGATAATGTTCTTCGAGCTCACCTTGAATGATTTCCACGAGCAGATCACGTTTTACTTTTCGTTCCGTCAAAGACACGTCTAGCTGTCGAGCCAACCGGATTAGCTCATCATTGTCCATTCGTTTAACGATATTCTTTACTGAGTTCAAGATTTAATCCTCCTAAACCGCTTTTTCAGGCGCGATTCTAGTACGTAGATGATTGGAATGCTAATGTCTTGCTCATGGAGCGTAGGCAGTTCTGGCATTCTCAACTCCATTTCTCCTTCTCGCAACAATTGGTCTTTCTTCTTGATGAGCCAAAATCCAATGAAAACCGAAATAGGAAGGGGAATGAATGCGCTGTTGGTCAGACCTAAGTTCACACCGACTCCGTTCAGAACGCTAATGAGCACGAGGGACACCAGCAATATCAGCCCAACCAGTGCAACTCTTTTCTGTGTGACCCGGTCCTCAAGGTACCTCAAAATTTCATGGGCAAAAAACACCTGAAGTCCGAGAACACCGAGCATGAGAAAGCCAGCTGCCATGCTCCCGAGTTGGAAGCTAAGTAAAATACTGAACGGCTTATCCATAGTTCTCATCAAATAATAAAACTCGTAAAAAATGGAAGCAAATCCAACCAGCGGACTTGAAAAGCTTAGAGAAGATGTGTAGGTATCAGTAAGCAATCTGACTCCATAGGGCAGTACTAACGCGGCTAGAATCATCAGCTTGCTAACGCGGCGTGGCATATAGCCTGCAATTTTCAAATAAAGTCGGTCACGAATACGCTTGCTGTTTCCCGTTAATCTTCTGGGAAGACGTTTACCTGATACGCGTTGCAAGGTCGGTATGAACACAAACAATGCAAGAAGAACTGTGACGAACCCTTGTAGAGACTGCCAGTACACTGAATCATATGCCCATCCGCCAGGCACGAACCAATACGAATAAGACACCAGAACTAGACAAATAAACGACACAACCATTGTTGCGGCGGCCAGCCTAGAGGGGGATTCTTCAGCTGACATAACGCGCATCCTATAGCAGAAGTAAAGACTTGGTCCCGCAACCACTAGAAGATTAGCTGCTGCTATCCAAGGGTTCAGTGAATTCAAGCTTGCAAGAATTGGCATACCTGGATAGCGCCAGCTCCAAAACATGCCCCCAAGACGCACAACAACAAAATTGTCTGACCAGGCTCCAAACAAGATATTGTACGGAATGAGAGCCAAGATGATAACTTTGAACATCTGCACTGGCCAGAACGAACGCAGTTTTTCCCCTACCCGAGCTAGCATCTCGTCAAAATCCTAGCAGCATAGCAAGAAAAGCTTAATGCTTCCATCAATGCAATGTGGAAAAGTGCTCTAATTCCACAGGAACTTGACTGATGAGTTGAAGATCCCAATCCACGACTTTGGTTGCCAGAGCATACACCCTTACTCCGTTCATGGCAGCACTTCGCAGCGCATTTGAAAATACCGGGTCTGTTGGGTCATTCGGTGAGAATACCTGCACATCAGGTCTCTGAATGATAAACACCACCGCTGTCCTATCCGCGATCTTCTCTTTCAGAGCCCGTGCAAGGTGGTTCATATGCCTAGCACCTCTCTTAGTTGGAGCATCCGGGAATATCGCACGACCATCCTCCACCAGAGTACATGACTTCACTTCTATGAGAGTAATCCCATTAAGCCCTTCAAGTTTGAAATCAAAGCGTCCATTGTAATAGCTGGGCTCAGGAACCACCGCTTCATAATCAGAAAACATCTCCAGTTTGTGTTCGTGTAGCATTCTCTTCATGAACCGATTGGGTAGAATTGAATCAATTGAAACAAGAACGCCTGCATGCTCAATGCCAATGAGATTGTACTGCGTCTTTCTCTTATTTCCAATGGCTGGTCTGAGGTAAACATGTTTGCCAGGTACTATCAACTCATACATCCGACCAGGATTTGGAATAAACGCTTCAACCTGAATCCCATTGATATCCACTACTCCAAGGAATCGGTTTGGTCTTTCAATCAGGCGTCCTTCAAGGACGCTTCTTTGAGGCACAGGTAGTTCACCACTGGTAGAAGGGAGTCTACGTCATCCAACATGATAAGGGTACCTCATGAAATCACGGGCGGATTTTGCTTTCACTGCGTTGCCAATTTGAAAGTTCAAAGAGCAACACCTAAGAGGGAATAGTTTTCCCCACGGACACAGTGAATCCACTATGACGGACTTACTGTTAATCGGACCGGTACTTGCATCTGGTCTGCTCGCCATTGTCGTTGCAATTTATATCTTCAGAGCCAATGAAAAGGCGGATGAAGGCGACGAGCGAATGAAAGAGGTCAGCCACCTCATCGAGCAGGGTGCATACTCGTTTCTTAAACGTCAATACAAAGTCTTGACCGCATTTACCTTAGTTCTAGCTGTTGTGATCGCCCTTGTATTTGGTGAGTTTGCGTTTGCAATCGCAATCTCCTATATTCTGGGCTCTCTTGCTAGTATGGCCGCTGGCTACCTAGGGATTATTGTGGCAACAAGAGCGAATAGACGAACAGCTGCAGCTGCTGCGAAGGGTGGCCTTATTCCAGCGTTCAGAGTGGCATTTAGGGCAGGCTCATTCATGGGTCTTTGCATTGCAGGAATCGCCTTGACTGGCCTAGGATTGATACTCCTATTATGGGAAGCCATTTTTCCTGCTGCTACCACCCCCGAGATCTGGGAGATTATTGTGGGCTTTAGCTTTGGCGCTAGCACGGTAGCTCTATTTGCAAAAGCTGGAGGCGGAATCTTCACGAAAACTGCAGACATGGCTGCTGATATCGTCGGAAAGATAGAGCAACACATTCCCGAGGATGACCCAAGAAACCCCGCATCAATTGCTGATGCAGTTGGAGACAATGTCGGTGATGTTGCAGGAAGTGGGGCGGATATTTTTGACAGTAATATAGCATCCATACTTGCTGCGTCCATTATAGGCGCTGCAATAGATGTCACCGTGACCACTCCAATTTCGTTTGCACTTCTACCTCTGCTACTTGCCGCACTTGGCACAATAGCTTCAGTAGTTGGCGTGTTTCTTGTGAGACCAAAAGAGGGAGAGGACCCTGGTCCTGCGCTGAACAGGGGAACTTACCTCACCACCATAATGTTCTCGATACTCGCTGTGGTCTTCATGACATTAGTAGGCCTGGATCTCGCGCTAGCTGGCGCGGCAATACTAGGTCTGGTTGCAGGAGTATTGATCGGTTTCACGTCAGATGTTTTCACAAGTGACCGTGGAATACTTGGATTCAAACCCGTGATGAATATGGTAGATGCAGCTGAAGAGAGCCCCGCAGGTCTGATCCTGTCAGGGTACTCATACGGCCTTCTTAGCACAGTCCCATCTGTCATTGGTGTGGTTGCGGCCCTTATTGGGTCATTCATTCTGGGTAGTGCTGCTATTACTCCAGGCCTCGGTGGTTGGACTGGAGGAATATACGCTGTATCGATTGCAGCAGTCGGCCTTCTCGCTACCAATGGTTACATCATGTCCATTGACGCATATGGTCCGATTGTCGATAATGCAAGGGGTGTCATTGAACAGGCGCATGCTCCACACGAAGCCATTATTGCTTGTGACAAACTAGACGCTAGTGGCAATACAACCAAAGCAATCACAAAGGGCTTTGCAATTGGCGCATCCGCGATATCAGTGCTAGCACTATTCTCAGCGTTCATCCAATCTGCAGGAATAACCTCTGTGGACTTCGCAAATCCATTTGTTATCGCAGGAGCGTTCATTGGCACATTAATCCCAGCCGTCTTCTCCGCGATACTGGTGCTTGGAGTTTCGAAGAACTCTGGGCGAATGATCAAAGAGATACGAAGACAGTTCGATGAAGATCCCGGAATCCTAGAAGGAACTTCACAGCCAGATTACGACACATGCATTGGGATAGCCACTCATGGAGCTATCCGAGAGCTAATGCCAGGAACCATAATTGCAATTGGTGCAACTATTCTCACTGGTGTTATTTTGGGACTTGAGGCTCTTGCAGCGTATCTAGGCGGAGCAGTTCTGATTGGCTTCATCCTTGCGATCATGATGGACAACGCTGGAGGCGCATGGGACAACACCAAGAAGTGGGTTGAATCGCCAGAATACAAGAAATACGAGAAGGACACTGATAAGTGGCATAGTGTTCACGATTCGGTAGTCCTTGGCGACATGGTCGGTGATCCATTCAAGGACACAGCTGGACCAAGTATCAATACTCTTCTAGTAGTGCTTTCGCTCACTGCGACACTGTTCTTACCCATTATCGCCATGCTAAATACATGGTTCGTCGGATTGTTTTGAACAGACCCACATGAAGTTACGGCAGTCAGAACATCTCTGACTGCTGTCTTCTCTCTTTTTTCCGCAGATTCCCGAAAATATCAATTGTCAGTTCAGCTAATGCTATCGCGTGTGTCACAAGAAATTTGTAAGACACATCTGCGTTGAGTTCTCGCTCAAACCCGACACCTTCACGCCCAAGAGCCGAACAGCTCTATCTGGATCACGCTTTTTGTCAAAGATTTCCCGAGCTACCCGCCTTAACATGTCGACATCACCTGTGGACACTGGTAAGGTACGACTGCGTTGTATAGTTGTATAGTCAGCGTATCGCAGCTTCACAGTTACGGTTCTGAACTGTAACGCTTTCTTCTTCACCTTCTCAGCTATTCGGTCACAGATTTTGGATATCGTTTCATGAAGGTAATTCACTGCCTCCGGTTCTACATCTTCCAAAAAAGTTCGATCTTTGCTAATCGACCTACGGATCCGAGGCCCGTTGTCAACAAGAGGGCGCTCGTCAATTCCAGATGCGCGCTTATGCAACCATCTCGAACCTTTTCCCATTATTGGCCAGAGCTCTGCCACGCTCATCTGTTGTATCTGTCCGAGAGTTTCTATGTCATATCGTTGGAGACGCTTAGCAGTGACCTTGCCAACACCATTTAGCGCGTCCACTGGAAGCGGAGCTAGGAATCGGACAACTTCCAAGGGATTTTGAGGAACGTAAGTGATTCCCATAGGTTTGTTAATGCCTGTTGCAATTTTGGCTACTGACATGTTTGGTGCGATACCTACCGAGCAAGGCAGCTTGGTGGAATTCTTAATGGTTGTCTGAATCTCAAGTGCGAGTTCCCTTGGATGTTCGTATTTTTTGCATGTGAAAGTGACCTCAATGTAGGCCTCGTCGATACTGGCTCGTCGGACCCTTCCTTCATCCCCGAATTCACGGAGGAGTGCCATAAACTCGTTTGAAGCGTCCACGTAGCTTTGGAAGTCACCGCGCACAAAGACTGCATCCGGACACAGACCGTAAGCCCTAGAAACCGGCATTCCAGCCCGTATACCATGATTTCTTGCTTCATACGAGGCGGCTCGAACAACTCCGCGGCCTTTACCTTCTTTTGGATCATGACCCACACATACGGGCAGTCCCTGAAGCTCCGAGTGATTTCTGTACTGTTCGACGGACGCGAAGTACGCATCCATGTCTACGTGCATAATCCAACGTTGCAACTAGGTAACCCATCCAACAACTCACGCAATGACCTTTGGCAATTGCCGTGTTGAAATGTAGCCTTCAATGGACAAGCGAATAGCGGAGAGATTTCCGAATCTATCCGTTCTGTGGCACGTCTGTAGCTATGTTCCACACCGACGACTGACTGGTTATTACATGAGCGCTACTAATTTATGCGGAACTTTTTTCATACCGATGATGTAGGGCGTGAAGAAGACGATAAGACTTCTCTTCATTGATGACGACGATGCACTTCTTAGGATTGCAGAAACGTTTCTCCAAAGGCAAGACCAAGAATTGGAAATTGTAACAGTCAACTCCGCCGCTAACGCTCTTGAGAAGATGGTGGAGCAAGATTTCGATGTTATTGTCTGTGACTATCAGATGCCTGGCATGGATGGCTTGGAGTTGCTTGAGAAACTGCGAAACGAAGGTAATTCGATCCCATTTATCATTTTCACAGGTCGCGGCAGAGAGGACGTAGTAATCAGGGCTCTAAATTTAGGTGCAACTAACTACATTCAGAAAGGGAGCGACACAAAGAGTCAGTACGCTGAACTCGCACGTCTGATACGTAGAGCGGTCGAGCATACGAATGGGCAGAAAGCGTTACTAGAATCAGAAGACCAATATCGAAATACGTTGAATTCGATTCGTGATGCTATCCATGTTGTTGACGAAACCCTTCGAATAGTGCTCGTAAACCCAGCATTTACTGAGTGGATTGAGAAGCTCGGTTTTGACACGCAAATGCAAAACAAAACAGTAATTGAAGCATTTCCATTTCTTTCTGACAAAATCCTTGACGAGTACCGCGACGTGTTTGAAAGCGGCAATGTTCTAGTCACCGAAGAACGAAACGAAATTAATGGTCAAGTAGTGCTCACCGAAATTGTGAAGATACCGATCCTCAGGGATAAGATAGTCAGTCAAGTTGTTACGGTCATCCGCGACATAACTGAAAGAAGAGTTATGGAGGACAGCTTGATAGAGAGCGAGAGAGCAAGGACTGCGATACTCGATAGCATCGCAGAGCATGTAAACTACTATGAAAGCTTAGACATGCGAATCAGGTGGACCAATAAAGCAGCGGCAAAGTCAGTCAACTTAACTCCAGAAGAACTCGTGGGAAAAACATGCTACGAGACCTGGCATGACTCTGAGAGACCATGTGACTCTTGTCCAGTTATCAAGACGTTCGAAACCGGGAAGAGTCATCATGAAGAAATGCGAACCCCAGATGGTCGCGTGTGGTCTGTTGGAGGCTATCCTCTGCGCAATGAAAACGGCGCTCTAACTGGAGTAGTAGAAGTAACCAGAGAGATAACAGAACAGGTCATTGCAGAGAAAGCCCTCAAGGAGAGCGAAGAAAAGCATCGCACCCTCGTTCAATCGCTAAACGATACGATTTTCGTGCTGAATAAGGATGATGTATTCGCAGAATTCTATCCCTCTAGCTCTGTGGAATTCCCTACTAAACCGGACAAGTTTATGGGACGCAACATCAATGAAATTTTGCCTCCTATCGCCGCTGAAATGCTATCACAGTTATCAGCTGAAGTGCGAAGAACTGGAAAACACACAAGCACAGAGTACTCTATGCCTGCGGGCAACGAAAGACACTGGTTCTCTTGCGGGATAGACCGGCATCCGGATGGAGAAAGTACAGTCTTCGTTGTAAAAGACATCACTGAAACGAGGAATACAGAACAAGCCCTCAAGGAGAGTGAGAGTAGCTATCGCAGTATATTTGAGAACTCGCCTGTTTCGATGTGGATAGAGGACTTCTCTGAAGTCAAGAGGTATGTTGACGATCTTCGGACTTCCGGAATCGAGGATATCAATGAATTCTTTCTGGAGAATCCCGATGAAGTCACCAAGTGTACAAAACTTGTGAAACTGATTGACGTAAATCAAGCCACGATTGACCTACATAACGTAAGAAGCAAAGCTCATGTTCTCGGGAACTTGGGTGATATAATCCTTGAGGACGCATTGGATATGTTTCGGGAAGAGATAGTTGCGGTCACGGGGGGCAAGCAATACTACACAAGAGAGGCAACTATGCTAAATCTGTCCGGCGAAAACAAACATCTACTCGTCCAGCTCATCGTCCCTCCAGGTTATGAGGAAACTCTATCGAGAGTCTTGGTCTTCATGGAGGACCTCACTGAGAGAGTGGAATCCGAAACTATACTCCTGAGTCAGAAACAAGAGCTCAGTGAATTCGCACATGCTATGGGTCACGACCTTAGAGGCTCGTTACATGCAATCATAGGATACGCAAACCTGCTTGAAGAAGAATATGAACAATCACGTGCTCAAGAGATAACGAACTTGGCTAGGGGGATGGCAACCATGCTTGAACAATCCATTGCTCTCGCTGACGCAGGTCAAGTAATCGGAGAAATCCATCCAGTTGATTTGGACAAGCTCGTCGCTGAAGTTGCAGCAACTGTTGTGCCTAAAAACATCCGATTTAAGCAGCAGAAGCTGCCGGTAGTTAGCTGTGATCGTGAAAAGATGAAACAAGTCGTACAAAACTTACTTGCAAACGCATTACAACACGGAAAGCCAAATGTGATTGAAGTCAAGGCAGAGAAAGAGGAAGGGAGCATTTCACTATTGGTTTCCAACGATGGCACAAGCATCCCAGAAAAGGAGCGCGAAAAGATCTTTGACCGCGGCTTTACAACGAAGAAGGGGGGCGGTATGGGACTCACAATTGTCAAGAAAATTGTGGATGCTCATAAGTGGAAAATTGTACTTGAGTCCTCAGGGAAGACGACATTCAGGCTGACTATCCCCATGATCCAAGAGCAATGAAGTAGCCCATACCATCTCAGAGCTCCGCTAGAAGATGGAATTGAATGGCACATCAATAGAGCTAGTCAAGACACCCGACAAAGCTATATACACGCGGTAATCTCAGGCTTCTTGGAACCCTCAGACTGTATGAGGTAGAGATGAAATGCCCGACGAATTTCCTGATACACCGCACGAAGAGCGAATCGCGAGTCTTGAAGAAGAATCGATTCGGTATAGAGCTCTTGTTGACAGCATGAATGATGGATTCGGGGTTATCGACAAGGGCGGTAAACTAACCTATGTCAACGCACGTTGGGCATCCATGTTGGGATATGAACCTAGTGAGATGGTAGGTCACTCACTTGTGAGCTTCGTAGATGAGAAGAACCACGAGATTCTGGATGACAATGTGAGAAAGAGAACCGAGGGACTTCCTTCGCAATACGAACTTGAATGGTTATCAAAGAATGGCAAATCGATTCCAACCATTGTATCAGGCGCACCGCTTGTCAGCGTGAATGGTTCGCACATGGGCTCCTACGCAGTCATCACAGACATAACTGAGATTCGTCATGTTGAAGATGCGCTACGAGAAAACGAACGCTTCCTGTCTAGTGTATTTAGTAGCATTCAGGATGGCATTAACATCCTTGATTCGGATAGAACGATTCTTCGCGTTAATCCAACGATGGAGCAATGGTACGTCAACGCGATGCCATTGGTTGGTAAGAAGTGCTATGAAGCGCATGGAGGCTCCGCTCCATGCGAGAATTGTCCTGCAGAAATTACACTGGAAACAGGTAAGGCCGCTTCCGCAATTGTACCGAGAAGAGATGCCAGCGGCAAGGAAATTGGATGGCTGGATCTTCATTCATTCCCATTAAGAGACAGAGAAACAGGAGAAGTCACAGGAATCATCGAGTACGTGCGAGACATCACTTACACCCGCCGTGCGGAAGATGAACTGCGCGAAAGCGAAACACGATATCGTCTGCTAGCGGAGCATGTTAAGGATATAATCTGGATTACAGACTTGAATTTAGTAATGACATTTGTTACACCTTCAGTAGAGGAACAGCTAGGCTACACTGTTAGCGAGATAGTTGGCAAATCCCTTGAAAACATAATGACTCCCGAATCAATATTGTTGGCAAAGAAAACTCTTGTCGAAGCAATGGTTGCAGTGCAAGAGAATCGCGATTATGATTCCAACCTCTCTCTTCGATTGGAGCTCTACCACAAGAATGGGAGCCGAGTTATGATTGAGGTAAATCGCTCATTTCTAAGAGATGATGATGGAAAACCAATAGGAATCATAGGCGTCGCACGGAATATCGCTGAACGTATTCGCGCAGAAGATGCGCTGAGGGAATCCGAAGCAAAATTCAGAAGTATCTTCGAGTCAATCCCGTTGGGAATGCACCTTCTTCGACGTGATGAAGACGGTGATCTAATTCTCTCCGAAGCCAACCCTGCTGGAAAGCGTATGTTTGGCATGGAGGACGGTGAGTTCGTCGGTAAGAAAATCAAGGATGTGATTCCTGACCCGCCAGGCTTTGAAGTTGTCAAACATCTCCAAGATGTCCTCAGGAATGGAAGTACATGGCTTACCGAGGATGTCATTCGTAAAAAAGACGAAGTGAAGAGTGCATTTCAGGTTACTGCATTTCGCGCACTACCTGAAATGATTGTCGTGACCTATTCGGACCTCACAGAGCGTAGAAAAGCAGAAGAAGCCCTCAAGGCCAGTGAAGAGAAGTTTCGGCAGATGTTTGAACAATCACCTATTGGCATCGAATTGTTTGATGCTGATGGCAATCTAGTGGATGCCAACAGAGCAACATTTGAGCTATGGGGAGTATCAAGCCTTGATGACTTGAGCGAATTCAATTTATTCGATGATCCGAATTTCCCTTCAATGCTAAAGGAAAAAATTCGTCGAGGTGAATCCGTCAGACATGAGGTCGACTTCGATTACAGCAAGGTCATAGAAGCAGGACAATACAAAACATCAAGGCGAGGCACTTCATACCTTGATGCTAATATTGTACCCTTTAGTTTGAAAAAAGACGGTTCTCCGAAGGGATACCTATCCCAAATTCTAGACATTACTGAGAAGACTGAAGCTATTATAGCGCTTAAGGAGAGCGAAGAGAAATATCGCATGCTAATAGATAGCTCTCTCCAAGGCATTGCAATAATACAAGGAAATCCGTTCAGAATAGCCTTTGCAAATCCAGCTCTTGCTAAGACTCTTGGTTATTCGATTGGTGAACTCATGAATTTCCAGTCTTCTGAGCTCGAACATGTTTTATATCATGAAGACAGAGCAACATTTTTCCAGCGAATCAGAGACATTCTTGAAGGACGACCGACCCCTGAGCACTTCGAGGCACGAGTAACCCGAAGGGACGGAGAGTTGCTGTGGCTTGAATTCACAGCCGGAAAAGTTACCTACGCAGGGAATCCTGCAGTCCAAGTAGCTTTCGTTGATGTAACTGACCGCAAGAAAGCTGAAATGAATATTCGAACGGCTAACGAAAGGTCTAATCTATACCTCGATATACTGGGTCACGATATCACGAATCAAATGCAGGCAATACTTGGTGGAGCCGCACTTCTAAGACATACAGCAGGAGGACCAGGAGTATCTGAACAACTGGATCAAATCCTAGAGTCAGCCGAAAAATGTGCAAAAATAATCACGAAGGTTAAAATTACTGAGGACCTGATGGTTATACCGCTTAGCCCTAGGCTTCTAGACGATGTCCTGCGGAAAACCGTTGAAACGATGACATCTATGCACAAGGATGTGAAATTCGTTTCAAACATCCGGGCAACTGAAGCAACCATTCAAGCTGATAAATTCCTTGGGCACATATTCAATAACGTGATTGATAACGCAATCGACAAAAATCCCCACGACACTAAGAAAGTCTGGATTAACATGTCCGAAAGTGGTAATGGATATGAAGTGACCATCGAAGACAATGGCCCCGGAATCTCCACGAGGCTCAAGCCAAAGCTATTCGACACCTCACGACGGTTTGGAGGTGTTGGCCTTCATCAGGCCAAACATATTGTCGAAAAGTATGGCGGAAGAATCGAGGCTTATGATAGAGTATCTGGGCAACCGGGAAGAGGAGCAGGTATCTTGATGTGGTTTCCGAAGACAACACGAAGAAATCAGAATTTGCCCAACGAAATGATGTGAGTCAAGACACAATAATGCTGATAAGCCAGTTTGGACTTAACCAGCTCGTAAGGGTGGGAAAATCTGGTGAAACGGCGTTACATTGCTGCAATAGTTCTCTGGGTCCTTTTCTTTCAATTTCAAATAGCAGTTGAAGGTCTACATGTTAGAGCAGATCCAATTGTAATCGAAGTTCCTCTTTCTGACCATATGGACATAGGTTCTGGTTTATGCCTTGGTTCAAACGTTTCAATGCCTGAAGCATTCGTCAACATAAGCATTATTGTGGAAGATGCCTTCTGCTACACTATCAATATGTCCTGTCAGTTCCTATTGCAGACCATTACCGGACAGAATTTCACCACTGCATTTGTATACCCAAGCGAATGGGGCTTGTTCTCCGAACCGGAAGTCGGATTCAAGTCTTTTGGGATCCGCATAAATGGTTCTGAAATTGATTTCTCTGTCATGGAGTGGGCAGACATTCTGGAAACCTATGATTTTGATGCGTCGGACTGGCTTTGGCTCGCTAGCAATCAATTTGCAGTATACTCACTTGAAATGCCTCCTAACTCGACGCGCGTTGTCAATGTCGAGGCGGACATCACGCTTCATTCTTATGCGCACGACTTCACATTCGCCTATTGCATAGGTTCTGCGCGTAGCTGGGATGGGAATACCCATCAAGTTATCCAAATGGATTTCAAGAATAATGCAAATCTGTTGGAGCACGGTTTCCAACCAGAAAATTATGAAGATCTCATGGTGGATAATGAAACTGAAACAATACGATGGGAATTCCTAATTAGCGAACTGGATGATAACTACGTCACATTCTGGGCGTCGCAGTATGAAAATACCTCATACGAACCGGACCCGTACTCGAACCCATTACGTATTGTTCTAGCCGCTTTCTTCACCATAGTGTTACCCATAGTTATCTTCAGCGCATATTGCATTAAAACGAAAGATCAAACCCCAAAGGTTTGAAGACAGATAACTTAATTCGGACTTGGTTACCCACAAAGCCACGCAAGTCTATCATCCGTTATCGCTTGCGTAGGATACCATTCTTACGAAGGAATCTAACGCTAGACTCTAGGTCGGATCTACTCTTTAATTCAAGAATCGCTGGACCAGCAAAGCCGATACTTCTGACTGCCTCAAAGAAGCTTTCGAAGTCAATACTTCCTGCACCAAGAGGGAGATGGTCGTCAGAAATCCCGTTGTTATCGTGAAGGTGCAACTCAATAATCAAGTCATTGAGAAGATGTGTATAGTTCGCCAGTTCGCCATTAGCAGTGTGAGCGTGCCCAATGTCTAGGACTGCTCTAACACCTTGATCACGAAAAGCCTCAACAACCTCAAGGTGTTCATCGGGATACAGAACCAATTCTCGATCTTCAGATTTTTGTTTGTTCTCTACTCCGATTGTCACTCCAGAGTTCATAGCGACCTTGGTTAATTCAGAGAGACTGCTGTGGAGTTGATCACGAGCTTTATTCATAAGGCTATTTGGAAGGTCTCCGGGAAATGAGCCTGCGTGCACAACTAGCAGGTTTGCATTCAACCTACTTGCAAGCTCAACACATTCCTGCGTGAATACCACCGAAGCTCTTCGAATATTCTCCTTCAAACTGGATAGATTCGTATCAAATAGGGGACCATGAAGAATAATGTTGAGACTGTAAGTGTCCGCAAGTTCCATGACTTCATTGACACGTTTCCGGTTCATCTCGGAAGGTGTGTAAGGATGTTCCGTCTGAATCTCAACATAGCTCATACCTAGGTCATTACACATGCTAAGGAACTGATCGAAGGGTATCTCACAACCTGCGTAGAAAGATGCTCCAATATCCATCGCGTATCACTTCACCCGTTAACGTGTCGCATTTGCTTCTCGCGAAAGCAGCATTATGAAGCTTATCCTGATTGAATGATGTCCGAATTGGAGAAACCCAATTTAATCGTTATCCTTGCCGCTAATGGTATCGTAAATTCATGGGTGCAGTAAATGCCTAACCGTTATAGCATATGATGCATATGCTCAGACCTTTTCTATGTTTAAAACAACTGTTATACAGGAAGGTCTCAAAAAATGTGGCTCTTGGAAACCGTGACTCTGTTTGTGATTATAGAATCTCTGCTGCTCTTAACGGTGCTTTACTATCTGTTACCGCACAGAGCTCGCTTAGCACGTACACCATAAACAGTGTAACAATCTAACTGAAACTATCAGTTCAACGAACTGAGCGATATCTGGAGCTGCAAGACACACATGCGTAATATCCATGAGCTTTATGACCACTTCATACCCTACAAGGGTTTCAATCAAGCTTAGTACTGGGTGTATCTATTGCGAGAAATCAGAAGAAGAGAGCGGGCGATTACTGATAGGAATGAGATGATCAAGATACTTGAATCGGTACAATACGTGACAATAGCCATGTGCGTGAATAACGAGCCATATCTTGTAACATTGAGCCACGGCTATGACCGTGAACATCATTGCATATACTTCCACTGCGCTAAGGAGGGCAAGAAGATAGACATCTTAAATTCCAACAACGTTGTCTGGGGCCAAGCTCTTCTTGACAAAGGGTATGTCCAGGGTGACTGTGATCATATCTTCGCTACCGTTCAATTCAAGGGAAGGGTCACATTCATTGATGATTTGGTGGAAAAGAAACACGCACTACGTATCATGATAGAATGCCTTGAAGAAAATCCCTCGAAAGTTATTGCAGCAAAGGTTAAGGATAGTGCAGTTCAAAAACTGGGCATCGGCAGAATTGATATTGAATACCTAAGTGGAAAGAGGGCTGAGAAGGTCGACGTTTCAACCTGAGTCTGTCGATGGAAAGATGCCTCCTTCGGACCGAGGTAGATCGTACCGTGAAACGTATTCAGTATCCTCGCTCCGCCGAATAAACCAAATCAACACGATGAGGGCAGCCGCCACCACTCCTAGTGTTCCAACAATGATAATCCAAAGCTGACTCTCAAGATTTTCCCCCCACGTGTAGGGGGTAGGAAGATTAGTTGTGATGGTTGTGATAGTTATGACATCAATCAAGTGGTCAACGTTTGCAACTACATGTTTGGCTCCAGAATTGATTGGGTCATTCCAAAACACGATATGCCACGTGTCAGCATATGGGACAGGAAAGCTAAACTCGCTCGACATGCTGTATCTGTATAGGTGGAACAAGTAGACCGAACCATTCGTCCAATCGGAGAAGTGTTCAGAGCTCATAACTAGTAGCGCGATTGGTGCACTGACGTTCGCATCCACAACCGTATAGTTCCCCGCGATGATATCACCCAAGCCGGCCACAATGGCTATCTCGTAAAATTCATCTTCATCGAGCCAGAAATCCACTGTAACGCCAGCTTGCGCACAATTGGGAATTAAAAGAATCACAATAAGAGCTATGATTGGAAGAAATTTCGAACGTCCTTGCCTCAATACGAACCCTTCACCTCAATCTCAATCTTGAATATGCTTTCAATGCATATCTATGTTGCTAATCCTATTCATTTGCGTATCTGGAGGTCATCCAACAACTGCATCGCCAAGCGTGCCTTTTTTTGCGGCACAAAGAGATGGTCGTGGAAGTAGGCTGATACAACGTTCACACTGATATCATTTTCAGACAGCTTGGCTGTGATGACCGCGAGAAAACCAATTGCAGAAAGGCTGGAGTGGACCGTTAATGCAATCCATGACCAGACATCATCGTAGTTCAAGGATTCCAAATCGGCTTGCCCTTTTTCTATGATGATTGTAACACCTTCTTCTTCCCGGAACACAAATAGCGGCGTCATCTTCAGAGCGGAGAACCTGTCTGGTGAGGTGCTGCAAAAAACAAACTGACTTTCGGAGAGCTTTGGACGCATGGAGCGCAGGAGGGTTTCTAGGTCTTTTTCTCCACTCATAGTATCACCCAGCCTAAGGTTGAATTAGTTGAGTTCGTGGCAAGTCAGACAAGCTGGCTATTTGCCATATTTGCCCCATGATACAGTGTTCTCAATCGGTTGTCTCGAGCTGCTTCTATTCACATCACTGTATCCAATGGAAACTGCACAAACAACCCTCAAGTTTTCGGGAATGTCCAAGATCTCACGAAATTCGGGTTCTGCAGAAGCATCTCTTACTCCCATCCAACAAGTGGCCAAGCCAAGCGAGAAAGCAGCAAGCAGCATGTTTTGTACTGCGTTGTGAGGGTCACACAGGTGATACTTGGGATGTTTCTCTGGGTCACCCAGTACAACAAGCACAACCGGCGACTGGTCCATCCAACTACCATGAGGATGCACCTTTGCAAGCTTCTTGCGAATTTCAAGGTCACGCACGACAATGAAATGCCAAGCTTGTTTATTGGATGCTGAAGGTGCCCATCGACCGGCCTCCAGAATGATATTGACTTTTTCCTCTTCAACATCTTTAGAGAGGTAAGAACGAATACTCCTTCGATTCTGAATTGCTTCCAGAACGTCCATAATTAATCGCGTTTCTATTGGACGATTGCATTATGAAGACATCGATATGAAGCAAGTCAATGTAGCTCCAATCGTAAACCTAAAAGGCCGATGGATTTTGTGTCAGTTCCAAGGAGGCGCCGATTCTAGAATGTTTGTCAAAACCACACAAAAGATACTCACAAGCGTGGGGGTTGACATTGGCTCCTCAACATCGCACATCATTTTTAGCAGTATACTCCTTGAGAAGGACCCCCAAAGCAGGTCTGAGAAGTTCAGAATAAAGGAGCGAAAGATCCTTCACTCAGGACCAATTCACCTAACACCATTCAGTGATGCTGATACAATAGACCTTGTAGCTCTCCGAGATTTGTTCCTTAGAGATTATGCTGCGGCGGGAATAGATGTATCAGAGATAGATACTGGTGCAGTCATCATAACGGGCGAATCAGCTAAAAAGCAAAACGCAGAACAGATTGTAAAAGCCTTAGCGGGAGAAACCGGCAAGTTTGTGGCAGCAACTGCAGGACCAAACTTTGAGGCGGTACTAGCTGCGTATGGCGCTGGTGCCGTATCAAGATCTGAGAACACCGGTCTTACAATCATGAATGTTGATGTCGGTGGCGGTTCTTCTAACATCTCGATATGCCAAAAAGGACGAATTGTTCAGACCGCTGCGATAAATGTTGGAGGCAGGTTACTGGCAACTGATGACAGCGGGATCCTTGTCCGGCTTGAGGAAACCGGTCGCAAGGTTGCTGAGCAACTTGGAATCAAGCTCAGCATTGGCCAAAGAATTGATGCTGATACTCAGAGAAGACTTGCCTCATCTCTAGCAGAGTCACTTGTAGAAGCTTTGCAAGGGCCCCCTAAGTCAGATATGGCCAGAATGCTCATGATGACTCCACCCTTAGATGCAGCAGAGAAGATAGACGAGCTGACTTTCTCAGGAGGCGTCGCTGAGTACATATACGAAACTGAAATTCGGGAGTTTAATGATCTCGGTCGTTCACTTGCTGATGAAATCCGAGCGAAGGTGACAGAGCGAGGTATGCCTTTGCACGAACCTGAGTACAAGATTAGGGCCACTGTCATAGGTGCTGGACAAAGCAGCCTACAAGTAAGCGGCTCTACAACTTTCCTTTCTGCGGGACTCAAGTACCCTCTGCGCAATTTGCCTGTGATCGTTCCTCATATTCCAAAAGGAAAGCAAACTTCCGAGAAAATCAGAAGAGCCATTATGAAAGCACTAGAAAGATTCGATATTCAAGAAGGTCTAACCCCGTTGATTCTCGCGTTCAAGGACGCAGTTAGACCCTCATACGAGAATCTTACGTCATTTTCAGAGGGAGTTGTCGCAGCATTGCCCATCACTGTAAGAACTGGGAAATCAATACTCATGTGTTTTGACACTGACATTGGTAATAGTGTGGGAAATGTCATGAAAAGGGAAACTGGCATCGCGAATGAGATACTTTCCATCGATGAAATTTCGCTTGACGAAGGTGATTTCGTGGATATAGGAGAGCCCATAATCGAGGGAGTTGTTGTTCCCGTTGTGGTAAAGACGCTGGTATTTAGCACAGAGTAGGTGCTGAGAACTCATCTAATGCCTAGCACTTGGCAGCCAGACTTGAATTTCCACGCCCTCCTTAGGTTCATCTTCAACGCGGTCCACAACGACAATATGACCCCGGTACTTGTCGACAATGTGCTTGACTTGTTGTGCTCCAACACCTCCAAGTCGCTTTTCTAGGTCGAAGAGAGAGAGTTTCATCTTCTCAGACATCCCGGGGCCATTATCAGAAATCGCGATCTTAAAGCCATCGTCACTTTGGCCAATACTGATCCATACCTGTTTCTTTTCTTTGGGATTATGTTTGACTGCATTCTCCAGAAGTTCCCTCAATAGATTTTCAAGATATGAGTCTGCACGGACAACTAGATCAAATCCACCGTAATCGACTGTTACTTTGACTTTGTGATGCTTTCTACGGAACAAATCCAATGTCTGCTCCAAAGTTACCTTCAAGGAAATATCGCCAAGGGGCACAGAGAGAAGATGTTCTGTAGCATGGACTTTGTCAATCAGAGCATCACAAACATCTGCAGCATTAATAACATACTCAAGAAGCCGCCCTCCATCAGGACCTAGAGCCATGTCCTTGAGCAAATCTGCACTCATGGTGATGGCTTGCAGTTGATTGCGAATGTCATGCCCCATCAGGTCTAGATACAACATCGATGTTTCAACTGCAGACTTAAGCTCTGATGCAGCCCTTTGACTCTCTGTGATATCAACCCCGGAGCTGAGCACGCCAATGATGTTACCATCTTCGTCAGATAGAGCAGTGTCTCGCCACGACACAATCCGCTCCACACCACGTTTAGTGAGAACCGGGTTGTTGTAGTATTCGATTGTTTCCACTTCACCTGCAATAATAGTCCGAAAGACACTCCTCATCTCAAGTCTAAGGCGCTGAGGCATAATCGTATCAAACCAGTCCAAGCCCATAAACTCCGCTCCCGAGTACCCGAGCATTTCGGTTGCCTTACGGTTAGCGTAAGTGACTTTTCCAATCTTGTCCAAGACAACTATCGCGGCTCCAGCGATATCCAGATAACGCTGAAGCGTTTCGTGTTGAGCTCTCAACTCGTTTTCTGAGATCTTGAGCAAGGTTGTATTATTGAAAATAAGCTGAACAGTGGTCTGCTCTTTAAATTCTATCTTCTGAAGAAACACATCGAAAAAGCGGGGACGGTTCTTACGGTCATTCCACTGAAGCATAACTGTTTGCGTTTGCGTGGATTTCTTCGAAAGCTGAGCATTCACCTTCTTCCTAAGAGTTTCTACCTCACTTGGAAGGGCGGCAAGAAGAGCCTCACCGATTGTTTTGCCGAGAAGGCTCCCTGACACCGCTGACATCCTGTGGAACTTCTTGTTCGCATAGATGATTCCTTTCTTGTCAACGATTAGTATGCCTATTGGCGACTTGTCAAAAATGAGATAAAATGGGTCCCTTTTTTTTTCCGCAGGCATTTGGTCCACCAGCAAATCCTCAATCTGCTTGGAATGCTTTGTGAATGAAACGTTATCTTTCTTCCGAGTAATGACCCGAACTCAATCAGTCAATCTAATTATCTCGCGAGTTACGATCTTGAAAACATCAACAACGTTTTCATTCAGCTTGACTGAGGTTTCAACGTATTTCCAACCGAACTCTCCAGCGAGTTCTCTTCCTTCAGCCTCCGTGACAGCTCTGTCTTGTACCATGTCAGTTTTATTCGCCACAAGAAGAGAAATGCTTCTTTGGGCGTGGGTGTCAGCTTCTTTCTTCCAGCCCAGCATTTCATCGAATGTTTCACGGCGTGTCACATCGTAAATGAAAATGACTCCGCTGCTTCCAGTGTAGAAATTGCTACGAACCTTCTTCATCTGGGGCTGACCTGCGAGATCCCAAATTTGCAGCTTTACCAGTCGATTATCCACATCTAGGTTCTTGAATGCGAACCCTGCGCCCAGAGTTTGTATGTATGTTTCACGGAAAGCGCCAGTAGTGAATCGCAAGATCAGAGAGGTCTTTCCAACGGCACCGCTTCCAACGACTACGATTTTGTAGATGCGAGTGAAGCTTCTATCGTCCATAGTCGTCAAACCTCTATAGGTCTATTCTGTATTGTCCATCGAATCCTCTGGATTAGCCATTTTGAAAGGCGCTAAATTGGTATTTCTGTGTTAGTAGTATAGTACAGAGCCGTAGAATCTCTCGTAAATTCACTACCTGAGCAAACATATTTGGCCTAGTCTTCCATGTCAATGTGCTAGTCAAAGAGGTCGATGAACAATGGATGATGGGAGCAAGGTAGGTCTGCCACCAGGTACTCCAATTCATACTGGCGACAAACAGTTGAGCAAGGTTAAGATTCGCATTATCGATTACAGCCCTTCGGAACTTGAGGTTCGCGAAGATGTAAATTTAAAGGACTGTGTGCCTTTAGCTGAAGGCGAAGGAATTCGGTGGGTACAGGTAAAGGGTGTTCACGATGTTGAAACAATTCAGTTTATCGGAAAAACATTTGACCTTCACGCTCTAGTCATTGAAGACCTTGTAAGAACTCAACAACGGCCCAAGGTTGAAACTACCCAAAGCGGTGCTTTCTTGGTGGTCAGGCCTTTCAGCTTTGACAATGAAGAGGAGCGACTCAAATCTGAACAGCTAAGCATCGTGTTCGAAAAAGGACTTGTGATGACGTTCCAAGAATCAGATTCCGACATGTTCGACCCCATCGAAAAGCGAGCCAAACAAGCGATAGGCCACCTAAGAACCGGAACTGCTGACTACTTGATGTATACAATTCTTGACCTTATTGTTGATCGTTATTTCTTTGTCTTGGAAAAGCTGGGAGATAAAATCGAAGCACTGGAGGATAAGCTTGTCAGAGAATCCTCAGGCGATATGCTTCATGAGATTTACAGGCTCAAACGCAATATCATGGCCATGAGACGCCACGTGTGGCCTCTAAGAGAAGTTGTATTCCAACTCAACAGAGATGAAGCACACCTAATTCACGCAACCACTCAAGTTTATCTCAGAGACCTCTACGATCACGTTATTCGTGTTACCGATCTTCTTGAAACAAATCGCGAATCACTAACAGCCATGGTAGACATTTACCTCTCAAGCATGAGCAATAAAATGAACGAGGTCATGCAGGTCCTTGCAGTCGTTTCAACCATCTTCATCCCGTTGACACTTATGGCAAGCATCTATGGAATGAATTTCCCCAATATGCCTGAACTTACATTATCATATGGATACCCCCTATTTCTCTTTGGAATGATTACCATAGGAGTGATTCTAGGGCTCTATTTCAGGCGCATTGGATGGATTTGAGTAGCAAGACAAACTCCCTAGTCTGTGGGAAATCAGCTGCTCTTCAGCACAATTCATATAGCTGTGAACTGGAACGAGGCATCAGAGGAGTCAGCCATGCAAGAAACCACGACAACCATATCAATCCCGGACCCGCTTGTTGATCCCATCGCATTCATCGGGCATTTTTGGCTCCAGATACTGCAACTTGTCATTCTACTTCTGCTATACTTCATTCTAACACGGGTTCTCCGTCGGTCCTTGAGAGCTATGGGGGTGGGACCTGAGGCATCAAGCGGCATAGTGCTGATTTCAAGATTAATTCTCTTTGCAGCCATAGTTGCGGTCATTATGGCCTTCTTTTCGCCCAGTTTCGCTGCAATTCTATCAGTGTCTACACTATTTGGAACCGCGATAGGTCTTGCATTCTCACAGGCGTTAGGAAACATCGTTAGTGGGTTGTATGTCTTTGCCGCCAGGCCGTTTCGTGTTGGAGACTACGTGAAAATTGGAGATGTCGAAGGCATTGTCCGTGAGATTACACTCAACTACACCGAAGTTCTGTTGCCTGATGAAACGACTCAGTTGGTGCCTAATGGTAAAGTTGTAACAAGTGAAGTCACCAACTATCGCATTGAAATGTCAGACTTCGTCGAGAGGAGTGAGGAGCTGGAATCAGGTGCGGACTCCTCGGTAGAACGCTCAATGAGAAGAGCGCTTTATAGACTCAAAGATATGACTGGCTACGATGAAGCATATCGATACACCTTCGAACTGACTTTCCATATGAATTTCGACCATCAGAATCTTCGAATTACATTTGAAAATGTCTGTAAGAATTGGACAACCAAATTCCTGACAACTCCTAACTATATAGTATGGGCCGCTCCAAATGCATGCGTTGTCTATCGATTCTCGTTCATTGTGGCTAGCCCGATGGACATTATCAAGTATGGTTCAGAGTTCAAGGATGATCTGCTGCAAGTGTACTGGAAAGGCACATAAACAGCGCAAGTCTAGCAGATTCAATCAGGAGTGGGAACAAAACCGAAGTGCTCATCCACAAGCTTTGATGCTGTAGCAAAGTTTTGAATCTCACTAGGATTATCGAAAAACTGTGAATACTCGGCGTAGAAATGCTCTGTAAAAGCATCGATTGCATGCCTAAGTGTCTGACTTGACTTCGTAGCCACGAGAACGGAAGCTACAGAGAACTTGTATGTCCGCTGTAGCACAAGGACTCCATTCTCAAGAACAATCTCTCTAACAGCTCCTTTCTGAACAGACTCATCCAATATCATAGCTATACCTTGAAGCATGCCTGAGAAAAGCACCTCATCCGTCAAATCGTGTTCCGGGCCCCAGACATGGCTAAAAAGAGGCACGCCCCCTCTTGTTTCAAAGACTATAAGTCGGAGAACCCTAAAAGGGAGAACATATGCCAGCTTCGGTTGCGTGATAAAAGCTATTGCGATAGGAATAACGCCGATTGAGAGCAGAAGTAGCCAAAGACCGGGCATCGTGAAATGCAGTCCTAGCCCTAGACCAGCAGGCCACAGAACCGCAAGTATAATCCCGCTCAGTAATCCGAGTCTGGCCCCGAACCGAAGATTCTTTGGCGCTTCTCGATTCATGAGAATCATATAGTATGTGAAAGACGCACCAGTCAGGATGATCAGTATTGCTCCTACGCCCATAACTCCTGGACCGAGAACGATGGCAGGTTCCCCGATTGAATTCATCCCCACGATTATCTCCTCTGGTTGTAGGGAGAAGTACACAAGCAAGGTTGCGGCTATAGTAAGCACAATCGATTTCCTTGGATCTATTTCATCTCGAGTGAATGAATCAATCATGAGGAATACCAAGGCAATTGTACATAGGCCCACATAGAGTCCCAGAGGGATGAATATCTCATCAAGGAACAAACTCCCAAGTGAGATAAAAAGGGACCAGAACGTGAGTCCAAGAAATATCCCCACTATAAACGGAGCATGTCGATGCTTGCTCCCTTGAAGACGCCATAAGGCGCCTGCGAATGCTACCGCATTGATGATGAAAGATGCAAGATACAGTACTACTTCAGTGGTCCAGTTCAACGCCATCTTCACACGACCCAATCGTATGGTAATCCTATGCTTTGAGATATATCCATCGATTCCAATGACTATTTGGAAAGCTAAAAGGACTGTAACGCTGTCCATCTCATAGAAGGGCACAATCTCTATTGAAGATGTTATAATCCAGCAAGCGCATGCTATTCAAATAGGGCTGCAACTCATTCATCCTGAAAGGAGTCATTTCCTATAGACGTTCAACAATCCTCTCGAGCAACTTGACTAGAACCTCAGTTTCCTTTTCGCTCATAGAACGCAAGATGGGACGAAGGTTTTTCATGCGGTGTTTAACGAACTTCTTACTTGCTTGCGCTCCGCTCGCGGTTACTGAGAGAATCACACGCCTTCTATCCAACTTCGAGGGTTCACGTGCCACAAGGCCCCAATCCACAAGCCTGTCTACCTGTCTTGTAGCAGTACTCGGAATCATGTTCATTGCCTTAACAACATCAGTCATACTGCACGGACCTTGTTGGTCGATGTAATCAATAATGAAGATTCCTTGGCCCAACTTCTTATCTTCGAATGCAAAGGTTTCAACCTGGATAGTAAGGCGATGGACTGCCTGCGTAAAAAGTTGCAAGATCTCGTTTTCGCGATTTTTCATCGTGATCAAGAACAATAGACGCAATGAGTTAAAGATATTTGCATTATGGAACAATTGCAATTCGCAAGGTTTATTTGACTTGCATGATAGTTGTATTATGAAAATATTGCCTTTTGCAATAATATGGTAGACAGAGGTGCTTCCATGAAGACAGACTTCCTTACAAATATCGAACGGAGCAAGGTTTCTCCGAAAGTGGGCATTGTGTACATGTCACCTAACGGAAGTACAAGAGATGTTGCTAATCTTCTTGTCAAGGAGCTAGCCGTCATGGGAGAAGTTAGATTGTTCAATCTTTCAGACTACGAGAGCGATGAAGGTCGGCTAGAAATACAGAATCAACTAGCAGAAATCCCAATCTTGGGCATCGGAACACCTGTATACCAATTGACGATGCTAGACCCAATTAAGCACCTTCTCAAGGGATTGCCAAGCGCAAGTGCCACAGTAAATGAGCCAAGGAAAGCCTTCTGTTTTACGACATTTGGGGGCGTAAATAGTGGAAAGACCTTGCTCCATATGTGTACGAATCTTCACAGCCGAGGCTTTGAAATCCTGGGCGCGCTCAAGCTTTTAGCACCTCACTTCTACGACGAAGATGTTGAGTTCCCTATTAGAGAGGACAGAACGCTTGTTTTAGAATTCGCGGTCATAGTGCGTCAACGGCTTGAGAAACCAGTTGAGTGGAACGTGCTGAAGAAGAAACTGAATTGTATGTCAACAAAGGTGAAAGTTCTGTATCCCTTCGTTCGTGCGTTTGGACGCTTCAGAGTAACGAAAATTGAATTCGATAAGGATCTCTGCACCGTGTGCGGTGCTTGCGAAAATGCCTGCCCTGTTCACGCAATAACTGCACAGGATTTGCCTAGGAAGCGCAATGGTTGTCTTCCCTGCTTCAACTGCGTCATGGCGTGCCCAACCGGTGCCATGTATGCAGATGTCGAAGAAGCCAGGAGCACAATCCGCTTCAACGAAAAGCATGTCGGGGGCGAACCCGATCGGGAAATCTTCTAAAAGTAGATTGATGAAAAGAAAAGGATTGAAGGAGAGTAGCGATTGCCCCCTAAAGGGCGTCGTACCCGCCTTCTAAGCTGATGTCAGTTATCTCAAATGACTAATGCCATTTAGGATTACTATTACCTGCGTCGTCTGTCTCGGCCGCCGTATCCACCGCCGCCGCCACCGCGACCGCCGTATCCACCGCTGCCGCCACCGCCATAGTCTCTGCGACGTCGAGTGTCTTCATGTTCCTCGGCTGACATGTCAAGTTCCATGTTGACTTCTTCAATGGCTTCTTCTGCGTCTGATAGCTCGCCGTAGCGGCCAACGTTCAGTCTCAGGTTGCCTCTGAAGAGACCTGTGTAACCGTTAGTCAGGTTGTAGGTCTTCCCTGCTTCAACTGCGTCAATTGTGTCGTCCCAGAGTGGTACTTGAACAGTTCCACTTGTATCGCCAACTGTAATATCGACAACACGATGTGTCGTTCCATCACGGCGTGAGCTAACCTCACGCTCTTCACCGATCTCAATCACTTTGAATGAAATGGTGACATTCTTCATACGTGGCTTCAATTCAGCCACTGTAGCCTCAATAGGCTCTCTGTCGTAACTCATTGTATGTACTCTCGCTTTTGCGAATAACAGGTTAGTCAAAACTAGGGAATTCTTCTAAAATGGTGCGAAAAGGAATGAACCCTCAATGAACCACGTGTCTGAAGCGTCTCTTGCTTGGTATACCTGCAATTGATTACAAAAAATGTTCCCTTATTACCTTACGCATTGTTACCTTTTCGACGACTTCATTCACAATTTGCGCATTTAATTCGATTAGGCATACTAGTCGAAAACCAATCGAAGAAGGTCTAAGCTTGAGAAGCATTGCAACTCGCTCTTGCTTCAGAGAGGATTGATTTCACGGGCTTTAGGTAGAAACAATGAATGAAAATAGAAGCTCCCAAGATACTTATTTCAGATTATTAACCGACTCTGTAAGTTGAGGGAGCAGAATATGGGACGAAGATATCCAGCCACTCGGAAGGAGAATATTGTTGAAGAGATACATGACATCAAGGTTGAAGACCCGTATCGATGGCTTGAAGATTCATCCTCAAGTGAGGTGCTAGAGTGGGTTGTGGAACAGAACAAGTTGACCCGCTCGATTCTCGATGGATACTCGGGAGGAGAGATTGTCAAAAAGCGAATGCAAAATCTGTTTTTGTACGACTATATTCTAGCTATGAATTTTGAGGTTGTAGTAACTAAGGATGGCCCCAGATTCTTCTATTTCTTCAGAGAGGCTGGAAAGAACCAGCCATCGCTCTGCTATCAAGATGGGGAAAAGGGACAGAGAGTAGTTCTCTTTAACCCACTTAGAGAGTCTGAAAAAGCTCTCGTCTCTATTGATTGGTTCAAAGCAAGTAGCGACGGAAGTTTGGTGGCGTACGGAACATCAGAGGGGGGCACAGAGCTGAGTGTTTTGTATGTGATGGATGTTGAAAAGAGAGAGATTCTCACAGAGAAAATCCCTCAGACTAAATGGTGTAGAATCGTCTGGGTGAAGAACTTGGGTTTCTACTATGCTAGGTACCCATTGCCAGGCACAGTTTCACCCGTGGATGAGAACTATTATCACCATGTCTACTATCATAAGCTTGGAGATGATTATAAGAAAGACGTGAAAGTATTCGGTGAGGGGAGACCGAAGACTGAACATCCTATTCTCTCAGTCAACAAAAATTGCACACTACTGGCAATCTGTAGCACTCGATTCATTTGCTCAGATGTCCATGTCGCTCACGTGCATGCCAATAACCCGAGCTCATTAGACTTCGTTCCTGTGATTGAGAATGATTCAGTTTCAAGCATATCTAAGTTTGATGGCAATCAACTGTTTGTGTTGACGGAAATCAGTGCGCCTAATGGTCAGATTCTGCAATACGATCTCTCAAGATTTTCTGAAGATGGAAAAATGCCAGAAGCCAAAATCGCAGTAAAAGAAACTGAAGGTGTGATCTTCAATCGCCACGGCCACAACTTCGCCATTTGCGATGAGCGCCTTGTTGTGATAGAGGAAAAAAATGCCTCTAGTGCCTTGAAAATCTATGACATGGAGTCAGGCAAACTAGTAGATGATGTCAGTTTCGACTCCCACGTGACGCTCTATCATCTTTCAGCAGCTCCAGGTGCGGATTCATTCTACTATAGTCTTGGAAGCTTCTTCTATCCAGCCTCACACTACGCCTACAGAGCTGGTGAGCCCAGTCTTCTTCACAAACCGGACCTTAACCTGCGCCCTGACCTATTCCAATCGAAGCTTGTCTGGTATAGATCAAAGGATGGCACGAAGGTTTCAATGTTTGTCCTTTCGAAGAAAGGCATGGATGTTTCTGAGAAGACTCCAGTCACGCTTACGGGATATGGCGGCTTTGGCATGTCATACAGTCCAAGTTTCAATCAAGAATACATTGCATGGATTGAGCAAGGAGGCGTAGTAGCAATTGCCCATCTCAGGGGTGGCGGAGAGTACGGACAGAAATGGCATCGTGCAGGAAACCGTGAAAACAAGCAGAATGTCTTTGATGATTTCATTGCTGCAGCTGAATGGCTCATTGAGAATAGGATTGGTAATCGCGAAACCATTGCAATCGATGGTAGAAGCAATGGAGGTCTCTTAGTGGGCGCTGCGTTGGTCCAGAAACCTGACCTCTTTGGAGCAGTATCGTGTCATGTACCCTTACTCGATATGATAAGGTACACCAACTTCCAGGTAGCAAAGACTTGGTCCCCAGAATACGGAGACCCAGAGGTCAAAGAGGAGTTTGAGTGGATATATCCCTACAGCCCTTATCATCAAGTCAAGAATGAGAAGTATCCTCCAACCCTACTACTCACCGCCTTAGGAGACACGCGAGTTGACTCGATGCACGCTTTCAAGATGGCTGCAAAGCTGCAGAACACCTCAAATGAGGTACTAGAAGATAGGCCGTTCATACTTCATACAGAGAGCCAAGCAGGTCATGGAATAGGGTCACCCATCGAGAAGGTCGTTGATTCGTTGACTAAGTCGTTTATCTTTCGAGCACATCACACGGGTATGAAAATCAAGTAATAGCAAGTCAGAAGGCGCTCGAAGAAGGTTTAAGCCTGAGAAACACCACAACTCAGACGTGAGAATTCATGAACCTAGATGTTTCGAAACTTCGACAACAGTTTGAGGGACCTCATCATCTAATCACAACCTCTGATGATCAAACTCTTTTCCTCAGGAAATGGGAACCCCAAGGCGAAACTCTACGCAAACAGGCGGTATTGATACTGCATGGAATAACTGCTCATAGCGGGCCGTATTCTATGATTGGGAATCCATTATCGAAATCGGGTTTCACAGTCTACGGACTTGACCTTCGAGGGCATGGGCTATCTGATGGGGTTCGAGGAGATTATCCGAGCAAGGACAGGTTTGTCAAGGATATCTGCGAAACATTAGCCTTCACAAAGCAACTTCATGATGTTGTAGTGTTGCTCGGACATAGCCTCGGAGTTCTCTCATCCATACATGCACTGAACAATTGCCTCGCAAACATTGACGGATCTATTCTGTTGAGCGGTGCCAGAACCATTAGACCGGAAGCATATCCGAAAATGTCAGTCCTGCAGAAGCTCAAGATAGGCCTTTGGTCGCTTATCTCACCAAGCAAGCCAGTAATCAAATATGGACGAGATGGAATGGTTGGATTGGACGACCCATTGTTCAATTTCAGATACACGTTGCGCTTCATGAGAATGATGAATCATAAGGACATGGAAATCCCAAAGGAATTGCACATTCCGTTCTTCGTTGGAATCGGTGACTCTGATGAGTTATTCACTGTTGATTCGTGTCGTGAGCTCTTTGAGGAGATTCCGTCTGACTCGAAGGAGTTTCATGTTTTTCCGAGTGGAAGTCATACAGAGTTCCCAAAAAATAGCTGGGTTCCGTTGGTCACATGGTTAGAGAAGACTTTCAACTAGAACGGGAGTGCTAACCTCAGTTAATCACGCATCATCCACACGCCTGAACTATTGTTACCTAAGGATTTTTAACAATTGTTACCTATTCGAATGGATAAGGCTACTAGTCACATGATGTGACCCTAAATTGTGGCCCTGCTTTATATACAAAAAAAGAATGGCTTTGAATAGAAAAAAACGACGCAAACGGATTCATGAGGATATCTCTAGAAGAAACCATAGCGTTGGATTTAGGGTTTGATACAATGAAACCAATTGATGAAGATGTAACTCCATCAGCCGATGACATACCTGAAGATGATGAGGCCGTGGAGTCTGTAATAGAGATAGGGATTTCAACTAGGAGACGGAGAGGTCGACGCAGAGAAACGAAGATCCAGGAATACGGTTCTTTAGCTAGTATGATTGCTTGGATGGCATTTTTGTTTGTATGGCTATTCTTCTACGCAAGCAACTATGGTATCTTTGAGAACATAGCAATCGTGCTAATTTCTCTTCTCATAGTCGGTGCATTGAATGCCGTTTCACGAATACCAATTCAGGGTGAAGGTTGGAGAGCTCGAACAAGTGCTGTTAGTGGAATCGCTTGGATAATCTTCTTGATAGCTTGGATAATCTTTTTCGCAGGTGATTACGGAATCTATGAGAATATTGGAATAGGCATTGCTTCTCTCCTAATTATTGGTGCTCTCAACGTTTTACTTTGGATTCCAACGGCAGGAGAAGGTTGGGGAGCTCGGATTAGTGCCCTAGGTGGTATTGGATGGCTGACATTCTTGGCGCTATGGTTTCCATTTGCGAATGACTTCGCGCTCATTTACTCGATCAATGTCTATCAGAATTTTGCAATAATACTTGCTTCCTTCTTGATAATGTTGGTAGTAGTGATTGCTCCTTGGAGATCTGAAATTGGTAGGGAGGTTCACCATGAACCTGGTTTGCGCCCCCGAATAAAAGGAACAATGACAGGATTCATTCTGTGGCTTGTGTTCATCGTGATATGGTTGGTGTACTTTGCGGGGAATCCTATCTATAGCGCAAACCAAAATGTATCTGTTGTCCTCCTATCATTTTCAATATTCAGTGCAGTGATTCTAGGTCTATGGCTACCTTGGGCCCGCCGTAGAGGTGAAGGTCCTGAGAATTGGTGGGCTATTGGGCTAGCGTTTATTTGGGTCCTAGCACTAACAGCTTGGTTCTGGTTCTTCGCTGACAATTACGATGCATACCAGAATTTTGCAGTGTTCCTACTCTCTCTAATGGTCATGGCTGCTATCAGCGGGGGTGCTCAGTGGAAGAAGGCCCGAGACTTTGGAGCCCTGGATTGGGACGACTGACGAACAAAATCTGAAATCTAAGGAATGGCAGGTAAGGCCTGCCTTCCTCTTCATTTTTCTATCGTTTCAATACGCAAGTCAAGACTTAGCGTATTGAAAGATAAGAGTGCGACAAAACCAAAGGACCCAAAAACTGTAAACCACTCGACAAAAGGCCCTCCGACTGCTAGTTCAAAACCCAGACTTAGGACGTTGATCGAAAAGCCGTAGACTGCAATCACTTTCAGGAACTTCGGATGCCACAGCAGGGCTACATTAATCAGAATCAGCACGATGAAGTTCAACACAAAAAAAGTTGAGGAGGCCGTCATGTGAGGACTGCCCTGATCCTCAGAGAAGATGCCGATCATAATAAGAGCAATGGCTGAAAGGATGCCAACAATCTGTCCACCAATCAAGAGAATTTTGCTCAGTCGCTCTTCGGAATGCCATTTGTTCAGTCCCAAAAAGAAGGGGACTAGAGCCGCTCCTGTCAGCACACAGCCGAGATTGTAAAAATAGGCACCAAAGGGACTATAGTCGAAGTTACCCAATCTGCTCAGGTAATTATTCCACGGACTGAAAGGCTCTGGGTAGAAAGCCCAAGAAATGAGTGTGAAGACGCAATAGAGTAAGATAACTAGAACCCCGCTAAGGGTTGCCAAAGGCCATTTGCGAGGATTCAGTTTCATATGCTTTACCCGTGATTCAAGGCTGACTTGGCCTCATATATCCTCTTCTTAGGTTCTTCACAAGTTAAGATGCACGGGAAAAAAGAGAAAGGATGGAAGGAGCGCGACCAGCGCGCCCTTGCGAGGCTGTCAAGCCCAGTCCAGTCGTTTCCGACCGGGCCTTCATCCGCCGCCAGTCACGAGCTCCTTCCTAACTATCTCGCGGCCCTCTTCATCGACAATGACGAGATGAGCGCCGCAGGATAGTCAGCAGTCATAGCACCGAATAACCATCTCAATGATGTTCAGTACTCCTTCAGGTATTTCTTCTGTCATGATCATCAATTCTCTTGTCTAAGTCTTCACCATGGGTTCAGGAAGTGTAATCTTCTCGAGAATTTTATCCTCGAAGATTTGTTTCGCGGCAACCATTAACGACTTCTCGATGCCGGCAATATTGTTGTTCGTGGCGACAATGAGGTTCGCCTTGACCAGCATGCCCTTTTCGTCGGACGTGTAGTCATGAAGCAGTGTGCCTCGTGGAGCCTCAACAACACCAACGCCGTTGCCAGCCTTGGGTTCAACGTCAGAGAGCTTCACGTCCGTGCTCACAATCTCCGGGTCTTCTAGAAGCGTCTTGATCATCTCAGCAGCTTGCACCATCTCTACGATTCGAGCGTAGTGGTATACAAACGTGTGATGCGAAGGTCTCCCAACGAGTTCTCTCATCTCTTTCAGAGCTGCATCTGCAAGAGGTGTAGCCATCTTATCGGCTACATTGCACCGTGCGAGAGTATTCGCTCTCCAGATGCCCTCGGGATAGCCGACTGGTTTGTAGTAGATATGAGTTGCATAGGAGTGCTTGGCAACATGCTCGCCGTAGTACTTTGTATACTCGCTAGGCTTGAAGTTCTCTACAATCTTACCTTCAGGGTCCATCACGCGAATCTTGCCATCGTAGATATCATGAGTTCCATTGTTGGTCAACCCGAGATAGTAAGTTGGAGTCACCGCTAGCTTTGTTATCACTTCAATGTATGAGTTGACAACGGTCTTGGCAAGGTCCACTGTCTTGTGGATATTCTCCAGCATTTCCGGGACCTTTGTTAGCCAGTCATCGCGTTCCTCTTCCTTCATAGCATACAGCATCCCGCCAGGAATGCCAGTCGTCGGGTGAATTGCCTTGGCCCCAATGGTCGTGCACAGTTCCTGACCAAACTCCATCAGCTTGATTGCTTGGACTGCAACATCAGGGAGATACTTGAGAACAGCAGCAACGTTCCGTACCGCTGGGCTCGCGAAGGGTCCAAAGACAAAGTCCGGAGCCGCAAGAGCGTAGAAGTGGATTGCATGAGATGAGAGCTGCTTCGCCTCAATCAATAGCCGCCTCAGTTTGATTGCGGCTGGCGGAGGTGTCACATCCCAAGCGGCCTCGACTGCCTTCAGTGAAGCAAGATGGTGTGGGATTGGGCATATGCCGCAGATCCGTGGAGCGATTCGTGGAGCCTCCTCCATTGGTCGCCCTTCTAGGAACTTCTCAAAGAACCGTGTACTGTTCACGTTGAACTGAATGTCCTTGACCTTGTTGCTAGGACCTAGTTTGATAGTCAATGTTCCATGGCCTTCGAGACGCGTCACTGGGTCAATGCGGATTATCTTCTCATTGGTCATTTCGTCTTTACCTCCTCTCGCTTAATTCGAATTCCACCTAAGTGACTTGTTGGATAGGTGAATCTCCAAAAGGTGCCAAGTGGGTCAAGAACCTTCTCCGCAAGGACTTCTGGTTCAAGAGGTGCCATCGAGCCAAACATGGATATCGCTGCGGCCCCCTGGTCGGTTGTGATTGGCGGAGGTGGACCGAAACAGCCGCGGCATGTCGCCCCGTGATTAACACACTGCCCTTCGCAGAGACCCCATGTTGCAGAACCAACACAGATGTAGCCCTGCTCAAGCAGGCACCTGTCAGGGTCCGCAATGCCCTCGAAGGGGCGAAGTATCTCTGTGATTGGGGTTTCCTTCCGCTCCCTGTCACAGTAATGACATACTGTATGGGGTGGCAACTCTATTTCCTTGCCTGTAAGCAGCGCAGTCAAGGCGGTCAGAATCAGCTTGGATGTCGGAGGACATCCTGGAAGGAAGATCTCGAAATCAACTATAGTACTGTTAGGTACCACAACTGGGGCAATCTCTGGAAGGTTCTCTGTCGGCACCTCGCCATCCTTGACTGTCTTGTTGTTTCGAAACTTGACTTCTAAGCACTCATCCAAAGTCGAGAAATTAGCAAGGCCTGGAATGCCTCCAAAGCAAGAACATGAGCCGAATGAGATCAGAATCTTGCACTTCGCTCTCATAAGCTTCAGCAGGTGAATGTCTTCTTCCGTTCGAGCCATTCCTTCGTACAAGCCAACCGTGATTGACTTGTCAGGATAGCCTTCGAGGTCCTTGAGTTTAAAGTCAGCAACACATTGCCAATACTTGATATCAATCAACGGCAGAACTGTTGCCAGATTGAGATGAATATCAATAAGGCTCTGGAAACAACCCCAACAGGAGCTACCTTGAGCCATCGCGATTGATGTAGGTTCTGCCATCTTTAAACCTCCTTTAGAGAGTAGATCAACTCGTGGTTCTCTTCGCCTTTGATCTCTACGGCGCCCCAGCGGAGCATACCCATGAGGTTCCAGACTACAAGGTTCTTGGCGAACTCCGTCTCCTCTGAGATCTTGGTCACTGTTGCTGGACCTGCCTTCAACACTTCTTCGATAGCCTTTCGCTGTCCGCGAACCTGGCCACGCTTCTGACTGAAAAACTTCGCAAACGAACTCATTTCCATTCGCTCCTTAGAGGGCCAAGAGCCCTGACCTGCTCTACTATTGTTGTAACACCATCAGCAAAGATTTGAGCCTCAGAGGCACTAGCCCACTGAAGCCGAATCCGCTCCGGGTTTATCCCGGCTTGTTCGATAGCCATCTTCATTATGGTCAGCCTTGCTCGAAGCTTCAGATTCCCACTAGAATAATGACAATCCCCAGGGTGACATCCCGAAACAAGAACACCATCAGCACCCATCTCCAGGGATGCAAGTATGAACTCGGGACTGATTCTACCGGTGCAGTTTACTCGTATGATCCTCGCGTTTGGTGGGTACTGTATCCTGCTGGTGCCTGCGAGATCAGCTCCAGCGTAGCTACACCAATTGCAACAGAATGCACCTATCTGCGGCTCCCACTTTTTCTTAGTCTGAACTTCCTTTTTCTCTACAGTAGTCATTGGGGTTCGCCTCCCTCCAGTTGCGCTGGAGAACAAAGGTACGCCTCCACCATGGTCATGATCTGATTGTCAGTGGAATGATACATTACGATGGCGCTACTCGGACATGCGGCCGCACATGTGCCGCAACCGTGACACTTGGCCTCGGTGACGAAAGCAACAGACGGGTTAACAGTTTCGTCCATATTTATCGCGCCGTAAGGACATACAGTGACGCACGTATGGCACGACGAGCATAACTCAGATAGCACATGCGACACCGTGGACTCTATCTCGACCTCTCCTTTGGCCATGAGTCCCACTGCCTTGGCAGCTGCTCCGCTTGCATCGATGACGGATTCAGATGCGTTCTTGGCGGCTTGCGAAGCTCCTGCTATCATTACACCCGCAGTATGCGTAGTCAACGGTGCGAGTTTGATATGCTCAGGGTTGAAGAAACCGTCACCGCTTCTCGTGAGACTGAACATCTTCGCAGTTTCGGCGATGTCCTCTGGCGGAATCATCGCAGTGGCTAGAACAAGCAAGTCCGGTTGGAATATCAGTTCCTGATCCGCGAGCACATCATGCCACTTCATATGTATCTTGCCATTCTTTACTATAACCGTTGGCTTCTCGTCCCTAGGGAACTTGCTAAAGACAACGTGTCGCTTTCTGGCTAATCGATAGAACTCCTCGTGACCTTTTCCATACGTCCTGATGTCTTGATAGAGGATGAGGACTTCCTCAGTTCGTTCTCTAAGGTCTGCGGCAGCCTTTGATGTCGCGGTACAGCAGTAACGGGAACAATGTTCATGCCCCTTCACTCCGGGCTCACGCGAGCCTACACAGCCGATGAATGCAATCGTCTTCACTGGTTTTCCATCGCTCGGTTTCAAGAGCTGGTCGCTAGGAGGGAGCTCCTGAAGCTCCGCCAGCGTAACGATATCAGGCGACTCGCCATAGGCGTAGTATCCGTAAGGTCGGAATGGTATAAATCCCGTGGCTACGATTACCGTGCCAATTTCGAATTTCTGTTTCTTTTTCGTCTTGAGATTCTCTACCGTTACTTCAAAGTTCCCTATGTAACCGTCAAATTCAACAACCTTGCTGTTTGTCAACGTCGTGATTCGCTTGTGTGCCTTGACATCCTT
>JABCTJ010000108.1 GCA_018238375.1 Candidatus Thorarchaeota archaeon
ATCATTGATAGTGACTGGCTATGTTTCCAACGGAGGCGGAGTAGCTCCAGGAATAGCATTAGACATCTTGGTCGATGGCAGTCCTATTCTCACAACTACTTCACGATTAGATGGCAGTTTCTCCAGAACGTGGACTAATACTTCCGCTTATTCCCTCGGAGATCATGTGCTCAGTCTCGCAAATGTGCTCGGATATTATGATGTTACCAGCAATGTGGATACTTGGATTATCACATTGTTTACGCAATCTGCCCTGCAGGTGCGCTTTGACCCTTCAACCCCGCCAGATATTACGCCCGGCGAGAGCTATTCCTTCATCATCAGTCTTACTGACTACCTTGGAAATGCGATACCAGGAGCAGTAGTCAGCATCAATCTTGACACCCTTCTCGTGAGTACCCCAATAGGCGTCGAAGCAATCACTAACAGCAGTGAACACAGATTCAGCTTTACTCTACCAGTTTCTTGGGACACGTCTGGTCAATACACTATCCGTGTTGAGTTTTCTGGCACTACAGGCGTGCTAGCCTCTTCCGCAGAAACATCTGAAACGATGCATATCTTTACAGACAGCATTATTTTTGACATGTCTGGCACTCTTACAATTGTTGCCCCAGGACAAGTTTTCACATTCAATGGATTACTCACCGATGAGAATGGGGATCCGATAGTTGGCCGCAGGATTGAGATTGCTGTTAATTTCACAACCACAAGAAATGCAACCACGACTGGTCCGGACGGCACATTCACGGCCACAGTGACGGTTCCAGCAGAGGAAGGCGCTTTCACTTACCGCATTATAATTACGTCATCCGAAACTACGGATGTTCGCTCGGGCCAGTACGCGGTCAATATATCTGGCCCTGGTGAGATTCCTGCGGGGACACTGCTAATCATGTGGATTCTAGTAATTTCCGTGGAGGGCATCATCGCATTGTTGGTCATAGCACGGTACAGACGATCATACACTCGGTTCTTCAAGTCCTACAAGCCAGGTTTCAGATTCAATATATCATTCAATCATCATAAAGGTAAAAGGTGGTAATGGGATGCAAACACTAGACCAGATACTTCCAATCGTCGCTTTAGCTGGCGCGATAATAGTTGTTCTACTCTATCTATACTATGTGCGAGGGATGTTTCAAGGCCCTGTCGAATCAGAGCGGGTTGATATCCCCAGCAAACTTAGGAACATAAAGAAGCTGGCAGACGCTGGAAAGTACGGTGCGGCTATTACCCTAGCATACCGTACATTCGAGCAGATGTGTGGCTCAAAGATGGGCGCAGAACGACTCAACTCCGAAACAGCAGACGAGTTCATGCAACGCATGGTAAAGGAGCTTCCTATCGATGGTGCGGCAGTCGAAGAGTTTCTGCACACCTACGAAGAGGCTCGATTCTCGCATCACGAGATGACACGTGAGCGCTATGAGTTCGCAATCAAAACATTCACGGATCTGTATCCGCGTGTTGATGCGAGCGTGAAGGCAAAGCCTGAGTAACTGATAGGTGAACTGAGATGGGCTGGAAAGAGAGTCTCTGGATCGTATTGTTCATTCTAGTTTGGCTCCCAGCTGGATTCTTAATCGGCAGTACTCTCACTGGCGCCTCAGGGACTTACACACAGGACTTCTCAATCTACAACACCGAATGGAATGGACTTAGCACATATCGATCCATAATCGAGGAAAATGGGAATCAAGTATTGGCGATACAATCCTCCATGAGCATTGTTACTAGATACAATGGCTCAGCAGTGCTGGTTATCATGGGTCCTGTCAGAGACTTCAGCACAGATACAGTCTTCTCGATATTCGGTCACCTGTCAAATGGCGGCAGTGTCCTGGTGGCGGACGATTTCGGTACCGCAAACAGTTCGTTCTTCTGGCTCAATGAGTATCTCTTTGACCTCATGGGTGGTGCGTCACTGGAAGCAGCTGGCGTGGATGGATTCCTCTCCTTCACAAGCGGTCTTCTTCTTGACCTAGACTCTTACGATACTAGCCCAAGATTCCCAATTATCACCGATTTTGTAGGTCATCCCATTACAACTGGAGTGAGTGACCTGCATCTCAACTGGGCATCGACCCTGAGTCCAACATGCCTTCTTGGGTCTCCGATTGCAGCTGTTGCGTGGTCATCAATACGGTCCTGGTGTGAAACTAACACCAGCCAGTCAGACCCGAATCCGGACCCCGGTGAATATGCAGGTCGGCTTCCTGTTGCGGGCGTGCTTGAAGTTCCCAGTTTAATAGGCGGACGTTCAGGCAGGCTTGTAGCGGTCAGTGACCCCAGCATATTCACTAATGATATGCTGGAAAAGTTTGCTGGAAACCAGCGGTTCGGGATGAACATTCTGGACTGGCTCTCATTCAGTGACGCCGAAACACCTATTCTCTTCTGCGAACAACTACTCGCAGTACCTCCAAACTCGGCGGAGTTCTGGTTCGGTCAATTCCTAGGCAGAATAATGTGGATGAGTGCCATCCCCATCATTGCACCGCTATATCCCATTATGACCGCTCTTGGCATCAAGAAATATCTGCCAGAGATTAAGAAACCTGAAGTCAAGAACGTATCTGATGTTTTCCTACGGAGAGGGCAGACATACTTCAGCGAGCGGATGACATACTACCGGACAGAGGGGAACTACGCCCGGGTAGTCAAGATGATATACAGAAAGATGCGGCGAGGATTACAAACGAAGCATATGTGGGACCAGTATGACCCGAAGAAGATGTGGGCTCTGGCCAGACACAAAGACCGCCGGTTGACAGAAGACAAGTTCTTCAAGACAGTCCGACGAATCGAGGAAATCTCCGCAAAACCGGGAATGAAGATCAGAGAAAGTGAGATGATGTCGCTATTCTTCTGGATGCGCGATATCGAGAAACTACTAATTAAAACATAATGAGGTGGAACAAATAGCATGACAACAGAAGATGCAACCGACCAAGGTCAAGCGGACGTTTCCCAGGTGATGACCATCCAAGAAGTCCATGACTTGACAACTGAGATAATCAAGGAGTGCAGCCGGGTTATAGTTGGCAAGACCGATATTCTCGCGGATGTGCTCGTCGCATTCCTGTCAAACGGACATGTAGTCCTTGAAGGGGTACCAGGTATTGCAAAGACCTACATGGCGAGAACATTTGCCTCAATCCTAGGCTGTGCTTTCAAGAGAATTCAGCTCACCGTTGACACACTACCTGCTGACCTCTTGGGCAGCAACGTTTTCAACCAGAAATCCGGTGAATTTTGGTATCGCAAGGGTCCCGTGTTCGCAAATCTGGTTCTGGCTGATGAAATCAACCGCTGTCCTCCAAAATCGCAGAGTGCACTACTTGAAGTGATGGAGGAGCGACAAGTTTCAATCGAGGGCGTTACGCGTAAGCTACCAAGGCCCTTCTTGATAGTGGCAACTCAAAACCCAGTGGAACAGGAGGGTACATACCCTCTGCCAGAAGCACAACTGGACAGGTTCATGTTTAGATTAATACTCGGCTATCCGACTGATGGCGAAGAGGCTGAAATCGTCCGTCGGAAACACATTGGGATGGCAACTGATTTGCGTGTGCTCTCTGACCCTAATACAATCGTTGCAATGCAAAACACCTGCAAGACAGTCTTCATAGAGGAGGACAT
>JABCTJ010000131.1 GCA_018238375.1 Candidatus Thorarchaeota archaeon
CTAGAAGCGCCATCCCACGTGTGTGTGAGTTTCTAGGCATATGCATAGCAGAACCAGTCATTGCCCTTGACGTAGTCACGACGACAATCCAGCAACCTAGGCGACGTGTTTGCGGGCTGCCTTCAGATCCGCAACCTCATCTTCGAGGTCACTGATACACTCAGTCATTTCCATGACCTTTTCGAGAAGGATGGATATCAAGTATCCGTAGTTTACACTGTACCCCTCTTCACGCTCAATGATGTTGGTTTCTTCAAGTCTGCGTGCGGCGTTGGTGACCGACTGTTTGGAAACCCTGCGGTCCTTGAGAAACGCATCAACACTCTCACGCACATCGCGCGGAGCCACTGGCGAGCTTCTCAGGGGATTAAGGAGACTATGTAACAACAACAGCCCTGCACTCATTCGGGGGTTCATTAATTTGGCAAATGCCAGATCGAGTTCTGACCTCAATGTGCCTCTCTTCCTCATCCTTTCATTTAGCTACGGCAAGTAAACGCTCAGTGCGTGTTAAACTTTCTCGTACGCTTGGAGGGCCTCAAGAATGGACCAAGATTCGGTATTGGGACCGTAAACGTTTACCAGAACGGGTAGAAGAATCAACAGGAATAACAAGAAAGAAAAGACGCGCAGTGACCCTGAGTCAAGCGTGAACTGTATGTCAAAAAGCCTCGAACGAGTTGTGTTTGTGTCTGTGATACACACGGATGCGGATAGCGTTGAGCACGCAAGGAAGACCGTGAGAGAGGTAAAGCCAGATGTGGTAGCAGTGGAGCTTGACAAAGAAAGGTACGAGCAACTAATCAGTTCACAATCATCAACTGAAACCCCAGAGCTGCCAATAACAGGAGATGTAGTGCAGAATCTTCTGAACCAGATAGCAATGTTGGAGAACAGTCTAAGCGGCATCACGGGAGCGGGAGTAGGTGAAGAGATGCTAACTGCAATCAAAGAGGGACGAAAGATAGGTGCGAAGATTGCCCTAGTGGATAGGCCCATCAGTGCAACAGTGCATGCCCTCATGCAGGTGCCGCTGGATGAGATATACCGGCTTACGAGTCTCGTTCCCGATGCTACTGTAGAGATTGAAGGGGGCAGTGCCCAGGACCTGATGTCATTTCTAAAGGAGGATGGTTCCGTTGATGCACTAATGGAGCAATTCAAGGATGAGTTTCCGCTCCTGCACGAAGCCCTCATTCACCAGAGAGACCTGTACATAGCAAAAGCACTGCTTTCGATTCTCAATGATGTTGAAGGGAATATTGTCGTCGTCTTGGGTGCAGGTCATACAGAGGGCGTTCGAAAGACACTTGAACAATTGCTTGAAACTGAAGCTGGCTCCTAGAGCTCGAGCGCATCGATAAGCTCGTCTAGCCCCTCCCCAGTCTTCGAACTCACTTTGAAGACTGGTAGTTTTGCATCAACTTCGCGAACATCATTGACAAGAGCATCGACATCGAATTCCAAGACATCTGCTAGGTCAATCTTGTTTATGATCACCATATCAGACCTCTTGATTGTGAGAGGATGTTTCTTCACCATGTAGGGACCTTCTGTGATACTGAGCATGACTATCTTCTTGTCCACGCCAAGCGGGTATCCTGCGGGGCAGATCAGGTTTCCAACATTCTCGATGAACATGAGCTGATACTTGCCGAGATCTATCTCCCCCAAGGCGTAGCGTACCATTCTTGCATCGAGATGACATGCAGTTCCAGTATTGATCTGTACTGTGTCCACACCATGCGAAGCGACTCTATCTGCATCAATTGTTGTGGCCAAGTCGCCTGCAACCATCAGTATGCGATACTTTCCAGCAAGCCGAACACATAGTGACTCAATCAGCAGGGTCTTACCGGTACCCACGGACCCCATTATATCAAAGGTCCTGAGACCGTGCTTTCTGAAGATATCTGCATTGATACTGGCCGCCGCTTCATTAGCCCCAAAGAGGTCTTTGCGAATGTCTATCGACACGGTCTTGTCAGTCATTCCGTTGTGTCCTCTGCATGCATGGTGGACTCACTAGGAGTTGGCTCTTCCGGTTCGGGATACAGATAATCCCCAGCGATAGGCCTAATGATTCGTCGCTCTACGAACAGTGCCACGATAGCCCAGAGAAATCCCTGTGTCATGTCCAACAGAGCTGCTGCCAAGATAACTTCGATGGGGTCTATCAATGACGCAAATATGGTCGCGGAGGGTATGAAGCCGCCGATTAGTCCCCCACCTAAGACAACCATCAATGCATACTTCCGCGAGTTCCGCTCTTTTGTCACGTGAATTGCCAATCCAGAACCGATGCCTAGGAAGATGTTGCCAATCATAGGAAGAAATGGGGGCTCCCCTCCACCCATGGTGCCGCCTATGCCAACTATGGCCCCAACGAATATGCCTCCTGGAACACCACCAATGATACCACCCAAAAGCGAAAAGAGAAATCCTGGAGTTATCTCCACGAGTCCGGGGATTACAGGAATACGAACAAACATCCGCACAACGATACCAATAGCTGCAATCAATGCGAGTGTGGTCAATGAAACTGTGTTTTTCTGAAGAGGGATTTGAGCCATTTATTCGCCCCGCTAATTCTATCGAGGCGGTTCGGGCCAATTGCTCAACAAGAGTCTTTTGGTTTCTGTGTACCAGTGTTCTAGCTGTTCGAGTATCTGTTGCTTTACAGATTCTGTCGATATTGCTCGATAGACGTAGAAGTAGCCGCCTCTCTCAATTCTCTTCTTCTCGCGCTCTATGAGACCCTTGCGATCCAATTTTTGCAGAATGCGTTGGACAGTGCTGCGGTCCCTGTCAATTCTTTTTTCCAGATTTTCAACGGTCCTAGTGCCACCAAGCAAAGAGAAGTAGATGTCAATCTCGCTGCTGCGCAGACCGAATGCGCAACACAACAGGTCCGACGGTTTCTCGAGATTCTTTGTGAATAGCCCCACTAGCGGCTCTCTGATTGTCATAGCGACTTTGTTAGGGTGCTCTTTCAAGATAAGGGTTGTGCAAAAACAAGCACAAGCGATTCTAGGGGATAATACTTCGTTTCAAAAGAACACAACACCTTCTCTTTCAATGAGAGTGCCAGATATGGACTTTAGCGCACTAAGAAATGGCCGGGAATTAGCTCCATGGGAGCGCCCTGAGATTGCTTCAAGACCAATGCATCACGTTAACCTGGCCCCGCTTAAGGGAGTTATAGAGTCCGATCCTGTTCGGTCAAGAGTGCTTAGGCTGTTGATTAATGATGGCGGCTGGGTGACCACTGCAGACCTGCTAAGAGCTGCACGCAAGGTTAGGCCAATCATTGGAGCTGTGACTATTGGCACAATCCTACACAGCTTGAATGAGATTGTTGCCTCCCGGCTGATACTGAGCAGGACATCTCTTGCCTCTGGCATCGACTGGGCCGAGTGGAGGATTAACCCTGACTGGCTGGACCCAACAAGGAAGCTCCTCCGGATGCTAGGAAGACCCAAGCTACGAATTCCGGCTGAAGAGAGGATTCACGCGAAAGTTGAGCAGCTGTTGAGTGACATACCTTAGTCGATTACTCATTATTGAGTAGTTATCTCCTGCTGAGTAAACTTCTTAAGTGAGAATATCGCGAAACGCCATCATGCCAGATGCAACAACTCAGGGATCATCGGGAATCTCAGCATTAACGGATGATGATAACAAGCCAATTGAGTTGGAGGCAGTCGGAATCTCTGATGATGACGAAAACGTCAAGGAGATTATGATTGCAGGAGTCCTTGCGTCATTGTCAATCGCAGTAGCACCTATTGCATCGATGGTTCCACGGGTTCCAGGATGGGGAATGGCCTTTTTTGACCCGGTTTCCCTTCTATGGATAATAGCATTCCTGATAGGCGGCTTCAAAGTCGGTTCCATCAGCATGACCGCTGGTACATTCGGACTGTTCTTCTATGACCCAACAGGCGTTGGACCTATTTTCAAATTCCTAGCGACTGCACCAATGATTGTAGTGCCGTGGTTGGCCGCGAGACGGTTTGGTAAAACATCGGGTGGAAAATACTTGGCCGAACCAAAAACATACGCCGGGTCAATGTTTGCGGCATTCATGGTACGCTTGGGGTTGATGATTCCGATTAACCTAATCGTGGTGCCCATCTTGATTCCAGGAGTCTTTACTGTAGAGGCAATAATCATCTACGCACTGATACTCAACACGATACAGAGCTTTTGGGATGCATCGATTCCATACATCGTTACTTACGAGACCCCGGTTTATGACAACTTTGGCCTGTGGTAGGGCTAACGTGATTCAATAGGAGGGGGGGGACCCCGGTCACAGATATCGCTATATGCTGCAGACTCGAAGTAGTTGTAGGTTAGCTAAAGAGGGATGACTGAGATTGCGTCGATGTGAGTTCTGTGATAGCCCAGTTCCAGCAGATGCAACCACCTGTCCGGTCTGCAGAGAAACGATTGCAGAGGAAACCCTTGAGAGAATACTGCCCCTCCTAAAACGACCCGAATCCAAAACAGTGAGGGTCAGAGGAACTGTTGATCGACTATGGGGAGTCATTAGGAGGCCAGCACCGACCTATCGTGACATTGGACAGAGCCCAGATTTCGCAGGACCATTCATAATCATTATTGCCAATGCCCTTGTATTCGCGGGGCTCTTTCTTGCAATGGCCTCAAAGGTAACGCAGATGGGCCCTGTATTCGACCCAGTGCTCAATGCCACAGTAATCCAACCAGTGAGCGTTCTGAATCTTGATGTTTCAATGCAGTTCTATGGTGCAGCCCTTACTAGCATTCTGCCGAGTATCATGATGGGAATGATGTATCTCTTTGTTGGCAGCGTTTTTGCACATTTTGCGTTCAAGTTAGCAGGTGGAACGGGAAAAAAATCAAAGACCATCGCAATTGTGGGCTATAGCATCATTCCAGTGGTAATCTTCAGATTCATAGCAATAATCTTTGTACTGGCCGCAATGTCACCCATCGCATTCGAATCCTTTGGAAGCTGGCAGGGAGTATTTACTGCGCTCTATGCATCCCCGATATGGCTGACAATAGACTGGATAACTCAAATTTCGTTCTTATGGGTAGGTTTTCTGCTCATCTTTGGAATAAGAGAAGCCCATGATACTTCAACGCAGTGGGCTTTGGTGGTTTCGATAGTGTGTATGATTGTGCTGTCTTGGACCTTTTGGACAGCTCATTAGCGGATTTCACAGGATGCCGTATAACGGAACTACGACGAAAGTGATGAGACCAACCAGTGCACCAATCTTGTCAAGCGTGCTACCTATCAGCAGGCGTTTCGCATTGCTAGGACCAGTTAAGGGCGTTATGGCAGCACCAATCACGACTGCTGAGCCAAGGAGGAGCAACAGCCATAAATCCCAGCTGGCATAGCCAAGGAACCATATCAGTATGTAGCAGGTGACTCCAATGAAGTTCAGGATTGCCGCAACCCCAGCAGCAGCATTGTACCCGTACACTCTCGCAATGGTACGGACATCTCTCAGCTTATCGCCCTCAACATCCTCAGCCCCCTTAATCGTTTCTCGTGCCTGAAGAATCATGAAGGCGGTAATGAAGAATAGGATAGATGGAATGGGAATGTATATCGCGGCAACCTGTTCGCCATAAATGAAAGAGCCATAAATTACACCGAAAGCGAAGGAAAAAGCAACCATGAAGTTTCCAGCAATGCCAAGCTCCTTCACTTTAGCCGCGTATGCATAGCCAACTATGAGGAAAACGACGACAATCACGGTGCCAAGGGGTCCATTCAACCACGCGAACAACGCGCCAATCGAACTCAGCAAAGCAACATACATCCAAGCCTGCCGCACTGTCATGCGTCCACTTGGCAGAGCCCTGTGTGGTCGGTTGATCTTATCAACTTCTATGTCGAATATGTCATTGACGACGTTGCCACCTGCGGCGACGAAGAAGTAGGTTAGGTACGCGAAGATGAACAACGGCAGGTGCGTAGACAGAGCAGCAGGACTAGGGTCTAGTCTGTAGGACATTGCCACTCCCGCGATCACTGTTAAGCCGCCGATGATACAGTTCTGTGGGCGGATGATTTGCAGGAAGGCTTTCGGGTCTATTCGTTTCTTCTGATGATTTCGAGATGAATCCATTTCCGACATTCGCTGTCCATCCGACATACACGAGGACACCAATGCCGATTAAAGAATTGTGGAAACGATTTGAGAAAACCTAATCACTCTTATTATGGTCCAAACCAAACCGCAGCGAGGATGTGCTATAAATGTTTGATGACCTTCCGAAGGCCACACTTCTGAAAATAATTGATGCTTATGCTAAGGCGTGGCAAGCAATGGATGGCGCATACTTCCTAGCGCTGGAAAAGGAGTTCGGCATTGATGTGGCCATGGAAATGGACAAGGAAGCATGGAAACTCTTCTCACCCATAGAGGCACGACGCATAATGCGGGAGTTTGGGGTTGAACCAAACGGAGGTCTGAAGTCGCTAGAGAAGGCGTTGGACTACCGAGTGTATGCGAGATTGAACAAGCAGTCTATAGTATGGAAGGATGACAAGACTCTGATATTCACCATGGACGAATGCAGAGTTCAAACTGCAAGGAATCGGAAGGGACTTCCAGATTTCCCCTGTCGACCGGTTGGAGAGATCGAATACAGTTACTTCGCTGAAACGATTGATCCCAAAATCAAGACCCGCTGCGTATTCTGTCCGCCTGATAAACACCCCCCTGATGCTTACTGTCGCTGGGAGTTCACTGTGGAGGATTGAACTGGATGGAGGAGATTCGCTTCGGTCCAGCTGGTTATCCCGAGGAGGCCAAAGGCAAACCAAAGAGAGCCTTCGAAATCCTGAAGGAAGCGGGCTTAACTGCATTCGAGTATGCAGCCGTCTACGGGTTGAGAGCATCTGAGGAAAAAGCAAGTGTACTAGGAAGTCTGGCCAAATCCGCAGATATAGCCATGAGCTTGCATGCAGCATACTACATCAATCTGGCGTCAAAATCAGATGACATTCGTCAACGATCCAAAAAACGGCTTGAAAAGGCCCTGCGATTCGCACCACTAATGGGCGTGAAACGGATTGTATTTCATGTCGGGACATACGGAGGTCTCAGTCCCGAGGAGGCACACAAGGTTGTTAGAAGTGCGCTTCAGGAAATTTGGGAGAAAGCAGGACATCTCGGTGAAGGAGCATACTTGGCTCCCGAGATTGCGGGTAAGATAAACGCATATGGGTCAGTCGAAGAGATTGCCAAACTCTGTACAGAATCGGACGGCCTGATTCCAACGATTGACTGGGCGCATATGCACGCGCGCACGCAGGGCAAGTGCAACGATAAGCAGAGTTATCTCAAGATTCTTGGCGCATTCGAGGATGCTCTTGGGGCTCAATTCATTCACAACATGCATTTCCATATCAGCGGCATAATCTTCACGCAAGCAGGAGAAAAAGCTCACAGGCCCCTTGGGGAAGAATGGGGACCGGACATACTACCCCTGATTGAGATAATCAAAGAAGTGGGTTACAAGCCAACATTCATCTCTGAAACACCAACCCCATTAAAGGGAGCACTATATGCTAAGTTCCTATTGGAGGAGCTGGAGAAACACAACACATGACTGAATACATCTTCATCCTGGGAAAAAATTGGCTCTTGAGCATTGCAGAGATGCTTGTCTACCTGAGGGACCAGAATCTGACAGCGCATGTCAATGACCACTCCAGGAATGCAGCCATTGTTGAGATTGACGAGCGCTTGAGTGATTCTCAAATTGTAGATATTCAGGAAGCACTTGGAGGCTGTTTCAAGATTGGCCGCGTAATTATCAAGTACGATCGGTCAGTCGCAGAGAGGGCGTTTCCAAAGCAGGGGCGGCCAGTCAAGAGGTACAGGACCGAGCTAATGGAGTGTCCTTGGATAGATCGGATATGGCCAGCTCCCAAGGGGAAAAAAATCAAATTTGGAGTCAGCACATACCCTACGTTTAACGTTGAATCAACTGTGAGTCTTAGGCGTTTGACTCTTGGATTAGATGAATGGGCTAAGAGGAGGCTTCTGGCTCGCGGCGCCAGAAGAGCCGCTTACTACATCTATGAAGGGCCTGACACTAGGAAGAAGGAACGCCCTAATACAGCATTGTGGCCCCAGACAATCGCCCGATACAACTTGATGCGCCCCCCAAATGCGGAGGTGCTCGCAGTGTTGACTGAAGGAAGCCTGCACATTGGAAAGACCGTAGTGGTGTACGATTCACGTCTTCAGCAATATCGAGATGAATCGAAACCGTATATTTCTGCCAAGACCAGCACGAGTCCAAAACTCTGTAGAACCCTATTGACGCTTGCTGGTGCCAAACCAGGCGACACCATCCTTGATCCATTCTGTGGTACAGGGACTCTGTTGATGGAAGCTGCAATTCTAGGTATGAAATGCATAGGGATAGACATTGATGGCGACGCAGTACAAGGTGCTCGATTAAACCTGAGGTGGCTAAGTTCCGACCTAGGAGAGAAACTCGATTTCAGGATCATTAAGGGCGATGCTCGTAGGGCCATGGAAGTTGTTGGCAAAACAGTGGATGCAATTGCATTTGAGCCCGTCTTGGGCCCGGTTTATACCAAGCGACCTGAGCGAAAAGATGCTGAAAATAGCATCCTAGAGCTAACGAAACTGTACCGTGACTCCTTGAAAGGCATGGAACCATGTCTTGGACCGGACGGAAGGATAGCCATGACACTCCCTGTGATTAACACAACGAAGGGACAAATTAGCATCGAGTTTGACCAGATAATCAAGGGGACTGACTTCGAGATCATCAAGTTCCTTCCTCGAAAATCAATCAGAACTCAGTCAACAGATAAGCAGCTAGTGATTCGTCCCGAGCGTCGCACTCTGCCTGAGAGGAAGATGGGACAAGCAGTTGAGCGAACGGTCATCATGCTTGGCAAACGCTAGAAGAGATAGCGAACAACATCATCTAGTATGCAGTACAGCTGAAGACGCTCGATGTCTCTTTTGACATATGGCATAGCTTGGTCGAATATCATTTTTCTAAAGGCATTCTGGGTGACGGTTTCACGTGTGGCGTCTGCCACGACCCGCAGCAACATTTCCAGACCCTGACGGAGCATGCGATAATTGATCTTTGAAACGTCCAAATGCAGTATCTCTACGCCGCTATCATCAATCTGGATGTCAGAGAGGATAGGGTCCAGTTCTAGCACCGGCTGGGCTAGTTCACGAATCTTCTTTGTTAGCTTGGTGCGAGTCTTCTTTGGAGCCTTCACTCGCAAGATGGCACGAAACAGATGGCTATACACGGCAAGGCAGTCCATTGCTTTGCCAGCAGTAAGAGACTCGTCGGTCGATTCGTATTGTGAAACCAGTTCTTCCACATATTCCTCAAAGTGTTTGAATGCGCTTGTGGTCCCGTGCCAGCGCTTCAACATTGTGCTCACGTCAGAGTTCTTCGGCACCTCGTTTCGCATGAACTCTGCCAAGGCATACTCGAGGATAAACCGCATGTGCCCGAGTCGCGCCCCCTTTGAAACCACCATCACAAAGAGAAGGAATTCATTCGCCACCCACACATAGCGGTTAGACTCAGTATCAATAGTCTGCAGCTCCTCGGACGACGCACGATCGATGAAGGTATGGGTAGCAGATAGGAAAGGCGCAATCAGGTCCATATCTATGTCAATTTCTGTGTAGGCTTTAGCAATCAAGTTTCGACCTGACCCACGCTCTATTAGCCAGATTCCTTGAATAGCGCGTCGACCAGACATGACATCTTCTGTCTCCATATTTGAATCGAAATCGGGCAAAATAAGCCTATATGCGATACCAGTAGCAGGTGACTCATAAAAGAGAGGGGAGGGGGATTCGACGGTTAAGCCGAGTCCCTCTTGATATGGAGTTGTTATGAGGTTGAGATTCCTAACTTCTCAACCATTTCTTTGTAGCGATTTCGTACGGTAACTTCAGTGACCCGTGCAGTACGAGCAATCTCCAATTGTGTACGACGCGAACCTGTGAGGATGCTTGCAACATAGATTGCAGCAGCAGCCATCCCTTTCGGGTCCTTACCAATTGTGAGCCTCTGTTCGCGAGCCTGCTCAAGGATATCAATCGCCTTCTTCTTGGCTGCGCCAGGAAGATTGAGTTCAGTGCCAAATCTATGGACGAACTCAGCCGGCTTACTGAATGGGACCTTGAGGTTAAGGTATCGCAGGATGAGGCGTACGCACAGGCTTAGCTCCTTGCGAGTGATGTGTATCTGGTCGCATACTTCCTCCAAGGGTCTCGGGACCGTATGGATTCTGCAAGCGAGATACAGCGAAGCCGCAATCATTCCGAGGATTGTACGACCTCGGGTCAATCGCTTCCGCAGAGCTTTCCTGTAGAGTACAGCGGCGGTCTCTCGAATTGAGTAGGGGATACTCAGCTGAGAGCTTATCCGATGTAGTTCCGTCATTGCAACCGCAAGATTTCGTTTGTCAGAGGAGTGAACCTTAGTACGGATTTGCCATTTGCGCAGCCTATGAATCTCTGCTCTACGCGTTGAAGTCAGCTTCCGCCCGGATGCGTCAACATTCTGACGACCGATTATGGTCGTAAGACCCTGATCGAACTTACTCCAATCAGTTGGGCCACCCACTCGCTGACGACTGTTTTGTTCATCAGCAGTGAATGCACGCCACTCAGGTCCTGTGTCAATCGAACGATCAGAAAGAACGAGTCCGCAGCTGGAACAGATGACTTCACCACGAGCTTTGTCAATATAGATTCTGTCAGAACTGCAAGAAGAACAAATTTTGTTGGCCGTACTAATTTTATGCTCACGAGATTTCCTAGTCTTCTGCTGTTTACTAGCCAGTCGAATCATCTCCCTGCGGTTACCACCGTTTAAGGAGGTACCGCCATTAGAGCTCTCGTTGATACCTATTCGGTATATTCTTCCACGGCGCATGGAGGAACGCTGGTTGGGACGCGGGACTAGTGAATCGTTCTCAATGAGAACGAGCATCTATGCCGAGATGAAAACGAATATAAGTCTGTTTACGGATTACTCAAATATATAATTGGTTATTGATTGTTATTTTATCTTTGCGTTCTGCATAAGACCATAATTTTCTAACCAATGCATGATTGCAATCGACCAAAAAGTAACCCCGAAAGCAACATGAACGGACATACGGTAACCCCAAGTAACACAATAGTCACGGTCATGAGTAGCGTTTACTTTATGAAGAAACATAGGCCTGCCCTATACATCAAGAGGCGATGCACAAAGTGAGTCCAACTCCGCAGACCAACAACCCTTGGAATGTAGCAACGGATCTGGTCATCCAATTATTGGTCAAAGCGGCTTCAATCGATTCTGAAATAGTTCGAAAGTACATCGAAACCCCTCCAGACCCGGACCTTGGTGACATTGCCAGCACAGTGTCATTCCTGCTGGCGAAGGAACTGAAGAAAAGCCCTGCTGCCATAGCTACCGAGATTGCCCAGAGCCTTGAGAAAGAGGCGAAGAAAGAACCCATGCTGGACCGAGTGGAAACAAAAGGGCCCTACATCAATTTCTTCTTTGACAGCGGAGAGTTCGCAAGACTTGTTGTAAGCGCAATAGTAAAACTTGATGATAGATACGGTATGTTTGGTAGCTAAGGGCTCGGTCAAAATTGCAAGAAAGTTAAAAAACGCAAGACTCATATTTGCAGAGATTGGAGTTTTATTATGTATGAACGTATATCAATCGAGCCAAAAATTTGTCACGGCCAGGCATGTATCAAAGACACAAGGATTCCTGTCCATCAAATAATTCGGATGCTTGCCAATGGGGATAAAATTGAAGAACTTCTTGAAGATTATCCATCACTGAAAACAGAAGACATATATGCCTGTCTGGATTATGCCGCATATCTTGCTGAAGAACAGATAACGCC
>JABCTJ010000150.1 GCA_018238375.1 Candidatus Thorarchaeota archaeon
TACTGTAGATTTCCACGCTTACGGTCACCCAAACGTAGTCGGTGAACACAAGACTACATTGGAGATTACGACTGAAGAGGAACTCACAACGCAAGGAACGTGCATCATTGGCGTTCGAACCACTCAAACCCTCCGCAACCTTGATGACGAAATCAAAAAATGGGCTAAGTCAACGAGGACGCAGATACAGCTCACCATGTCAGTAGATGGCCTAGTTGAGAGAGTTAAGGGCAGAGGAAGTCCAGGACTAACATACTCGGACCCGATAAGTATGGTTGCGAGAACGAGCTCATTTGAGTGTAGTCGCACTGTCATGGTAGGTGCTGATAGGGTAGCTTCTGATTTAGACCGGAAGTTCGTTCAGAAGCTGAGAGACCCTGACATAGTCATCAAATGTCAATTGAGCTATGCTAAGAGATGACCAGATCAACTACCATCTGGTATTCATACGGGGCACTGTCCCTCACCCGTCGAACGTGGAGAATCTCAGGAGTGCTCTTACCTGCCGCCCTTACGAGCCTTGAAACATTGCTCACAATCTCATCCTCAGGGCTCTCGCCGGCTCCGAAATCATAATAGTGCATTATTCCGCCCTCTCTAAGAGATTGGCATGCATCAGCGATAAACTCGAAAGCCCCTGAGGGGTGATTCATTATCACACGGTCCACATCATGGTCGAAATTCACAGGAGCGTACTTGTGCGCATCTGCAACAACTGGTTCAATTGTGCCTACTAGCTTGTTCATTGCCATGCTCTCATGAAGGAGCTCTATTGCCAAGGGATTGATGTCAATAGCAATCACACGCGCATTCTGTTTGCGTGCTATATGTAACGCAAATGGACCAACGCCAGTGAACATGTCGACAACGACCTCGCCCATATCTACCTGGTCCGAAACCCGATTGTGCTCTTCTAGGAGTCTTGGACTGAAGTAGGCGGTCGCGAGGTCAACTGCAATCCTGCAACCGTACTCAGTATGAACCGTCCTAGTCTTGTCTACTCCGGCTAGCAGCCTGTACTCCCGCACCCTAGTTGCTCCGGTGATCGCTCCCCTCTTAGCTAGGACCGTTGAAAAATTGCTATGGACCGACCGGAAGGCATTCCCAATATGGATGGAATGTACTTCAAGCTCCTCCGGTATTTCAAGAACAGCGATATCGCCAATAAGATCGTAAGCCCGTGGAAGGAAGCCAATCTCTCTTGGACTAAGAACTCCATCAAGTGCCTCAGCCAAGGTTCTTGGTCCCTCAATAGCGGACTCGAACAATCTGGTCCCCATCTCAATGGTATCTTCCTCTAGGAGTGCACGTATCTTTTCGACTTTGGTATCCGGTTGTAGCGGAATGAGGAGTGTCACGCCCTCAGCTTGTATTTTGTAATTTTTTGCTAGCAATTGCACTTCTTGGAGCAGTTTCCTGACTTTCTCTCCTTTTTTTGCAGGAATCTTGATGAAAGGCAGCTCTCGTGACATCGTGTCTGAGTCAGGATGAGTTGCCTAAGATAGTTTTGATAGCTTGATGGAGCACTAGGATTCGACTATTCTGATGCGTTCCATCCCTATGCCTTGCTTTGTGCCCACCATTATCTGATAGAATTCGATGCTTCTGTCGCCATTCGGTCCAAGGCTTGCGAGGACAACCTTCTGCAAGGATCCCACGACCTCAACTCGGTCACCTTCCCGAAACAACCCTCTGAAAGAACCATCGTAGATCATGATTCGTGTTACACGATCTCCATCAATTTGAACTAATGGAGAGGAAGTTCCTTCGTAAATCGCAGGCATAAAGATGCCATAATCGTCTTTCTGGATATCCATCTCAATTGTGACTGGCGTAGTTTTCAGTGTTTTATACGACTCGCTACCGTATTTGATGGGTACCTCATTAGGAAGAAGTACTGGAGTCACTCCGATGTATTGCTCACCGTAGTACAGCTCCTTCTTCCTACTGAAGAGAGTCCGCAGATCATCTGCTGGATACGATGGAATCCTGGCGAGAATGTTAGACATCGTTCGTTCCCATTCTGAGAGAACTCTCAGACGTACATGTCCATTCTGCTCTGCAACGGAATCATAGCCCTCCTGAAGACGGTTTGCTATCTCAAGGCCATAGATGTTCATGTTGACATCGGAAAATGCAGTGTCGTGTGCGTTCCATGCGATGCTTCCGGTTACTCCCAGACGATTGAATGGGATTCCCAGAACGTCATGAAGTACCTCTGACATCCTCCTTGCACTCTCTTCAAGTGCATCGTTGGTTTCACGACTGAGAATCTCCTTCAGGCGCTTCTCCGGGCTGAAGTACTTCGTCACATGATTCCTTGGCACTTCTAGGAGTGTTGCTCCGAGATGGGGGTTTCTCACCAAGTATTCGGATTGTGCATGATTCATACTCTCAACTGCAGAGCCTACTCCACCGTGAAAGAGTCGCCGGTATCTTGTGTTGTCAGCTTGCCATCTGCCGTTGGGGTCAGGCACATACTTCAGAATGGACAGAATCCTATCGTCGGGCTGGAGATGTCCTAGTGTGACGTAGACACAACCCGTTCTGTCATGGAAAACATCGCGGTCGCGTACCTTCTTGGGCAAATTAACTAGCGCAGAGTTAGCCAATACACTATTCCTCACAGTGTCACAGGACGATGACACTGTAATAGCTGTTACCTAGAAAAAGAGATAGGAAGAGCAGGACGACGCCTGCGCTCCTAGATTGTGATTATAGCTTCTTTTTGCAGAAGAACCAATCTGCGCAGTCGAAGCCCTCTTTCAGTCGCTTTTCCGCTTCTTTCTTGGTCTTAGGGGGAGGCACAATCACATCATCGCCCGGTTTCCAGTTTGCAGGTGTTGCTACTCCATGCTCATCAGAAGTCTGGAATGCATCTATGATGCGAAGCATCTCATCCATGTTGCGTCCGTTGCTGAGCGGATAGTAGACTAGCCCCCTCAGTTTGAACTCAGGATCGATAAAGAACACTGCTCGAACAGCTGCCGTGCCGCTCTGAGCTGGGTGAATCATCCCGTATTTATGAGCAACATTCATGCTCAAGTCTTCAATGATCGGGAACGGAATTTCCTTTCCGAGCTTCTCCTTGATTGCTCTCAGCCACGCTATGTGTGAGTACACACTGTCAATGCTCAGACCAATAAGCTTCACATTTCTCTTCTGAAGATCCGGATAGATGTCCGCAAATGCCATGAATTCGGTCGTGCAGACGGGAGTAAAATCGGCTGGATGTGAGAACAGAATGACCCAACTTCCCTTTGCCCACTCACTAAACTTGATTGAGCCATCGGTTGTGACTGCCTCGAAATCCGGTACTTCCTCTCCAATCAGGAGCATTCGTCTTTCTTCTTGTACTTCCATTGTTTTACAACTCCAAATCGTTCATCATAATTCGCGATTGAATATACTCAATAATCGATAATGATTCTTATTTAAGTATTATTATCTATAGAGTTCATTTAGTAATAAAGAATAAGCTTATTAGTTGTGAGTTCGACCCCCTTCATACCATGCTAGCCTCCAGACCTGATACCGCAGAGGCCTTGCGAACCAAGGGATACCGTGCCACACCTCAGAGGATTGCCATATGCGACGCTCTATGGGAAGCTGGGTCCCATCCAACGGTTGCAACGGTTCACGAGTATGTGGCAAAGAGAGACCCCACCATTAGCTTGGCGACCGTCTACAAGACTCTGCAGCTCTTCGCGGAAATTGGGCTTGCTACCGAGATGGGCTTTAGGGATGAGTCTACCCGTTATGATCCTGATACGGGGCCGCACATTCACATGATCTGCAGGAACTGCGGACGGGTTGAAGACTATGGGTGGGAAGAGCTGGACGACATAGTGCGAGCGGTTGAAGAGAGAACTGGATTCAAGACGCTGGGGAAACGATTCGAACTCTACGGCACCTGTAGGAAATGCAGAAAATAGTCCTGAATGAAATGGAGAACCCAAGGGAAACCTCCCATCAACTACTGAGGCAACGCTTCAGGCATGAACTTTAACATCACTGTATACCATAGCCGCGCGAACAGAGGGGTCAAAAAGAAAACAGACGGGAGTCCAATAGTTAGAAGCGGCAGCATCACAAAGCCAATTTCGACCAGTGTGGAAACCCCCAATAGAGTAAGACCAATCACCACAACAAGTAGCACAGTAAAAACGAAGCCAACAGCTGACAGAACTGACATCTTCACGAAAGAACGCCCATTGGTTATATCATAACTGGCTAAGCCAACAACGAATCCCAAGACGCCGTATGCCAAGTAGGGGAGCGTCATGCCTACTACTGTGGAATAGAAGAGCAGATCGTAGAGAAGGGTGCCTAGATAGCCAGTCAACAGACCAGCAATAGGACCTCTGATTGCTCCGACAATGGCAATGATTGCTAAGGCAGGTGCAAGTCCAAATGCGAAGAGGGAAACCATCGTATATGGCATCGGAATCAATTCAATCATTATGTATGTTCCTTGATTCTCATTTCCTATAGAATCACAAGGTTGTATGACTACTACTGCTTCATTTCATATAGGTCCTTCAGCGAGTGAACTTCTTCCCATACTTCCCCAAAACGATCTTCATCGACATTTGGTTTCTTAATGCATCTCAAAAGTATTTTTTGCTGTCTCTCAGTACTGCTTGGCTTGGAATGAAGCTTTAGGGCGTACAACGAGAAGTCGCGTACAACGAAGTTGAATATCTGATCGAGTAGTGCATCACTAATATCGTGCTTCTCAGCGTTTTCTATAATGAGCTGTCCATACACCACCAACGTGAATAGCTCTCCAGCATTGAGAATAAAGTCGAGGTCCTCTCCCTGTTTTTCATCGGGTGTCGCTTCGGCCATGAACTCGTTGAAAGCTTGGATCTGCTCCTTGAAGACGTCCACGTTTGGCAAGCTGACAGTATCATACGTTTTGCGGTAGTCATGGAACCGTATCAGGCCCATCCCCTTTGTTATGCCCTGATTGAACATGAACTCGTCATGCTTGGGAGCATCTACCGTCGGAATTTCAGGACATTCATCACTCATGAAGAAATAGGCTGGCATGAACTTGATTATCTGTGCCATGTTGACATGAACTGTTCCCTCCAGCTTGGGCAGCGCTCGTATGTCTCTAGTTGCCGCGGAGAAGAACGTTTCAGCCTCAAACCCTCTTGCTGCAATCACGTCCCACAGATGGTCGATTACTTTCTCTCCTTCACTGGTGACTTTCATTTTCACCATGCTGTTATAGAGAATGTAGCGACGATCTTCAAGAGTGGCTGCTCGCATATAGTCCCCAGCTCGTTTGGCAAACAGCTTCATCGCGACAAGACGCGAATAGGCATCAACCAATAGGTGACGGACATGTGAAAAATCAGTGACCCAGTGGCCATACAGATATCGGTTAGCCGCGTGATTGATGGCTTCATACAATGCGTGGGTACAGATTCCTATCGACGCCCAGCCTAGATTGTACTTGCATAGATTGACTGTATTTAGCGTGCAATCCCAAGCATCACGCCCTGTGGATAGGATGTCTGCATCAGTTATTGGATAGTCATTGAGCTTGTATTCCGCTACGTATGATTGGACTGCAACAAGGTTTCTGACACACTCATATTTCTCATGCTGCGAATCAGCAACGAAGAACACGTAGTTTCCGTACTTCTTGTCATCCGGATCTGTAGGTTTGTCTGTCTTAGCGAAGATGGAAACCAAGCTAGCTATGTTGCCATTTCCTATGTAGTACTTGCTGCCTTTTGCTTCGTACTTATTATCGCCCAACACTTTGAGCAGCATCTCAGATGAGTAGATGTCAGCACCATGTTCTTTCTCACTCAACCCGAAAGCGAATACTCCACCATCTTTCAGTAGTTGAGCTGTTTTTTGTTTCACCCCATCATTCTTGCTCATCCATATCGGACCCAATCCGAGGGCTGTCACCTGCCAGGTGTACCAGTAATGCAGTCCATAGAAGGCTAGAATCTCATTGAATTCCATGTTTCTCCATGTATCCCAACGACAACCATCCCCCCCGTATTCTGGCGGTGTAAGTAGCTTGTAGAAGATTTCCTCTTTCTTGATATAATCAAGAAAATCTTCATACCAGACCAATGCGTGGTCGTCATTCTTGAGCTTGACTTTTCCCTTGTTCTCAAAGAACTGGATTGTCCTAAGCATAATTTCTCTTGATGCTTCGTCAGGATATTCGCGAGTATGATTGTTAGGGTTTAGCAGTATCATACCTTGTCAACTCCGGCCAAAGCACATTTTCAGTGGCTCGTAAAATGTGTTCTGGAAGTTGAAACCATGATGTCTACTCGATGACAATCGGTTTCCTTGCTCAGCGATTATGTGCAGAATGAAGATGACAGGTTAGGAGGATTTTGAAAATGCGAGTCAATCATTTGCAAGATGGTTTTCCTTATCGTTTTGCGTCAAAGCATATGCAATCGTGCTTGAAAGGATCATAATACCAGAACTTAGTCCGAGAAATGAGAAAGGTGTTGGATAGTTCTCACCGCTGGTGTCAATTACAGGCCAACTTGAATAGGCAACAACAAAAGCCGCTAGAGATACTACACCAATGATTACAAGCCCGATGGATAGACCTGCTCTTGAGATACGGTCAAAACGCGATGTGGACTTGAGCTTGGTAAGAACAAGGGCTGCAATCCCAAATAGAGGAAAGAGGTACCATAACTCGAGTTGAAATCCAAAAACCATTCCGTGAATCCCACCGCGTGCAACATAGCCACCGAGTGGTACTATTGGAAAGATGAGCAGGAATAGTCCTGAAACCATCAACAATGATGAGCAGAATTTGCTGGCATCGACCGGAAGGAAACGGAAAGTCACAACGAGCCCTATGATGAATAGGAGAATCATTACTACTACGATGGCGTAGAAGCCATGCTCTTCGAGTATTTGCATTCTTGAAGAATAGTCATCAACAAGGAATGTTGCAATCCGGTTGATTATGAATCCAGCAAGAATGAATAGCAGTTGACTGGTTCCAATGATTACCAAGCTACTCAGGAGATAGATTAGATTTCTCGTAGTCATGAACTCGTCTTGAAACCAATCCTGTTGCATATCTTCTTGAGCTACGTCCAATGCAATTCCAGCCTAACGAGAGCATATTGTCCAATTGTCAAGTTAAGTTTACGTTCTGAAGAAAACACGGATTAATGGCGGGCTAGGAGGGATATGCAGCCATATAGCATGGGAGGGACTGCCGAAAGCTCGGATGGCAATTGATCTGCTGAATCGGGATTTGGGTATTTCCTGAGAATTCGATTTTCTACTGACTGAGCTTGCTTATTATCGGATTGACAGCATAGAGAACACCTAGAAGTAATATTGACCCCAAGATAGTCCCAAGTAATAATTCGTAACTAGCGGGTTGCATCCACACGAATATTGTCATCAGACCATAGAGGATGAAGAATGCTGATGTGAGGTTGTACTCGCTTCTCTTTCCTGTTCTTGTTTGACCGGAGTATGCCTTGCCTCTTGGAAAGAACCAGCGAACCCCTGACTTAGTGAAGCTGTCTTCAAAAAGATGCATCAAGAAACCAAACGGTAGGCCAATCCAAAGATACCAGATGAGGGATGCGAGCTCTATTGGAACAGTCCAGAGAAATATGGAAACTAGAAAAATAACCCCAATCGGAATCGCAAAGAACACAGCTGCTAATAAGCATCCAATAAGCGAGTGTAGATAACCACGATGTTGTTCCTGAAATGATTCAGATCTGCTCCGTAGAACCCATGTCATGGGCTTATAGAATAGGTATTTTCCAAACAGCCCTATAGGTTTCCAGTATCCATGCATGACCTTAGCATCAGAAGCGTCAACATCAGGAAGTAAACTGCCTATCATAACTCCCCCCAGTAGATAGATAATAGCACTGAAACTCTCAGAAGGAAGTAAATTGAACAATACCATGCTCGTAGGAAGACTGATGAGTATTGAAACAAGAAGATGGGATTCCCCACGCATCCTAATCACCTCTAAAGATAAGAGCTACCCGCAAGAAGAAGTTTCCTGTGTAATACTCTGAAAACCAAATAGGATATCTGATTTAATCAGGGAATCCAAAAATCGGTTCTATGGGTCAGGAGTGGATTGAAATATTTCGAAAGGCCTTCTCAGAAATAGGTCCTTCTATTCCCATAACATTCCGAAACCTCTATAACCCAAAACAGGACAGATGCGAAAACATGGGCCGGTGGCTCAGCCCGGTAGAGCGACAGGCTCTTAACTTGTTGGCCGCGGGTTCGAATCCCGCCCGGCCCGCCATCTTATTCCTTTGAATGAACCGAGCCATCCTGCTAAGCCACCAACCGATCATTGTTAGATGGAACAGCTTGACATGAAAGTCAAGCTAACCGTCCAGGAACGGCACTGGACATTTTCTTTTGCTGAACATGAATTATGTTTCGTGAGGCATTGATATCAGCATGGAAATGCTCGTCACACTCTACGCAGTAGAAGAACTCGCCTCTTTTCATTTCGGAAGTTGAGATTTCATCCGAAACTCGGATACCAATCTCACCACACTGATGGCAGGTCTGAGATGTCCATGCAGGACTGACTGTCCACACACCTCCATACTTATGACCCATGCTCCGACGCATGTAACGAACAGTTTCGAAGACTTTTGAGAAGAGGTTAGCGGTAAGATTCCAAGAGAGGTCTTTGAAGCCGGATAGAGCAGAATAGTTCTTCAGATTCTCGAAGACAATTGTCTTGACCTCATGTTCCTCACAGAACCAGACCAATCTTGATTCTACAAGAATATGAAGGCTAATGATTGCAGGTTCAAATCCCTCTTGATCCTCTCATCTATAGCTCTTGTTTCACTATCTAAATTGTACACCAATCCGAATCTACTTCTTCCGGATGACGACAAAAAGGAGGACTACGATGGCACATATGGCTCCAACTGTCGTTATGATGAAAATCATTGGAATATCTGTTGGCGGAGGAGGCGGTAAGGTTGTACTTGTAGTAGTTGATGTAGTTCCGGTAGGCGTCGTCGTTGTTGTGGTAGTAGTTGTTGTAGTAACGGGTTCCTCTATTACCGTGATGATGACAGTATCAACTACACTGTATCCAGATTCATCATTCACAACAAGGGTTAAATTATAAGTTTCAGCAGCCAAGCCCCCGATTGCTTTTGATAGATGGTCCAATGATGAATTCAATGAACCCTGAACAATGGCAACCCCATCCCATAATATTGTGTACGAATCCGGATTTGGTAACCTCACATCCCATGTGATTGCGGAAACAGTGGCGCCTACAACATACTGGGCATCAGCAGGTCGGCTGACAAAACCCAATGGATAATTGTCCACCCCAAATCCCGAAATGGAATAGACACCTTCACCTGAATAATCGGACCACACATTCCCTGTACCTGCTCCGTCATCCCATTCGTTAAGGAGCCCATTGTCAACAGCATTTCCTGCTCCGTTAAAACCTATCATGTTGTCGTAAATCTCAGAATAGAGGGCATGTGATCCGACATTCAGTCCATAACCAGCGTTTCCATAGATTCTATTGCTAAGTATTTCAACACCTGACGTGAAATCCAAGAAAAGCCCATTTGTCGAGCTCTCAGATATTGAGTTGTTGATAATCTCCAACCAGTTGACTATATAGAGTCGTAGAGAACCACCATTGTCATGTATTGAGTTGTTCTTAATTGTCCCATAGTTGGTACCACTAAGATAGATGGAATTTCCTTGGTTATCGTAGATCTGGTTGGAATCAAAGAGGAAGTTGTCAGAGCTATAAATGCGAATACCGTTTCCATTTCTGTGGATTTTGTTCTTAGTTACAGTGGTGTTGCTAGACGCACTAATGTAGAGCCCGCTTTCACGATTACCTTCGACGGTCACATTCGTCAAGGTACTGTTGGGAGAGTCCAGTATTCTTATTCCCCCACGGTAGTTGTCAACGAATGAGGCATCCCTTATGCTACAATTGAAGCACGAGTACGTCACCAAGCCCACTGTTACTGAATCGAAGGTCCCGTTTGCTATAGAAAGGTGGTCAGAATCTACTAACACAAGTTGTCCGTAGTCATCTCCGTTGATTACCAAGTCTTCCTGACCAAGAAAGTATCCAAATTGTTTTCCATTGACAGTGTTTCCTATTTCAACGATTGTCCAGTATCTGGTATCGACTCCATCAAACCTTACACCACAACCGATGAGAGTATTATCTGTCAGGGTTGTATTCTCTGATTGAAGTAAATTGATGCCATACAGATTCCCACTGAGCTCAGCATCACTGATCGTGCAATTTGTGCAGGATAACAGACTGACCCCGACTGAGGCGTTAAAGAACACTCCCAAACTGAGACTCACATTGAAGCAGTCGATCAAGAATACTTGACCGAATTGACTCCCATCAATAGCGGTATCATTTGTTTTGAAGAAATGTCCAAATAGCTTACCATTTACCGTATTCCCTGAGAAGTCATGGATCCAATACTGCAAGTCACCACCGAATCCAATTCCTCCATTATCAAGTGTATTGTTGGCAAAGGTGCAGTTTGCAGTGTTTGTGATGTAGAGTCCGAATCTACCGCCGTCATTAATCACGTTACTATTAACAGTGACATTCCGTGAGAACACAATCGCCATGCCCATTTCTTCACAACTGAAAACAGAGTTGTGTTCAATGGTGGAGAGTCCTAGATTGTAGATGAAGAAACCATAACCTTCGCAATGGATAATCCTGTTATTATC
>JABCTJ010000166.1 GCA_018238375.1 Candidatus Thorarchaeota archaeon
TGGACATGGTGAAGTCGCTAGGCAGTGATGATATCGCAGACATTCGCATGAAGAGTCAGATTCAGCGGATTGAACAGGATTCAGCAGGTATCCTGAGTGAGCATAAGAAAGCCAAGGGCAGAGTGCGAAACATCGTCAAGAGGTCAAGAAAGATACTGGGTACTGTAGAAGACGCTGAAATGCGGCTTGAGGAATTCGTCAAATTGTGTAGACATATCCAGGCGAATTATGAGCCTAAATTTGTAAAACCGTTCTTTGACCTGATTGGCAGGACATTCGTTACTGAATCGTAGGCTTGTACGGCACAACTCTTATGAAAGCGAATCAGCTGAGTCATGCATTCTCTGCGGTGAGGTGCCCGACTTGGGTATGAGGTACATCAGCCAGCTTAGCAAACGATGGGGAACACGAGCTCCAAGGCAGTTCCTCCGCATGTATGGTCTTCATCGAGTGCCCTTCAGCGATATTCTCAACAATATTTTCGATGCACTTGATGACCATAACGGGCACTTTTGCTTTCCAACCGTGGCTGCAGTTGCCAAAATGCGCCCAGAATTGGTTCGACGGATAGTAGCCGAAGGCCACGAAGTCGCAAGTCATGGCTACAACCATCTCCGGTATCCAACGTTGACGGCAAGTGAACGAAAAAGGGACCTGATGCTAAGCCTCCAAGTCTACAGGAAGATGGGCATCGAGATCAAGGGATTCAGGGCACCCTATGATAACTACACTGATGATATGCCCGAATTGATTGAGAGCCTTGGTTTCACCTGGGATGGCGGATTCGGATACAGACCAGAACACCGAGAGAAGGACCACTTCTTCAATGTGAAACTAGACAGCAAGATGTCGAGCACCACATACATTCCGCTCAACATTTGGAGCGACGATAAAATGATTGATGGTCTTGGAATGGGACCTAAGACCGTAGCTATTCAGCTCAAGCGTGAAATTAAGAATGCTTCTACCAGCGGAGGTGTTGTTATGTTCGATCTGCATCCAATTAGAATTGGGCAGCCTAAGTTCGTAGGTGCTCTGAGAACTGTGGTGGAATATGCTACGGGACTGGGAGGCTGGTGTCCAACCCCGGTAGATGCCGTAACATATTGGAAGAAGCATGGCAAGTGGAAAGGGGATGCAACCTTCTGTTTGCTGCTCACGGGTGACATTGATAACTGGGTTTTCGCAGACTACCTAAGGAGATATCTGTGGCGAAGGATGGACTCTACTAACCGAAAGGGAAGTGTAGATTGACATGGGCAAAACAATCGGCAGGCTACTGAGAATTCTAGCTTGGCTAGCACCGGTCTACCAGTTCCGTGCATCGGTGCTCAGGAAGTGCGGTGTCAAGGTGGGAAAAGGCGTCTTCATTGGCTATATGGTCATGATTGACAGCGAATATCCGGAGTACGTCGAGATCGAGGACTGGGCTGCGATTGGCCCCGGAGCAAAGCTAATGGCTCATTCTGGTTCGAGCCCATACCTCCAGAGAGCGAAAATCTACCACGGAGGACCAAAGAAAATCACCATTAAGAAGGGAGCCTGGGTAGCCAGCGGCGCAATCATCTTGCCTGGTGTGACTGTTGGAGAGGGAGCAATCGTTGCAGCGGGAGCTGTTGTGCATAGGGATGTGCCACCCTTAACATTAGTTGCAGGCAATCCCGCAAGGGCAGTCCAGAGGTTAGAACCCAAGAAGGACTAGCTGGAAATTTTCTTGGAGAGCAATACTCTGATATCGGCAACCGTCCAGATGTCAACGACTTCGTCATCCTCGAAGAATATGTCAAATTCGTTTTCAATCTCGCTTATTAGAATGAGATGTGCCATAGAGTCCCAGGGCTCATAATCGCCTCGCTTCAGGTCATCTGTCAATTGATTCTTTTCTAGGAGGAGGACTTTGGAGATTATCTCCGCAAGGGTATGTTCAGCGTCTGTCATCGTGTCACTCCTCAATGAATTCTATCCAGTCTGGCACTTCGACTGTACCGTGAGCAAGGTCAAGCATCCAGCTTGCACAGTCACCCCTTTCTTTCTGTTTAGCGAATCCGTGACGTTCATAGAAATCGGCTGCTGGTGCATTCTTCTTTGTAGGTATGTATTCCCCTATCACGCGCTTAGTACCTGTAGTCTTCGCATCAGCAATGATCTTTGCTAGAAATGCGGTTTCTACAGAGCGTCCAATCACTCGACAACTCATGAGGAAGGAATCTACCGTCCAGGACACGTTCTCCTTTCTGACAATCGCGACTCCAACGACTCCCTCATCACCGAACTTGTCCTGTACTGACATGCTATAGACTGCGGATTCCTCTGAATCCCTCAGGCGCTTGATCTCGGCATCGGTGTACCTTCGTGTTGTCAGATTAAACTGATTTGTTTTCCCGATGAGCTGAACTACTCGGGGTGTGACAAAGTCATCCGTTAGTTTCACTCGTACTTTTAGTTCAAGCGTCCTAAGGAAGTCCTCGATAGATGTAGAGCTCTGCTCCAGCTCTTCTCGCTTGCGCTTGCCAACGTACATCTCACCGCGAGCCATATCCTCTTTGGTGAATGATAGGACATCGAATACGTTCAAGTTCTCTAATGTGGTCCTGTAGAGGCGAGGGTTTTTCGGAAGATCTACGACCATCACCTCTGGATAGGTCAACTTGATCTGCTCGCGTTCGGCTGGACTATCATCGATGAACACGATGCTGTCAAGACCAATGTTGATCTCCTTTGCCAACTCTGCAATGTTTGCTGCTTTATTCTGCCAGTTGATTCTCAGGGCCGCGAAGTGCTCTTCTTTGAGAATCTGATGAGGATGCTCTCGTAGAACCTTGATTGCATCGTCAAAATTGTTCTTGCTGTTTACAGCGAGGATGATGCCTCTATTGTAGAGACTCAGCAATAACCGCTGGAACTCCACATACTCTATGCCTGGCGAGGCCGGACCAAGCTTGATTCCCTCAATGCCGTCTTCACCGATAATGCCGCCCCAGAGCGTATTGTCAAGATCGAGCACGATGCACTTCTTCGTTAAGCCCTTGAGAGCTCGAAAGTATCGCATGTACTCATCAGCAACGACTAACGTGAATTCCTCGCCAAAGGGAACAGAGCCTCTGTAGTAAGTGTTCCAATTCACAGTGCGCGATTTGCCGAAGTCAGAAGCAACCGAATCTAAGTCCACAACAAGGATATTTGAAATGTTCTCAAGTTTCTCTTCCAAGAGCTGGTTGGCTCGACGGAAGAACTGCCTGAAACTAAGCTTCTGCTGGTTGTCAGCAACGCCCATTGGAGAAAACGTAGGAACAATGAAGTTGTTCACAAGAATCAGTGCTGCACTGTTCTTCTCCAGCACCTCTACTATCGCGGTGATGCTATTTGCCAGTTCTTTGGTCGCGGCACTGCGATTCTTGCTGCTCATCCGGGGATAATTGGAGAGAAACTTCTGATCCAATAGTGACCAAGCATCCACTGCAAGCACAATGATGTTCGGCTCCGCTTTGTACAGCTCTGAAGTTTTATCCATTGCTTCCTGGTGGTAGGTGTTGAATCCGCCAACGAACGTGTGAGGGTGAAATCCTTCCATGCGTATCTTGACATCAAAACACGCGGCGAGCGGTTCCAGTGTGGATGATCCAATTATCGCAATGTTGACTCTCAGACTTGCGTCTTCCGATGTCTTAGGTGAAAGACGTTGAATCTTCTTGTAGGCACTCCAGAAGCTAAGATATGTTGGCGACTCACGCACCGACTTTAGAATCTCATCCACTTG
>JABCTJ010000170.1 GCA_018238375.1 Candidatus Thorarchaeota archaeon
TTCGCGCAGATCAACGGAACGAGTTGCACGTCAGAACCCTATCGGGCCTCCACCGAGCTTTCGCCCGGCTTCACCCTGTCCACGCCAAGATCGACTGGTTTCTCGTGTCACGGGAGTGACTTCGCGCGCTTTCACACGCCGCCCCTCACCCTTACGGGTTGCGGGCTTATTGGTTTCCCTTCGTTTACGGCTTAATGCCTTATCCTCGCCACGCCCATGAACTCCCTGGTCCGTGTTTCTAGACGGATGATGCTGAGTCGATCCACTCGAGTCCTACTACAGAATCACTTCTGGTTCGTTCCCCGAGTATCTACTCTTTTACTCAGCATCCTTTGTGTAGATTGCTGGTTTCAGGTGCTTTTCACCCCGCTCCCGCGGCACTTTTCAACTTTCGCTCGCGCTACATAGTTTACTATCGGTTTGGCTGAGTATTTAGGCTTCGCAAATTGTGCTTGCGACGTTCACGCGAGAGTTCCAACCCGCGCTACTCTGGAACCATGAACTTGCCTGCGTGTTACGCCTACGGGGGTGTCACCCTCTACGCCACATCGTTCCAGACGACTTCGGCTTTCACGCATAGGCAATAAGTTCTTGGCCCGTACACCACATCCCCCAGTACTCTTCGCACTGAGATTCGGTTTGGCCTTTTCCCCTTTCGCTCGCTGTTACTCAGGGAATCACTGTTGTTTTCTTTTCCTGCCCGTACTAAGATGCTTCAGTTCCGAGCGTTCCCAATCCGGGAATGACCCCGGATCCATGCGGATTATTAGCCCACATGAGGAAGTCCCATTAGGAAATCTGCGGATCAACGGCTTCGTGCGCCTACCCGCAGCATATCGCTGCTTGCCACGTCCTTCATCGGCTAGCCAACCAAGTCATCCACCAGCAACCGTTTAGCGAATCGCGGACCTACTTACGATTTCAGCAACAGTATTACCCGTTGCCAAGGTAAGTAAAATTTTTAGTCATTTCATGTACGATATTAATTTTCGTCAACCACATATTGATATGATCGATGAACCTATACCTCCATCCTCTGCAATCGTTGCACACTGCTTCTTCCATTGGTTGTGGGGGAGTACGACTCCAAAGCACATGCATCGACGGTCCTCCACCGAGAATGGCACCAATCTAATTGCCTGGTCCCGATGAACCTTCATCCGAGCACGACCCCGGATTCTGGACCTGCTTCATGCGCACTACTATGTCGTGTGTGCGCTCGACGAGCCAAGTTGGCTCGTGATTTAAAGCTTGCTGTGCATCGAGATGCAAATATGCACTCGCAGTTGCCAGAACAGCCCTACAACGTTCACGTTGCATAAGACCGTCTCTACTCGACGATAGCACGATAATTCATTTGCATTAGTAAATAAACGTTACGTCTTGACTCAATTGAAAGTCGTTACAGGCAGGTGCTATGCATTTGTGGAGTCAGGTCGAAATTTGACTAGGAGATACCAAGCGCTTCTTTTTGCTTCTCGATTAGATTTCTGATTCCACTCACTGCGATATCTGTCATCGCGTCAAGGCTCCCACGGTCGAATGTCGCGCCTTCAGCTGTACCCTGCACCTCAACAAACTGATCGTCGCGCATGACTATGTTCATGTCCACATCCGCTGTTGAATCTTCAATGTAGCAGAGATCAAGTAGGCACTCTCCTTGAACTATGCCCACACTCACTGCGGCAACGTATCCGTTGAGAGGAATCTCAGATATCATATCCATATCTACCATGAACTGAAGAGCGTCCATTAGCGCTACGAAAGCGCCGGTTATTGATGCGGTTCTAGTCCCGCCGTCTGCCTGGATTACGTCACAGTCAATCTTGATTGTGTGCTCACCCAGACGAGTGAGGTCCACGGCAGCGCGCAATGACCGCCCGATTAATCGTTGAATCTCCTGATTGCGACCGCTTACTCTGTGACGGTTTGTGCGGGTATCAGTTGCTCTAGGGAGCATTCCATATTCAGCTGTAACCCAGCCTTTCCCCAGATTGTTGAGCCAACCAGGTGTGCCTTCCTCAACGGTTGCAGTGCAAATTACGCGAGTGTCCCCTGTTGAGATGAGAACAGACCCTTCAGGATGCTTCAAGAAGTTACGTACAATCTCAACGGGTCGTAACTCCTTGTTCGATCTACCATCAGAACGCGGCATTCAGTCAGCTCCAGTTTCCAAGGCGCCAGCCCGGCTATTAATCTCTGTCGTGAAGCGGTCGTGCATAGATTTATCCAGAATACCGCATAATAGCCAATCGGGGCGTAGTCGCACGCAGCCGCCTGAGAGGTGCCATACAATGATGAATCTTCGCCGTAGGTTTGACTCTGCACTCCATGATACTGTGAAGGAGTGGAAGAAGCAAAAGAATGTGAGAGGTATCTTTGTGTATGGATCCTACGCGAGAGGCACACAAACCGCCAACTCGGACTTAGATATCGGTATGATATGGGATGGCGATGAGGCACCGGTGCAGCTGCTGACCAAGCACAAGGAAGTCCTTATTGATCTGATCTTCATGACCGTTAAGGAGATCGAGGACGTAGTAGAGGGCAGGGCTAAGGATGCTTACAGAATAGCTGAGATAGTGGGACGCTTGAAAGATGCCAAAGTCCTACACGATAAGCGTGGAGCTCTCAAGGCTTGGCAGAAAAATTTCGCTGAGTACAGTTGGCCCCCCGATGTTGTAGATGGACTCCTAGCTCGTGCCATTGACGGTCTTGAGGATGCCAAGCGATACGATGCAGAAGGCAATAGTGTCTGTGCGGTACATGAACTGAGATCCGCCCTCTTTGACCTCGGAAGAACGATTTTGATGAAGAATAACATGTTCTGCATCACCAGAGGATCTGAGGTTCTGACAGAAGTGCGAATGATAGACCCAATGACCTACAAGCTATTCCTGCGGATGTTTAAGCTAAGAGGATACAATGAGAAACAGCTGCTAAGCATTTTGGACGAAATAAAGCACTGGTTAGAGGTGGCTGAGAAACGCTTTGAACAGACCACTGTGGATGAGCTGACAACGGAATTTCTCACTCAAGCGCAGAGAGAGTATCATGGTGCTCTCAACTTGACAATCGGCGGGGACCTTGAGTTGGCAGTCCTTGAGATGCAGGGGGCGACTTACATGCTTGGAAGAGCGCTTCTTGCCACAGGAGGCATGCCAAGCATGTCACGTGGCTGTGCTCTTGTGACCCAGCTCAGGGATAATGAGAGTATCTACTACAATCAGATTCTGGTCGAGTATGGTGAGCTTGATTTCCAGCAGGCACCGATAAGGCGAGGCATAGGTGAGGCGCTATTCATCGCTCGAAGACTTTGAACTGCGGAATGATTGATTAGGCATGCGTATCTAAATCGAGCGACAGTGAACTCTATGTCTAAGGCTGATGCTGATATCATTAGACTGTCAAGTGTACCATTGACAAGAGAGAAGCAGAAGAAGCTCGAAGAAGAAGTACGAGCCTACTCTTCTGCAGTGAATTACGTGATAAAGGAGATTCTAAGCAGACAGATATCATCGGCTCCCAAGGGGGTCGAAGCGCTTCGTGAAGAGTTTAAGGAGAGATACGACTCACGTCCACAGTACCTTAAGGACGTAGTTAAGACAGCAAGAGTTGTGATTGGACAACACTTTCGCATGGAGAAGACTATTAGGAGCATGAGAGGCAAGACGCCATTCTTCAAGCTAGGTCGGATTATCTTATCAAAGCCCATAGTTGATGTTGGGGAGAAGGCATTGATACTGCAATCCTCTGAGAATGAGGATATTCCAATGCCATACGATAAGCATAGCCGGAATCGTGTTGCGTTAACCCTGCTGAGGATAGTCAAAGGCAACCGTCAATATGGAAGAGTCCGCATAAAATACTTGAAAGAGGGTTATGTGGAAATTGACATCCGCGTCGAGTAATTGGATTGTTACTACGAAGTCCAAGCGACTAGGGATCCGGAGATATGTGTGGAGTATACCGTGTTCTTTTTGCCCCAGCCGACTGAAGATACGCCGGTCCATGACTTCTCCATGAGCTCTTGAGTTCCGTGCTCTAGAGAAAATACTCTGATTGTGCGATCCCAACTGCCAGACAAGAGAAGCGTTCCCGTTGCATCTACTGACAAGGAGGTCACAATGTCAGTGTGGCCCGTTATCTCTGTAGTATCGCGCGGGTCATCAAGATTCACAGAGAGTATTTTGCCACCATGGAGTCCAAGGAATACACGCGAATCATCTGGCGCCAGCGTCATTGATCTAATGCGCTCCTTCTGCCGGGCAAGCGTCCTAATGGGGTCATAACTGCTAAGATCCCACAACCGAGCGCTCCCGTCCCACGATGCGGTTACCAGTTTGGAACCGTCACTTGTGAATGCCAGTCCAGAGATATCAAGCCTATGAGCTTGAAGGTTGCGAATGCACTTCAGAGAGCCTATCGAGAAGACCTTCACTTCGCCGTCACGTGCTCCAGCGGCTCCCTTTGATGACTCAGAATCAACAGCAAGCGCTTTGACCTCTGATTCATGTCTGAGAATTCGATTCTTCTGATCCCCATTCGCCCCGTTCCAAATCCGGGTCGTGCAATCCCAGCTTGAAGAAACTAGTCGTTTGCCATTCTCCACGAAAGCAGCAGCTGAAACCATGTATTCATGACCCTTGATAGTTCGAAGCGGCTTGCCGGTTTTTGCATTCACAAGAATGACTTGTGAATTCCTCGTACCACATGCAACACGCTTGCCTTGAAGGTCTACAGAGAGACAGGTCAGTGGAGAAGGTTGTGAACAAGACGGTTTGTAGAGTATTTTCTTCTCCAAATCACTTCACCGGAAATCTCTATCAAAGATTAATCACTCATTTGCGGTTTAAAAGTGTGTACCACAAACTCATGCGAAATGGGAGTTCCGGGTTATCTGCGCTTAAGGTACAGGTAGACCACCACTATGACAACAATCGGGATGACGAGCAAACTAAGATAGAATAGGAAATCATCGTTTGGCGGGAGAGTGAGATTGTCATTGGCGTATTCGACCAAGAACGTTTCAACCACTTCTCCAACAGTCTGAAGGCTCTCTGCGCTGCACTTGTCAGGTGTATCTTCGAGTGTATGCCAATACCAAGGAAATCCGTTGTGTTGAATTATATCGACAGATGGTATTCCGACATCGAGAAATGGACGATGGTCATCCAGAATTGACCCGCCCGATACATCGAGAAATGTGTCATTGTGACCCATCTCATCAGCTATTGACCATATCAAATCCTGTAGAGACCTTGTTGAGCTGGTTTCCCGTTCTAGGCGTAGGTCTGAATCCCCGACCAAATCGACAAGAATCATGGCGTCAATCTCAGACACCCTAGTTGGACTGAGCTGATCAACATAGTAAGTAGACCCCACAATCCAGTTCCAGCCATTAATGTATCCTGAGTCCTCAGCATCAAACA
>JABCTJ010000172.1 GCA_018238375.1 Candidatus Thorarchaeota archaeon
CTCCATGCAAGACGATAGCGGAGGTAGAATTGTTGTCACAGGTACGAATTTCTTCATTGATAACTGGGGGATGTTGGGGATGTATGCCGCAGATGATGACGCCATGTTGGCACTCAAAATCATGCTATGGGTTTCCCACCTCATGTGAAGTACGCACTCAAGAGCTATTCGCAAGTCTAGCATTAGGAAGTGTGCCCGAAAACACCTTGATTGCTTGATTTCAGATGTTTAAAAGGCACGAAACCAAGACATTGAACACAAAATACCCGAGTCGAAAATCGGATTTGCTGATAACCCGGGAGAAATTCTTGGTCATCAGCATTTCCCCCATTCTTTTTTCATGAATTCCTGGAGCATCTATCGCCACGTTTAACTTGTAGCGTGAGAGCGCAGAGGTTGGCTCGACCAACCTGTGGAGAATCAAGTTGACGAAGATCACGAAGGCATCATATGCCGTATTGATAGCGTGCACCATCACGCACTTCCTAAATCACATCTACACTGGTGCCCTCTCACCATTCTTGTATCAAATACAGATTGACCTTACTCTTTCGTACACCGAGATCGGGTTGGTAGCAAGTGCCGCGGTCATCACGATGACACTTGCACATTTGGCGATTGGCTACTATGGAGATAAAGGATGGAGAGACGTCTTCATACCAGCGAGTGTGCTAGTAAGTGCTATCGCAATCTTGCTTACTGGATTTGTCACCACATTCCTAATGCTTGTGCTTGTACAGATCTTGCTAGGACTTGGAGCCTCTGGCTATCACCCCAGCGCATTCCCCGCACTCTCAGAGAAGTTCCCAGCTAGCGCTGGAGCCAAGTCCACAGGGATACAAGCAATGGGGGGTCTTGTTGGTATGGCTGTAATCCCCATTGCGGGTGCCGCAATGATGAGCATGCTTGGTGGCTGGCAGCTGCCATTGATGTTGATTGGTGCTCTTGGAATAGCCCTATTCATTCCGACTGTGCTATTGATGATGTATTCAAGGCGCCCTGAGTTTGATGTCAGCGAGGGGCTTCAGGAAACTGGTGGGGCAGATGGATGGACCCGAAGCTACGCGCTCTCCGTTGTCATCATGGGCCTTCGAGGAATGTCATTCCGATGCACAACACTTCTGATGCCGTTTTATCTCGCCATAATGTACGGTTATGAACCTGTATGGGCTGGGCTCCTCACAACCGTGATGCTCATTGCAGGTCTTGTCGGAGAGATGGTGTCAGCACCGCTCTCAGACAGGATTGGACGCAGAGTGCCGTTCATCATCGCGTCGACTCTGTTCACAACACCATGCTTGCTTCTGCTGAACTTCTCTCTTGATAACACCGCCCTCATCATCGTGCTGATCGGCATAGGTTTCTTCTACTTTCTAGGCGTGCCGCCAAACACAGCATACCTCATAGAAGTAAGTCCAAAACACGCGCAAGGTCTTGCCTTCGGTCTTCTCTTCTCTGTGGGGGCAATACCTGGTGCACTAGCACCAATAATCTTCGGAATCATAGGAGATAGTTATGGTCTATCAGCATCGATTCTATTCCTTGTTGTTACAACGACCCTTGCCACACTTGTGTCCTTTATGCTCAAGGAGGGCTCTGGTGCCGCAATCATTCCAGAAGCATTGGTTAATCCCTAAATCTACAATGCAGCATAACATCTAACCGTAAGACAGCCCAATCAGTCAAGCTGATATGTGAATCCCTATGTTTCTGACTAGATGATTGACTATCACATCCATCCCAACTACTCATCAGATGCAGAGGGAAGCATCGACGAATTCTGTGAGGTCGCATTGGAACGGGAATTCAGAGAGATTTGTTTTACAACACACCTTGACACAGACACAGTCAGGAATGATGCCTATGTTATTGTCCGTGGAAAGAGGGTGGATGTTCGGTCAGGTAGTTGGTTGGAGGATTACGAGAACTCAGTTCGAATAGCGGGAGACCAGTACAGAGGCCAAGGACTTGAAGTACGCCTTGGTGTTGAGGTAGACTACTATCCAGGAGTGTTGGACCATCTGCCTGAAAGATTCCACGATACGGAGTTCGATCTCGTAATGGGTTCGACCCACTTAGTAGATCATCTAGCCATCTCCGTTAAGGAAGAGTCACATGAATTCTTCTCAAGAAACAACATGGAGCAGATGGGTAACATCTACTTCTCGCTTCTAATGGACTGTGTGGAATCAGGACTGTTTGATATCTTGGGCCACCTCGACCTCTATCGACGCTACGGGGAGGAGTTCTATGGCGGCAAAATTAGGTCACTCTGGAAGGCTCATGTGTCCGATTTAGCCAGAGGGATGAAGCGGTTCAATGTTGGCTTTGAAGTTAACACCTCATCACTAAGGAAGGGAATGGATGAGCCAATGCCAGAGTCATCTCTTGTAGCTGCCCTCAGGAAAGAGGGCATAGAAACCGTGACTGTTGGTTCCGATGCGCATAGACCTCGCGATGTGGGAAAGGGCATCGAGATAGCACTGAAGATCATCAGGGAATGCGGGTTTGATTCCCCTTCATCGTTTGATAAACGAAGAGCATCCCCATTCGTAGTGCAAGAAAGCTCGTGAGCCTGCAGGTCATGCGCGTTCTGCGATTCTGAGCGCACAGATACAGATAAACGGGTAATCAATTTCGTACGTTAGAGCGGTGAAGATATGCATAACAAGAAAGCATTCATTATGTGCCTCGTAGGAGGTATTCTGTTATTCTTGGCAAGCGCCATAGGCAGTATTGGGATGTACGGCACCATTATCACCTTCGTGGCTAACCAGTACCCAGAGATGGTTGGGGTCCTTGACAACATACTGTTGATTTTCAGTTTCATAGCAGGTCTCGGGGGAATCGGAGTCATCATCGGGGCATTCATGTTGACGACCGATCGTGTTGGAACTGGCAAGTTCGTTATCAGCATGGCTGCAGGAATGGGCTTCATTGGTTTGGTCATCGTTCTGGCACAGCATTTCATGCTCGCCGGGACATCTGGAGTCATTGATTACGTTAACCTAATGGTGTCACAGGGCTCTGGGTGGACAGGTGCAGTTCTCGCAATCCTCGGACGTAAGATGGCAGGTAAACCTGAATAGGAAGCAGGCGCAAAGTGGACAGCATCGGAAGGCTCCGTGATGAGTAAAAACAGCGACGAACAAGTCACATCGGCAGTAAACCTCATACGAGCAGAACAGTACAAAGAGGCCATCGATATCCTAGAACCCTACTTGAAGGGAAATCCTGATTCGCTTGATGCGTGGTACAACTACGGTTGTGCACTGGGAGCCATTGATCGTCAAGAGGAGGCACTGAAGGCCTATGACGAAGCACTCGCTATCGACAACATGATCTTCGAGATTTGGTTCAATAAGGCAGCAGCGCTTTACGAACTTGCAGACTTCAAGAAAGCTAAGGAGTGCTACGAGAAAGCACTCGAAATTAATCCAGAGGATGCTGAAGCTTGGAACAACCTAGGCAATTCTCATTCCAAGATGGGAAACGGGCGTGCAGCAATTGAAGCATACACTCGAGCAGTAGCCTTGAAACCCGACTACGCTGAAGCATTTTACAACAAAGCGAACGCGCATTTCATCGAACAGGAAGACCAGCACGCAATAGCATATGCTGAAGTGGCTTTGGAATTGAACCCATCACTTGAAACACGATTGAAGGAGTGGATACACGTATCAAGGGCAAGACTGGCTTCCGCTCAAGACCAACGCGAATATGACAAGGCCAAGAAGGAGAAGAAAAAGTTCTACGATTCAAACATCCGAAACTCGGATTCCGTTGATTGATTCACCATATCTAAAAGCCGAAACTACTCTGATGACCCGAGGTTCGAACTATGGTCCCCGAAAATTCATCAGACTTGTCAAAGAAGCTCAATTTCAAGAAAGTTGGTTTGGCAGTTTCTGTAATCATTGTCAGCGGCGTCGGATTGGCATTTCTCGCAGGCCACGGCTACATAAATCAAGATCCGGGGATTATTATCGGTTTCACATTAATTCTTGTGACCATAGTCGTTTTCTGCTCTTCTTGCACATTCCTAGGAAGCTATATGTCAAAAATACCGGATTACCAACAGCTTGAAGATAGATTCAAGGATGGATTGGTGCTCTTCGAGGACGAAGAATGGACAGCTGCCCTTGAGGTCTTCAAGGATGTAATGGGGCCAACGAAGGACCACAAGAGGGCACTGTACTACGGTGCTCTATGTTATGACAAGCTTAACAAGAGCGAAGACATGAGAGATTTCCTCAAGCTGTACCTAGAACTTCAACCCAAGGACAAGGAAGTATGGAATCTACTGGCACGAGCACACAAGAGACTGTTTGAGTATGCGGAGGCTCAGGAAGCGGAAATCCGCGCATCCAAGCTCTAGTCTTCGAGAAAGCATAAGAGGTCAACCGCGAATACATGCACAGCCACATGGGAGGCAATCTCCTTGCCAGACATTAGTCAAGACTGCACACTGAGGGTCACCGATGAAGCAGTAATCTTGAGCAATGGCTTGGTCAGTATTGCATTCGACACCCGGTTAGGTTTCCTCACGTTCACTGACTTGGTCACTGGAAATGATGTCTTCTCGCGCGGCTACGTGCAAGTGCAAACAGATCAGCATACGTTCGATTCTCGAAATATGACCTACAAAGCCTTCAGCACGCTGGACTTCGAGGACGACATGGGACAGGGTAAGGCGGTTGTCTTCAGGCTGCAGGATTCCGACAAAAGAGGAGAGATGAACCTCAAACTCAGCGTGATAAGGAGCCTTCCGTGCTACATGTGTAGTGTCCAATTCAAGAGCCGCTCAGACGAGAAACTCAGAATCAAGTCGATTAACACATTTGGTCTTGACGTAGATGATTCATCAAGACTGCTGACTGGATGGAGTGGTCGTATGCTTCGATTCTTCAGGAACGGATTCCATTCCTGGGAACTCAGTCAAGCGATGCCCATTGAATGTGGAGAAAATACTAGTCACTTCTACACCGCAGTGAATAACACTGAAACCAAGAAGGCTTTGATTCTTGGATTTGTTACAATGGCAGACCAGTTCTCCACGATTTCGGCGTATGGTCGGGAAGACGAGGAGAACCGGCTCGAAAGATTGGTGGCATCTAGTCTATGTGATGATATTCCGATCCTGAACAAGGAAACCATTGTATCCGAAGAACTGTTCGTAATGGCAGGCGAACACGCGCTCGAGCTATTGGCACTTTATGTTGAGATCGTATCCAGAAGAATGAAAGCTCTCGGTGCCACAAGCAAGGTGCCACAAGGTTGGTGCAGCTGGTATTTCTACTTCACTACTCCTAATGAAAAAGAGATTGAATCAAACGCACATGCTCTCAAAGAGATGCTTCCAGGGCATATCGAGTGGATTCAGATAGACGATGGCTATCAGAAGGCCATAGGCGATTGGACTGAAAATGACAGGTTCAAGAGTGGCTTGGGCACACTTGTTAAGAAGATCAATAAACTCGGCTTCAATGCAGGTATCTGGGTTGCTCCGTTCATCGCATCAGAACATTCTGATTTGTTTAAGAATGAGCAAGACTGGTTTGTCAAGGGTATTGATGGTAGGTTTTCGGTTGTTGGCGAGAATCCACTGTGGCTTGGTAAGTACTATGCCCTTGATCTGACACATCCCGAAGTCATCAGTCACATTGAGAGTGTGTTCAAGAAACTGAAAGGAGAGGGCTTTGAATACTTCAAAATCGATTTCTTGTACCATGCGTGCCTAGAGGGAGTTCGACACAACAAGAGAATGACACGCGGACAAACCTTGAGGAGAGGACTGGAAGCAATCAGACATGCAGTAGGCGATGCTTTCATCCTGGGCTGCGGAGCACCACTCGGACCTTGCATCGGTATTGTAAATGGCATGAGAATCGGGAATGACATAGCCACTGTGTGGAAGTATGATTGGGGAGGAGGAGTGTACCAGTGTGCAATCAACACGATGTCAAGGGCCATTCTTCATGATCGATGGTGGATCAATGATGGTGATTGTGTTCTTGTTAGACAGGATGACAATAACCTCACTTTGGACGAGATCAAGCTCTGGCTCTCTGTTGTCGCTCTAAGTGGGGGTAGCATCATGCTAAGCGATCGAATCATGGAGGTCTCCAAGGAGCGCATTCATCTCTTAGAGAAAATCTTACCAGCGTACAGACGGGGAGGAATTGCCCTTGACTCTCTCGTTGAAGCCGAACCTCGACTGTTTGCTCTTCCAATAGAAACCCCTCTGGGGAGATGGGCTGTAATCGCAGCAATCAACCTCACAGAAAAGCCCGTTGGCGCCTCATTTTCACTGAGTGCGATTGGGCTGGATGAGGATGCATTTCATCATGTTTTTGATTTCTGGGATGAGCACTATGAGGGTCTTGTTGAGGGTAACATTGAGTTAATGGGGCTGAAGCCGCACTCCTGTCGACTACTGTGCATCAGACCCGCTGGAGACATTCCAGATGTGCTTAGCACAAGCATGCACTTCACTCAAGGTGCGGTTGAGCTGTCCCAGTTAGAATGGAACCCAGAAGAGCGTGCACTAAGAGTCCTCGTAGCAAGGACAACGAATGAGCCTGAGGCGATTTTCTTTGTCTTCGGAGAAAACTGGACGCCTGAGCGCGCGTACGTCAGCGATGAACAGGTCAAGATTGAGATCATTGCGCCTGAGGTCGTCGCTGTTAGACATCAATTCAAGCAAGGGCAGATTGTTCGACTTGAATTCACGAGATGAAGGCTCTAGATGATCTTGTTTCGAAGATACCCGATTTTCTCGATGAAGAGCTCAACCTCGTCACCAGGCTTGAGAAATTCCGGAGGGTCTCGAGCGGCGCCAACTCCTGAAGGTGTGCCACTCGCGATGACATCCCCAGGTTCAAGTGTGAAGTACTCTGATAAGTAGGATACTATTGTTGGCACATCACGAAGAAGGTCGGATGTGTTAGACTGCTGCTTAATCACTCCGTTAACCTTTGTGCGGAGTTCGAGACCTGAGGCATCACCCAGTTCGTCAGTCGTTACAATACACGGACCCATAGGACATAGCCCATCTAATGACTTGCCACGAATGAATTGAACATCCCCTCGCTGTAGGTCTCGCGCGCTGAGGTCATTGATTATCGTGTAGCCAGCTACGTAGTCCAATGCATCCTTCTTGGCCACGTTCCTGCATACCTTACCAATCACAATGCCGAGCTCCACCTCCCAGTCGAGCTTCTTGGTAACCTTGGGATGGAGGATTGAAGTGTCAGGTCCAACAATACTTGAGGAAAATTTGCAAAAAATTACAGGGAAGTCAGGAACCTCTCTACCCGTTTCCTCGATATGCCCTTTGTAGTTGAGACCTAACGCTACAACCTTGCTTGGACGAGAGATTGGTGCTTCGAGCTTGGTTTCCGATTCTTCGTAGACCATAGGACGTTCCGTTGGAGACGTCTTCTCAAAGCTCTCAACGATTTGCTGAACGACTTCGATACCTGATTCCCAGCGCAGGAGGTTTTTCATGGTTGTCGGGAATCCATGACCTCCAATGTTGTACTTCCGTCCAAAACGAGACGCCGCTTCAGGTATATCCAAGATACCGGATTCGGTCTCAACTCCGATAGATGGCACTCCAAGCCGCGAGTAGCTGACGAGTCTCATAGTTGAGAACATCATAACCATTCAATTATATGTAGCGGTGGGAAACCCAAGGCTGGTGCGACGCTTGGAAGAAGGTCCAACGATTGATGATTTGCCAGATGAGGTCTTTGTTGCGCTCGGCAGAAGAGGGATGGAACCGATTCCGCTTAAAGAGTGCACTTATGCTTGTGATGGAAAGGAACTAACAGTGATTAGCGTCACAAAGGACCCGCCAAATATCCAAGGGCATAGCATTGAAGTGGTTATAGAGGACTGGCTTGTGGAATGCGAAAAGTGTAAGAAACGATTCACCATTAGATGCAAAGTAAGATATGTTGATGGGAAGATGATTGACACAATGGTAAGCCTGCTCGACGACAGAGGCAATGATTTGGGCTGGCTAGGAAGTTACTAGGTGACGCATTTTGCCCCGAAAATACAAGATAGCAGTTCTGCCTGGTGATGGTATCGGAAGAGAAGTAATACCCGCAGCACTCCGTGTCTTGCTGGCTGCTGAAGAGAAGGTCAGTGGATTTCAGCTGGAACCAATTGAGTATGAATGTGGGGGAGAATACTACCTGAAGACAGAGCGAGAATGGTCAGAAGAAGCTGAAACCTTCACCAAGGAAGAGGCTGACGCAATCTTACTGGGGGCAGTGGGAGCTATTGGCCCCGATGGCGAACAGGTAAGGCTTCCGGATAAGAACCTAGCAGGCTACAATATTGTGCTGGGATTACGATTCCAATTGGACCTGTACGCTAATGTACGCCCAATAAAGCTCTATGAGGGGGTCCCAACTCCACTTGCAGAGAAGACTCACAAAGACATTGACATGGTAATCATTCGCGAGAATACGGAGGGTCTATACACCCCTGCAAGAGGAAGACTAGAGAAGGGTGGGGAAACCGAGCTTGCT
>JABCTJ010000186.1 GCA_018238375.1 Candidatus Thorarchaeota archaeon
GCAGAACGTTTCACCTCTAGAGTCTTAGAGTTGGAAAATCTATCGGAGGCGTCCTAGAATGCAATTAGACCTATTCGCACTGCTTCAGATTCCGGAACAGTACATTCCAATGATTCAACGCTATGCCGCTGCGATGATATTGCTGGCTATCCTAATCATGATAACTAGATGGCAAGGAATCGGCATCGGCAGCAAACTCATTGTAGGCACCATTCGAGGTACCATTCAAATCGTATTGATGGCATTGATTCTGGTCTACATTTTTGCTATCTCTGACCTGATTGTTATATTCGGTGTGCTGTCGTTCATGGGCTTCTTTGCCGCCTACACTGCAAGAAGCAATTTGGAACGCGTTCCCGGCGTCATGCGTGCCACCCTTCCGGCAATCTTAATCGGCTCTCTCTCTGTTATGGCGGTTACAATTGCACTTGAAATCATTGACTGGCGGTCGGGGCCTGGAGAATTCATCATTCCAATGGGTGGCATGGTCATTGGGAATTGTATGGTTCTAACGAGTCTAGTCATTGACAGGATGTGGTCAAACGCCCAAAAGCAAAGGTCACTCCTTGAGACCGCCCTGGCTCTTGGCGCCACGCCGATGCAGGCAACAGAGCTGACAATACGCGAATCAATACGGTCTGGCCTGCTGCCGAATTTGAACAGATACGCGTCTCTTGGCATCGTGAGTATTCCGGGGCTGATGAGTGGGATGATTATCGGAGGTGTGAATCCGCTCGAGGCCGCTCTTTACCAAATCATCATATTCATCATGATCTTCCTGGCAGGCATAATTTCCGCTCTAATAACATCCCGTCTGTTCCTGCGCGAGATGTTCAACGAGCGAGCGCAGCTGACTGTCCCTCCACCTGAGTTGTAGTTCACTTGAGACCTTGCTGTCACTAGTCGCCTACTAAATGAAGGGCAACGTTCACTACGGTACCTTGGCTATGATCACCTTCAACCCTATCCTCAAACCAGAGATACCCAGCGTATTGTTCAACAAGTCGCGAGATGACATTTAGCCCAAGACCCATACCCGTAGAGCTTTCGAGAGCAAAACGCCCGAAGACTTTGGATTTGAGGTGTTCTGGAATCCCCGTGCCTCTGTCAGAGAACGATATCACAACGAATGAGGGATTAACAGTCCAACGGTTCCAATCAATGTCAATCCATTTTGTTTCTTCTTCGGTGTACTTGATAGCATTGGTGAGGATATTCACAAAGACTTCCGATAAGAGCTGGTCTGCAAGCACAAAGGGCGAATCATCTTCTAGTTCGTCTCTTAGTCCAATCTCGAGTATTTCCTCTCCGTACTGTGACATAACGGTGCTAATGCTCTCTCTCAGGGCTTCGATAAGATCCACCGATGCCAACTCTCCCGGTTTTTTCTTGGATAGAATGCCTTTCACGCGTGCAAGCAGGTTAGTTATGCCATCAGTCTGGTCTAGCGCAATCGCAACATGTTCCTTTCTCGTATCTTCGTTGCCGGAGTCGATTTCCAAGAGTTCCAAGGCTGTTCGTGTCGTGTTGATGAAATTCCTGACATCGTGGAAAAGAAGGTCAAGTAGTATCTCAGTCTGGTGTGCTGACTGCTTGGCCTCTTGAAGTGACATCGCGTTTTGGACTGCCAGACTTAGAGGGAGCACAAGTACCTTGAGGTTATCGATGTGCGAGTTTAGTGGACTGTGATCGCCCACTCCCTTGACCATTAGAACAATCGGAATTAGACCGTCAGACGAAACCCCTACGACGGAAACGGAACCTGATTCTCCACCTACAAGCATCATTTCCCCCTCACTGATTATCTTGCTGAAAAGGTCCGCTTCGTTCTTCTCAGCAGGCTGCCAGTTCGTTTCTTCATCCAGAGGGCTCAGTCGAATCCACACGTCAGATCCAATGCAAACCCCGACTGATGCGTTTCCCTTGGTAATGTCTGCGATATCGTGGAGCACGGACCTAACTTGGGTCGTGGACGGGGGACTAGCAATCAGCATAGACAAAATACTTCGAAGCGCAGAATGATGTTTCTCGATTTGTTCTGGAAATTCAATTCTCTTGTCTTTCAAGGTTTGAGACCCATCACTACTTTGCTAAAGGGATTCATAGTATCTGGTATGACATCCCATCGACACGTATCAGTGGTACACGCGAACGATAAGAACACCACTAGTGGAAGGTGTTGAGAGCCAAAGCGCAATTCCTTTGACGGAAACTGTTTTAGGCCGCCTTACTCTCGGCCGCAATACGCGTTGGAGGCCTGTCATCTTGAGCAACGATGAAACTGTCGATATTGTTGTAGTAGGAGCGGGTGTGATTGGAGTCGCCACTGCTTACTACTTGCAAAAGAACAACCCGTCAAAGAAGATACTTCTTGTTGATAGATATCTGGCCGCAGGGCAAGCTAACACTGCCATGAGCGCAGCAGCGGTGCGGAATATGTTCGCATCTTCAACTAATCAACTGCTCACTGACACCTCCATCAAGTATTTCGAACACGTGCAGAACAAGATTGGCTACGACCTGATGTTTGAAAAAATAGGATACCTCTGGCTTCTGAGTGAGGAGCAATTCGGACATGAGAGTGTTAGGCTCTGGATAAAGCGAATGAAGGAGTCCAATATCAGCTGCAAAGTCTATGACAAGAAGCAGCTTAAGGAGCTAATTCCAAATCTTAATGTCGATTTTGCTGGAGACGAAGAGGCTGAGCTGATGAATCTTCAAGAGGTAAGCTACGGTCTCTTTGGAGCAGATTGCGGCGTTCTAGACCCAACACGCCTTGTAGAGTTTTACCTAGAGGAGTTCGTCAAGATCAGCAAAGTGAAACCTCGCTACGGAGTCGACGTTCAGGCGCTCATAGTAGAAGCAGACCCTCCGTTAGAATTGCCTGGTGAGCCATTTGTATGGCAGAAGAAACATGTGGTCGGCGTCAGAACTAACAAGGGCGACATAAGGGCTGAAACAGTAGTTCTCGCAACTGGAGCTTGGGCCAATGAGCTTCTAGATCCCATAGGGATTGACAGCTTAACGAAGGTGAAAAAGCGTCAAATTTTCGTCCTGCATGCGGCGGACAAGGCGGAGTTGCTTGAAGTACTCAACACCAAGGGATTCAGTGAGATGGACTCCATCCCGTTCACGATACTTCCCTCTGCTGGGGTCTATTTCAGACCGCAACACCAAGAGAAAGGATTCTGGATAGGCTGTGGCGATAAGTTCGGTCGTGAGTACAAATACATACAAACCGATGAAGATCTTGTTCCTGAGAGCGCCTACTACGAGGATTCGATTTATCCGGTTTTATCCAAGTACTTCCCTGCGTTTACAGATGCGAGACCAGTCAATAGCTGGGCCGGAGGCTACAGCTATGCACCAGACAGGATTCCTTTTGTTTACAAGGAATCGGGTGTCTTGGTCGTTGGCGGAGCTAGTGGTTCGGGAATTATGAAGGCGGATGCTCTAGCA
>JABCTJ010000061.1 GCA_018238375.1 Candidatus Thorarchaeota archaeon
AAGGCTATGCCCTCCGGCACTGCTATGACGCCAACTGGCGTTCCAATGGCGTAGTCCCAATCGTCCTTTCCGAATTGGCCAGCGAAATCATCATAGGCGACGGGGATGTTCTTCTCGAGACCTATCGGCATGATTATCGTGATATTCTTTGATGCCGCAGTGCCGAGGAAGGAGCCAACTGTTCCTCCGGTTGGACTTGCTAAGAGAACGACTGGAGTGTAGTCAGTATCTAGGGCATTTGCACTCTTGATAATTACGTCGTCTGGTCCGAGCTCCTCTAGGACATCAATAATCTTCTTGCCTTTGAGATACTTCCCTTTGTGAAAGATTGCGTCGGTAGCTCTGCGCTCAGCTTTGATTACTGACAATCCCTGAGGCACAACCACTCCAGCTATATGTCGTGTCTTATCGTATTCTCCTAGTATCTCTTCCACGAGGTAGGAGGAGGTCGTGCCTAGGGTCACGCAGAGGTAGCCGTTCTTCAGGGCTTCCTGAATCTTATCTGTGGCTAGGAGGCCTTTCGCAATTAGCCTCTTACTCTCGGCCGGTGTCAGTGTCACAAGCAGCTTCTTCATAGAGATTCACCAAGTAAACCCGCGACTTGAGTCGTGAGCAACGTTGGTATCTCCTAGGCGCTTAAATAATTCCCCACTTGAACTGAAGATGGAACGCGCAAAGTTGCTACGAATGTTACAATTTCACTCTGCCTTCACTTCGAATACTTGTAAGAACATGACAATGCAAATCAAGAATCAGTGATAGATAATATCCATTCGAGTACCGCATTTCTTACTAATACCGTTGCATTAATAACCTAATTTTGGGTATTAACGTACGTGATTGTGAATAGAAATGACGACGATTACTGAGCAGATTCACTTCGAGATGCTTGAGAGAGATGTTGCCACGTTTGATGAGATCGTAGATATCACAAGACGTGTGATTCGAAGACCAGTGACTAGGTCGTACGTGTCACGCAAGTTCCTCAGCCGGCTTCAAAAGGATGGAAAAATTCGCAATCTACGACGGGGCCTCTATTATGCTGTACTTCCCTCAAGGAATTCAAGAAATAAGCAGCCAGATCGAATGTTGATTGCTTCTAGAGTTCGACCCGAAGGTTTCATTGGCTATCATACTGCAATCGAGTTCTACGGCTCAGCTCACGCTCTTCTCTATAATCAGGCATACACGTGTGTCTTGGAGGACGACCGATTCAGACCATTTTCCGTTTCAGATGTACGTTTTCGTCCGGTCATCGTCAGTGACTGTATAACCGGAGTTGGCTGGCAGCATTGGAGAGGAACTCGTGTAAGAGTGAGCTCACGAGAACGAACCTTGATTGACTGTGTGGAACGGCCGGAATACTGTGGTGGATGGGAAGAGCTCCTCTATAGTGCACTCACACTTAGAGAAATCCACTTCAACCATCTGATGCAGTTCTTGAAACGGCGTGACAACCAAGTCTTACTCCGCCGTGTGGGTCTTGTCCTAGACACGTTGCGGCAGTTCTCACCCATTATTCGGGAGAGCATCAGCGAGAGTCAGCTCGAACGCTTGGCCTCTGGAGTAAAGGGACCTCCGCGTTATCTATTTGGCACGAAGGAGCGCACTCCATTCTACGGTGGAAGAAGAAAACTCGATTTCGATCATAGATGGAAACTCTATGTCCCTGAGTGGTTCAGGATGATTCTCAGCGGGGGAGTATGAATGACTAACGCATTTGGCGAGCGCTTCTCTCTGGATATCACTCCAAGGTTGAAGGTTCTGCTTGATCTTGTGGGCCGCATCTTTGAGAACTCGTTCCTTAAGAGGCAACTATCCCTAATTGGGGGGTCCGCTATACATCTCGTTCACTCAAGCACACCCCAACCCACAAGACTAACACTCGATGCAGATTTTAACTTTCGAGATGAGCGCACAGTTCCGGACCAACGGAATCTTCGAGAACTTCGGAGTCAAGTTGACAAAGAGATTAAAGAAATCCTACTATCAATGGGTGCGACAGACGACCACATATTCATTCAGCCATCATATCCCCTAACCAGAATTGGTGCAAGACTAGTGGATGAGAACGGCAATTATGCAGAAGCACTAGTGGAGATTGGCTATGCTAAAAGAGTCCCACTACTTGAAGACAGAACTTACACACTCACATATCGTAATTTGACCGTGATGACACCTGTCCCTGAGGAGCTCTATGCCGGGAAGTTGGCTGCTCTGCTTTCACGAGCAACTTCTAGAGACCTATTCGATGTATGGGATATTTCAAGGCGCGAATTCGACAGAATGAAATTCAGGAAATGCTTCATCGTAGAGAGTCTTGCATCTCTCTCTGAGCCATTTTACCATCTGGATTACGGAGTCTTATTGAATTCAATACACTTGGATACTAGACTCAAATCTCTCCTCCCCACTGGAGAGGACGATGTAACCTTATTTGGAACTATACGGCGTAAAGCGATGAGGTTCATTCAGGCCCTGACAGATGATCTCAATCCTGAAGAGAGAAAGGGCATTAGGCAGTTCTATGAAGACATGGAATTCAACCGAGAAGTCATTGATCCCGATCATGTTCTCCATGAAAAGGTAGACCAGTATCCGGCTCTCCTGTGGAATCTTCAGAAACTACGGGAGTCTAAGAGTGGCATAGAAAAGGAAGCAAGTGAACTATAGAACAGATTACAATCAGACCTACTCAAACTCGTTTGGAACTATCTACTGCAGAAGGAATAGGGTGCTCACGGTTCTTGGCGCTTCCACGAAGCCTTTTACGATGAAGATACATTCCCCGCACGATGCCCATGGCAGGAACAAGCATCTTTGACTTGGGAGCTACAGGTGTGGAGAGAATCCTCGAAACTGCGCAATCAGTTCTGGAAACCGGCTTCTCTACGATTGTAAAGCACATGCATACGCTCCGTGTAGTGGGGACTTTCTTGCACAATGCTCCAGCATACGAACGGGCAGTGGCCCAAGCAACAGCAGCGCGACTCTATTCTTCTCACGTCGACCTGAGCATTCACAGGGATTACGCCCTGTCTGACGATGAGATTCTGAGTGAGATTGCCATGGCCAGCTCTGCCACTGACCTACTATTGACTTCCTACACGGACCCTCAGACTTTCGGTGATGGGCGACGACTCACTGAGAAACTTCCAAGTGTTGTGGGCAAGCCTATGATAAGTATGGCAGATGATATCTATGCCCATCAGTCTGCCCTTGCTGAGCTAGCCTCCGTCCGATATAATCTCGATCGGATTGAAAGTCGTCGCATCGTTATATGCTGGGGATTTGGCTCAAGGTTCGTTCTACCACGGACGCCCCATAGCTTGCTGATTCTGGGTGCTATGCTTGGCGCTGAGATGAGAGTTGCGGCTCCCCCTGGATTTTCTCTTGTTAGGAGAGCGGTTCGTGAGGCCCGGAGGCGTGCAAAGACAACGAGCATAGTCATCGAAGAGGTTGACAGCTTCGAGGGCGCTTTCGAAGATGCTGATGCAGTTTTTGCTCTCAACTGGGGCCGACTGGACAACTTCAATCATCCTGAACGCAATGCTGAGGACGCCAGTCAGTTCAAAGACTGGTTCCTGACTGAAAACATGCTTCCCAAGAACTGTCTGTTTGCTACAGAACCTCCAGTACAGGATGACCTCATTGCCGGTGGAGAGCTGCTTCAGAGCAATAGGAATGTGACCCCGACTTGGTTGAGCCGGAGAGTCGCGGTGTTGGCAGCATCGATTCTGCATGTCATCCAGAACAGTGAGGTAGATATTCCAGCCGCTCTCGTGTGACTCGTAGCCCTTTTATCATGCGGTCGCACATCCGTTCTACAATCATGTGGCGCCTGCTACGTCCTGATGCAACCAATGTCTGGAAGAATCCTGAAGCTTTGAAGAGGCTTCGCCGCTACCGTGGTATTATCGATATGGAGCGGTGGGCAAAGTACGTCCTCTCAAAGGATATTGAGTGTGATGTGGATTTCACTGAGCCAGCTGAAAGCCTGTGGGAACGCCATGCTGACCTATCCAAGCAGATGAAAGAGTACTTGGAGCGAGTTGATGGGGGTGGCAAGCGCGTGACCCCTGATGAATCTCCTGAAGTCAGCTTCTTGGATCTCAAAGTGGAACTGACGAAAAGGATTCTGCAGGATTGTCACTTCTGCGAGAGGAAGTGTGGAGCTGATAGGACGCGCGACGAAAAGGGTTGGTGTAAGCTCGGGGCAGAATCAAGGGTTTCGTCAGTGTTCTTGCA